>DASWVJ010000263.1:0-10215 GCA_036406295.1 Bradyrhizobium sp.
ATCGACGCCATCGCTTCGCAGAGCGGCATGTCGCGCAACGATCTGCTGCAGGGCCTGAGCCAGTACCTGCCTGACGTGATCGATCACCTCACGCCGGACGGACGGCTGCCGGAGGCCAACGAATTGTCGCGCCGTATCTGACGCACTCGTTGAAAGGGTCACACCATGAGCGGCATTATCTGGATCATCGTCGTCGGCTTCGTCGCCGGGATTATCGCGCGTTTCCTGTCGCCGGGACCGAACAATCCAAGCGGCTTCATCCTGACCACGCTGCTCGGCATTGCCGGCGCGTTCCTGGCGACCTGGATCGGCCAGGCCATCGGCCACTACAGTCCCGAGCAGGGCGCCGGTTTCATCACCGCCACCATCGGCGCGCTAGTGGTGCTCTTCATCTGGAACCGGCTGGTCGCAAGAGGCGCGATACCCGATTGGAATAAATGACGGCGTGACGCAGTCACGCCGTCATCCCGGGATCTCGAGATTCCGGGTTCGATGCTTTGCATGGTCCCGGAATGACTCACTGTCACTGAATCAAATGCATCCCCGCATCCATGCGGACGAACTCGCCGGTCATCTGCCCGGACTGCGGCAGCGCGAGGAAGCACACCAGTTGCGCGATGTCGTCAGCCGTTGATGCCGACTTCAGCGGCACCCGTGCAATCACCATATCGCGCACCTGTTTGGCTCCAACCTCGCCGCGGCCCTTGGTGAACCAGGGTGTATCGATATAGCCGGGGCACACCGTGTTGACGCGAATGAGCGGCGCCAGCGCGCGCGCCAGCGACTGCGTCATGGTATTGAGCGCACCCTTGCTGGCGGCGTAGGCCACCGACGAACCGCCGCCGGAAATGCCGGCCACCGACGAGACGTTCACCACCGCCGACGGACGGCCGCTCGCCTTCGCGCCGGCTTCCAGCAGCGAACGCGCGGCGCGGATCATCTGAAACGGCCCGATGGTGTTGACGGCATAGATGCGCTGAAAATCCTCCGCCGACAGTCCGTCGAGATCGTGATGCGGCACATGCTTGGTGGTGCCGGCATTGTTGACGAGAATATCAAGCTTGCCCCAGCCGCCGGCGGCGGCGGCGATCTTCTTGCAGTCCTCGTCGCGCGAGACGTCGCCCTGCACCACCAGCACCTCGGCGCCGGCCTTGCGGCAGACGTCTGCGGTCTCCTCGGCTTCCTTCTTGCTGTTAGAATAGTTGACGACGATCTTGCCACCGCTCTTGGCCAGGATGGCCGCGGTCGCGGCTCCCAGTCCCGAAGCCGACCCCGTCACGATCGCGCACAAACCATCCTTGGACATCCGTTTCCTCTTGTTGTTCTTGCGAGCCTGAATTCAACCGCTGGCATACCATATCGCGCGGCAAAGTCAGGGCAAGCGATACTCCGCTCGATGGAATTAAGAGTTGCCGCGGCGTATTCCGCTCCTGCAGGCGGCCCTGCTTCCGGCGCTTGTCAGGCCTATGGCTTTTCCTCATCATAAAGCGCAAGAAAAGACCGCACCAGGCCCGAGCCGACCCGCTTGGCCAGAGGTCGCCAATCAACATCGGGGAGCGCCGTGGCGGAGAGTGAGAACATCGTCGTCGAGACTGCGGAAAAGATTTTCGCCGATCTCGCCGACGCCCAGACCATCAATCACGACAAGAAGGGCGAGTGGAAAGCGCCGCTGTGGCAGGCGCTGAGCGAAGCTGGTCTTCCGCTGGCCTGGGTTCCCGAGGATTGCGGCGGCTCCGGTGCGAGCCTCGCCGAAGGCTTTGCCGTGCTCAACGCCGCCGGCCGCCACGCCATTGCGGTCCCCCTGGCCGAAACCATGCTCGCCGGCTGGCTGCTGGCGCAGGCGAAAATTTCCTCGCCCGAGGGCGAGATGACGGTGATCCCCGCGACGCCGAAGGATCGCATCACGCAAAATGCGGACGGCACCCTCTCCGGCCGCGCCCGCAGCGTGCCGTTTGCCAAGGCGGCAAAGCATTTCGCCGTGCTTGCCGGCAACTCGATTGCGCTGATCGATGCTTCCAAATGCCGGATCGAGGCCGGCATCGGTCTTGGTGGCGATAACAGCGACACCGTTGTGCTCGACAAGGTCGAGCCGAAGGCGGCCAAACCGGCGCCAAAGGGCTTCGACCAGACGAAGCTGATGCTGATGGGCGGCGTGGCGCGCAGCTTGCAGATCGCGGGCGCGTTGGAAGCCATGCTCGACATCAGTGTGCGTTACTCCAACGAGCGCGTCGCCTTCGAGAAGAAGATCTCCAAATTCCAGGCGGTGCAGCACAACCTGGCAAAGCTCGCCGGCGAATCCGCCGCGGCGCTGGCCGCCGCGACATCCGCGGCCGACGCTATCGCGAATGCAAAAGGCTTTGACGACGCCGTCTTCCTCGAAGCGGCTTCCGCAAAGATCCGCTGCTCGGAAGCGGCCGAAAAGGGTGGCGCCATCGCCCATCAGGTGCATGGCGCGATCGGCTTCACCATCGAGCATATCCTGCATCGCTTCTCGCTGCGCGCGCTCGCCTGGCGCGACGATTTCGGCTCGGAGAGCTACTGGGCGGTCGAGCTCGGCAGACTGGTGGCCGACCGCGGCGCCGATGAACTATGGCCGCTGGTGGCCTCACGCTGATCAAGAGATACGAGACACACGATGACCGCAGCCCTCCGTTTCGATCCGATCCGCCTGCCGCCTGAATGCGAACAGTTGCGCAAGGAAGTGCGCGCCTTTCTCGCCGAGGAGAATGCGCGCGGCACCTTCGATCCGAACAAGCCCAACCGCGAAGACACTGACGTGCCCGAATTCTCCCGCCGCGTCGGCGAGCGCGGCTGGATCGGCATGACCTGGCCCAAGAAATATGGCGGCCAGGAGCGCTCCTTCCTCGAGCGCTATGTGGTGACCGAAGAGATGCGTGTCGCCAATGCGCCGACGCGGCGCTTCTTCGTCGCTGACCGCCAGAGCGGGCCGATCCTGCTGAGATATGCGCCCGAGCATATCAAGATGGACATCCTGCCGCGCATCTGCAAAGGCGAGCTGTGTTTTGCCATCGGCATGAGCGAGCCGAATTCCGGCTCCGACCTGTTCGCGGCAAAGACGCGCGCCACCAAGACCGACGGCGGCTATCTCATCAACGGCACCAAGATCTGGACCTCGTCGGCGCATATTGCCGACTACATGATCGCGATCTTCCGCACCTCGCCCCCGACCAAGGAAAACCGCCGCCACGGGCTGACCCAGTTCCTGGTCAAGATGAAGGAGCCGGGCATCCAGGTGAACCCGATTGGCCAGATCACCGGGCAATATGAGTTCAACGAAGTGGTCTTCACCGACTACTTTGTGCCCGATGATCACGTGCTCGGCGAGATCGACGGCGCCTGGAAGCAGGCGACATCTGAATTGGCCTATGAACGAAGCGGCCCCGAGCGCTTCCTCGAAACCTATTACGTGCTGACGGAGCTCGTTCGCGCCGTCGGCAAGAATCCGGACACCCGTTCCGCCGAAGGCATCGGCCGCCTGGTGGCGCAGGTGCACACCATGCGCCGCATGTCGGTGTCGGTGGCCGGCATGCTACAGGCCGGCAAGGAGCCGGTGGTGGAGGCCTCGATCGTCAAGGACATCGGCACGATCTGGGAGCAGCAACTGCCGCACCGCGTGCGCGATCTTGCCGCCTTCGTCGAGGAGACCGCGAGCAATCGCGAGACGCTGGAGCGGCAGCTGTCGTTCGCGATCAAGACCGCGCCAAAACTCACCATCCAGGGCGGCACCACCGAGGTGCTGCGCGGCATCATCGCCCGCGGACTTGGTTTGCGTTGATGGAATCGACGGCCCAGCCGCGTGCACTTCACACCTCTTCCATAGGGAGAGGTGATTTTTCCCGCGCCGAAACGCTGAGTTCTATTGGAGACCACAGATGAGCAAGTACACCGATATCGGCGTCGAGAAGCATAAGCATGTCGGCCTGATCGAAATAAGAAAGCCGCCGCTGAATTTCTTCGACGTCTCGCTGATCAACCAGATCGCGGACGCGCTGGAAGAATTCGACAACGATATCGAGATCCGCAGCTCAGTGCTGGCGGCTTCCGGCAAGGCGTTCTGCGCTGGCGCCGATTTCTCCGATCCGAAGCGGAAGGAACAGGAAGAACAGGCACAGCGCGATCCCGCTGCCAATCTGCCGATCAATCATCTCTACGTTCAGGCCGTGCGCATCTTCCGCAACAAGAAGCCGATCGTCGCCGCCGTGCATGGCGCCGCCATCGGCGGCGGGCTGGGCCTTGCCGTCTCCGCCGATTTCCGCGTCGCCTGCCCCGAAGCGCGCTTCTCGGCCAACTTCACCAAGCTCGGCTTCCACCCGGGCTTTGGCCTCACCACCACGCTGCCGGAGCTGATTGGCAAGAACAATGCCGAGCTGATGTTCTACACCAGCCGCCGCGTCACCGGCGAAGAGGCCTATCGCTGGGGCCTCGCCAACGTGCTGGTACCGCAGGACCAGGTCCGCACTGAAGCGATGAAGCTGGCCGGCGAAATCGCCGAATGCTCCCCGCTCGGCCTCGTCTCCACCCGCGCCACCATGCGCGCCGGCCTCGCCGACCGCGTGCTCGCGGCGACCAACCGCGAGCTGGTGGAACAGAACAAGCTGCGCGCCACGGAGGACTTCAAGGAAGGCGTGAAGGCGACGGCCGAACGCCGCGTTGCGAACTTCAAGGGGCGGTAAAAGGTTGTCATCGTGATTCCGGGGCGTGCGAAGCACGGACCCGGAATCTCGGGATTCCGGGTCCATCGCTTCGCGATGTTCCGGAATGACTGCCGAGATCAGCTCTTCCCTTCTGCCTTGTGGGAGAAGGCGAAGTGGTTACGCTACGAGTCTAAACCTCACCCCGCACAGATCGAACGCATCGCCGTCGATCTTGCAGCCCTTCGCCTTGGCCGCTTCGCGCACCTTGGCGACGTCGGCGACGCGGAACACCAGTCCGGTCATCAGATCAACCGGTCCCTTCACAAACCGGAACGTCGCATTCGGCAGCTTCAGCACCGGACCATCCGCGCCCTTCGTCACGGCGATTCCGATGATCTTCCCCCAATGCTCTGCCAGCGCCAGCGGGTCCGGGCTCTGCATCTCCACATCCGTCAGCGCCACCGTGGTGTCCTTGCGGATGAATTTTTGCCAGTCCGGCCCTGCCGGCGGATAGGTCCCGAGCACGTCGTCGCTGCCATCGGTGTGGTTGAACTCGATGAATGCGGCGCGGCAGTCACGCGGGTGCAACTGCACGCCGTGATAGGGCGCATGCGTAATGACGTTCGCGGTGCGCACGCCCATCGCATTCGCCCTGGCGCCGCGCGCGTCCGGATCCTCGCAGCAGAAGATCGCCATGTAGCCGCCGCGATTACCCGTCTTGTCAAGGAAGCGGCCCGCGGCAGTGCCGTCTTTCGTCGGCACCACCACCTCCAGCAAAATAGTGTCGACCGGCAGCAGCGCGTTCTCCAGCCCGTACTTCGCAACGTTGCCGTCACGGTAACAGACGCTCAGCCCCATGATCGCGGCGATGTCGGAAATCACGGGCTCCAGATGCGGCGCGACCAGGCAGATCTGCCGCAGGCGCATGTATTCCGCCATGGTCAGCTTCCCTGAAATGCCGGCTTGCGCTTCTCGACAAAGGCTTTTGCCGCTTCCTTGTGATCGGCGGTTTCGCCGGCACGCGTGTGATGGATCGCTTCGCCATCGAAACACGCCTCCAGCGACATCGTCTCGGCATTGTTGATGTTGCGCTTGATATAGCCGAGCGCGATCGACGGCCCTTGCGCCAGCGACATCGCAAGCTCGCGCGCGGCGTCCTCGACCTCCGCATCCGGTACCACCTTGGTGACCATGCCGAGATTGAGGGCCTCCTGCGTGGTCAGGACCGGTGACAGGAGATAGAGCTCGCGTGCCTTGGCGCTGCCGAGCAACTGGGTGAGGAAATAGGTGCCGCCATAGTCGCCGGAGAAACCGACCTTGGCGAAGGCGGTCGTGATCTTGCAGGACGCGCTCGCTACCCGCAGGTCGCAGGACAGCGCAATCGAAAGCCCTGCGCCTGCCGCGGCACCATCGAGCTGCGCCACGACGGGCTTCGGCGTCTGGTGCAGGATGCGCGAGACCTCCATGCCGCGGCGCAGATTTGCCAGCTTGGCCTCGAACGGCAGCGGCGCGCGCCCTTCCGCCATCGACTTGACGTCGCCGCCGACGCAGAACGTGCCGCCCGCGCCCTTGATCAGCACCGCGCGCACCTCGTGATCCTCGGCCGCACGCCGCGCCGCTTCGACGAGGCCACGCGTCATATCCGGATTGAGCGCGTTGCGCCGCTCCGGCCGGTTCATGGTGATGGTGAGCAGGCCGCGGTCGAGGTTCTGGAGGACGATGTCGTTACTCATGTGGTGGGGCTTTCGTTGTTATTCGTTACTGTCGTTCAGACCGTCACTTCTTCACCAGCGGACACCGCGACAGCTCGAGCGGCTGGAACGCCTGGTCGCCGGTAACCGTGCCGAGCAGCTTGTAGTAATCCCAGCGCCCCTTCGACTCCGAAGGCTTCTTCACCTCGAACAGGTACATGTCGTGCACCATGCGGCCGTCCGCGCGGATCCTGCCGTTCTTGGCGAACATGTCGTTGATCGGCGTCTCCTTCATTACCTTGATCACGGCGGCCGCATCGGTGGTGCCGGCGGCCTTCACCGACTTCAGGTAATGCAGGACGGAAGAATAGACGCCGGCCTGCGCCGTTGTCGGCGGCCGCTTCGTGCGTTCCATGAAGCGCTTCGAGAAGGCGCGGGTCTCGTCGTTGAGATCCCAGTAGAAGGCCTCGGACAACAGCAGGTTCTGCGCGGTTTCGAGGCCGATGCTGTCGATGTCGCTGATGAAGACGAGCAGCGGCGAAGCCTTCTGCCCGCCCTTCATCAGGCCGAACTCGGCAGCCTGCTTGATCGCATTGATGGTGTCGCCGCCGGCGTTGGCCAGGCCAATGACCTTTGCCTTAGAGGCCTGCGCCTGCAGCAGGAAGGACGAGAAGTCCGACGTGTTGAGCGGATGGCGGACGCTGCCCAGCACCTTGCCGCCGTTCTTCAGCACCACATTGGTGGTGTCCTTTTCCAGCGCCTGTCCGAACGCATAGTCGGCGGTCAGGAAAAACCAGGTGTCGAGACCGGACTTCACCGCCGCCAGGCCCGTCACATTGGCCTGCCCGAAGGTGTCGTAGGTGTAGTGCACGGTATAGGGACCGCAGGCCTCGTTGGTGAGCGCGATGGTGGCCGGCCCGTTGAAGATGATGAGCTTGTTGCGCGCTTTGGCGATCTCGCCCGCGGCAAGCGCGGTAGCTGACGCCGCCACGTCGAAGATCATCTCCACGCCCTGGTTGTCGAGCATGTCGCGCGCGAGGTTGGCGGCGACGTCGGCCTTGTTGAGATGGTCGGCGACGACGATCTCGACCTTGCGGCCCAGCACCTCGCCGCCAAAATCCTCCACCGCCATCTTGGCCGCGGCTTCGCTGCCGGGGCCGGTGATGTCGGCGTAGAGGCCGGACATATCGAGGATACCGCCGAGCTTCAGCGGAGGTTTGGTCTGCGCCAGCGACGATGTTGCCGCCATTGCCAGCGCGCAGGCGAAGACGCCCGCAACAATCCGTTTCATGCAAGCCTCCCTTGATATTTGTTGCAGCCTTGCTGGCAGCTTGAGTTGCCGCGATCATGCCGCATGGCTTTGGGAGCAGCAAGCCACGCGGAGGCACAAGCCGTCATGCGCGCGAACGCTATTTTCGCTTGGCGGAATGGATCGTCTCGAACCCTGAGACCGCCAACGCCGTGTCAACCCAGAAGGCCCTTGCCCGGCACATGGTTGATCTCGAGCCTGATGCCGTCGGGATCCTCGAACAGCATCGAGTAATAGCCGGGCGCCCATTGATCCTCGCGCGGCGCGCGGATGATGCTGGTGCCGATCGAGGTGAGGAAAGCGTGCAGTTCATCGACATCGGCGCGCTCGCGGGCACGGAAGCAGAGGTGATGCAGCCCGATGCGGTTCTGGTCGAAGGCAGCGCCGGCGTTCTCCGGCGAGGGCGCGCGGATCGCCACCGCCGTGCGCCCTCCAACGCAGTAATAAACCTGATCGGAATCGATCATCGGCTTCAGCCCAAGGAACGGCAGCAGCTTGCGATAGAACTCGCGGGCGCGCTCAAAATTCGCCGCGGTCAGAAAGATATGCGCGATGCCATTGATCTCCATCGTCTCCCCCTTCGCCGCGATTTCGGATAGGTTCGGCGTGTCCCATGCCGTTAGCATACAGCCCCGGCGCCACCCGTCGAATCCATGCCGCCCTCCTCGCGGCGCTGGCGTCGCTTGCCGCCGATGGCGCGGCGATTGCGGCGCCCTGCGTTTTCGAGGCGCAGGGCGAAGGGCGCGTTGCTGCCGTGATCGATGCGCGCAGCTTCCGCCTCACCGACGGCCGCGAAATCAGACTTGCCGGCATTGAGCCTATCTCGCTCGAAGCGGCAAAGCGCACTCTGGCGCTGGCAGCGATCGTCGCCGGCCGCGACGTTATGCTGCGCGGCGATAACGACACGCCGGACCGTTACGGCCGCCAGGCCGCCTTCGTTTTCGTTGCCGGTGAGGAGAATTCGGTGCAGGCGGCGCTGCTGTCGCAAGGTGAGGCGTTTGCCGCCGCCGACATTCCGGACAGGGATTGCGCAGACGCCCTGCTTACGGCCGAATCGGCCGCACGTGCCGCCAAAAAGGGCATCTGGGCCGGTCCTTCGGCCACAAAAAACGCGGAAAGTACCGGCGATATCTTGGCCGGGAATGGGCGCTTTATGCTGGTGGAAGGCAGGGTTCTGTCGGTCCGGCAGGCCGGGGCAACGACTTACCTGAACTTCGGCCGCAACTGGACGCGGGATTTCGCTGTGACTATCTCACGGCGAGTGCTACCGTCTCTGGAAGCAGCCGGCGTTGCGCCTAAGTCCCTCGAGAATCGACGGATTCGGGTTCGCGGCTTCATCGAGACGCGGACCGGACCAAGAATTGAATTGCTTCGGTCAGGGCAGCTGGAACTGCTTGCGAATTAAAGCAAAAAGAGCGGTTGGGGTGACAGGGATCGCTGGACAGCAAACGGGACGAAAAGGCCGCAGCCTCTGGGCTGCGCCGGTGTTCCTGTGCGCGGCGATCGGCCTGTCTGGCTGCGGCGACCTTTCCCGCTTCCAGACTCCGGGTCCGACACTGTCGGCGCCGGCCAAGCCGAATCGCGCCGTGGCGCAGACGCCGGCGTCCGAGCGCGAGCATGAACGTATCCTTGCCTCCTATGGCGGCGTCTATGACGATCCCAAGCTGGAAGCGCTGATCAGCAAGACCGTCGACCGCCTCGTCGCCGCCTCCGACCGGCCCGAGCAGGCCTATCGCGTCACCATCCTCAATTCCGGCGCGGTCAACGCTTTCGCGCTGCCGACCGGCCAGCTCTATGTCACGCGCGGCCTGATTGCTCTGGCCAGCGACACATCCGAACTGTCGTCAGTGCTTTCGCACGAGATGGCGCATGTGCTGGCCAAGCACGCGGCGATCCGCGAGGACCAGGCGCGGCAGGCCGCGGTGGTGACGCGCGTCGTCACCGACATGAGCAACGACCCCGATCTCACGGCGCTTGCGCTCGCCAAGACCAAGCTGACGATGGCGAGCTTCTCCCGCGCGCAGGAATTCGAGGCCGACGGCATCGGTGTCGGCATTTCCGCCCGCGCGCAGTTCGATCCCTACGGCGCATCGCGCTTCCTGGCCGCGATGGAGCGCAATTCGGCGCTGAAGGCCGGCAAGACCTCGCTCGATCCGCGCGCGCAGGATTTTCTGTCCTCGCATCCGGCAACGCCCGAGCGCGTGCAGAACGCGCGGGCGAACGCCCGGCAGTACTCCTCGCCGCAGGGCGGCGAGCGCGACCGCGAGACGTATCTCGCCGCGATCGACAACCTCGTCTACGGCGAGGACCCCAGCGAAGGCTTCGTGCGCGGCCGCCGCTTCCTGCATCCGAAGCTCGGCTTCACCTTCGCCGCGCCCGATACCTTCACACTCGACAACACCGCACAGGCGGTGATCGGCGTGCGTGATGGCGGCACGCAGGCGATGCGCTTCGACGTGGTGCGCGTCTCAGCCGATCAGTCGCTGTCCGCCTATCTGAATTCCGGCTGGATGGAGAATGTCGACAAGAGCTCGATCGAGGAGCTGACCGTCAACGGTTT
>DASWVJ010000264.1:0-1547 GCA_036406295.1 Bradyrhizobium sp.
GCCGATCAGCGTATGCATCTCGTCGATGAACAGCACGATGCTGCCCTCGGCCGAGACGACTTCCTGCAACACGGCCTTCAGCCGCTCCTCGAACTCGCCGCGGTACTTCGCGCCGGCGATCAGCGCGCCCATGTCGAGCGAAAGCAGCTTCTTGTCTTTCAGACTCTCGGGCACGTCGCCATTGACGATGCGTAGCGCGAGACCCTCGACGATGGCGGTCTTGCCGACGCCGGGCTCGCCGATCAGCACTGGATTGTTCTTGGTGCGGCGGGAGAGCACCTGGATAGTGCGGCGGATTTCCTCGTCGCGGCCGATCACCGGATCGAGCTTGCCGTCGCGCGCGGCCTGGGTCAGGTCGCGGGCATATTTCTTCAGCGCGTCATAGGCGTTTTCGGCGGTAGCCGAATCCGCGGTTCGGCCCTTGCGTAGGGCCTCGATCGCCGAATTGAGATTCTGCCCGGTGACGCCGCCCTTGTTCAGGATGCCGCCGGCTTCGCTGTTCTTGTCGAGCGCGAGCCCGAGCAGGAGCCGCTCGACGGTGACAAAGCTGTCGCCGGCTTTTTCGGCCGCCTTCTCGGCAGCATCGAAGGCGCGCGCCAGTTCGGGCGCGAGATAGATCTGGCCGGCGCCGCTGCCCGAGACCTTCGGCAGCTTGTTCAGCGCGTCCTCGGTCGCCTTCAGGATGGCGCGGGAATTGCCGCCGGCGCGGTCGATCAGGCCGCTCGCCAGCCCTTCATTGTCGTCCAGCAGCACTTTCAGCACATGCAGTGTCGAGAACTGCTGGTGGCCGTCGCGCATGGCAAGCGATTGCGCCGACTGGATGAAGCCGCGCGCACGTTCGGTGTATTTTTCAATATTCATTCTTCACTTCCCTCGGCATGCCACGACCACCCTGTAAGGCGTGATTGCGGCATCTTCATTGGGTATCCGCGAGTCCGCGTTGACATTCCTCAACCGGCCGCGGTCGTCGCCCTCGGTAGGCTTGACGCAAATATGGGCATGGGGTTCCCAGAGCGGAAGGGACCCGCTCACAAAATCGCGAGCGGTGGCGCCGATCCTGGGAATCTCTTAAAAAGCCGCATGACCGAGCCCCTCCCCGCCCCTGCCAGGATCGCCGGCCTTTACCGCTACCCCGTCAAAGGCCTGACCCCTGAGTCCCTCGCCAGCACGGCGCTAAAGCCCGGCCAGACGCTATTGGCTGACCGCCGCTACGCCATCGAGAATGGCCCTTCCGGCTTCGACCCGGCGGCGCCGGCGTGGCTCGCCAAGCCGCATTTCCTGATGCTGATGCGGGACGAATGGCTGGCGGCCCTGCGCACCCATTTTGACGATGCGACCAACGTCCTGACCATCCATCATAACGGCAAGATCGCAGCTCAAGGCGACCTGGAGACCACGGAAGGCCGGGCCGCGATCGAGAACTTTTTCAGGGCCGTCTTCGCCGGCCAGATCAAGGGCCCGCCCAAGGTGCTGTCGAGCCCCGGCCACAGCTTTTCCGACGTCGCCCGCAAGGTCGTCTCCATCATCAATCTCGCAAGCCTCCGCGC
>DASWVJ010000265.1:0-1779 GCA_036406295.1 Bradyrhizobium sp.
CCGACCTCGATGGCGCTGCCGAGCAAGAGATGGTTGCGGCCCTCCTCGATCAGCGCACGCGTGATCGGATAGGGATCGCCATATTGCGAGGGGCGATGCCAGACGCCCTTGGCCATGATTTCCTCGCGCACTTCTGGCGCAAAGCCTTTCCACATCAGTGCTTCCGTAAAATCCGGTGCGGGCGCGATCAGCACGAGCCCGGCAAGCGAAGCGCTCTTGATCCCACGCCGGCGAATCTCGCGCGCCAGCAGCAACGCCATCCAGCCGCCCATCGACGAGCCGATCACCACCTGTGGGCCGGCGCAGAACCGCTCGAACACCGCAACGCTCTCTTCCAGCCAGCGTCCGATCGTTCCTTCAGCGAAGCGGCCGCCGGATTCGCCATGGCCGGAATAGTCGAAGCGCACGCAGGCGCGGCCGCGTTCCATGGCCCATGCATCGAGCGCAAGCGCCTTGGTGCCGCGCATGTCGGAATTGAAACCGCCGAGCCAGAACAGGCCGGGCGGCTGCCCATCGCGGGCACGGACCGCGATCCGGCGATGGGCCGTACCCTCGCCGACGTCGATAAAGGCGGGTTCCTGGCTGGAGGCGGTATCGGTCTGCGTCATTGGTCTGTCACTCGAAATCGCAACCCTTTTCGGGGAGCGGAATTGATCCGTCAACGATACCGGTTCGAACCCCGAAATCGCCGTGCGTCGGCTTGCACAGGAAGGCGCGGCGCTCTATGTGCCGTGCGTGGCCAAAATGCCGCGCATTTGACGGTTTTGCCGCGCCCTACCCGCGAGTTCGCTTGCCCGTAGCCGCGTCTTGCTTCAAAGTAACGCCTTCCCTTTCACAACCTTGGAGAACTACCCATTCGCCGTCCCAATAGAGCCCCGCCCCAAGTCGCCAAAGACGGGCCGCGCATCAATGATGATATCCGCAATGCACAGATCCAGCTGATCGATGCTGACGGTGCCAACCAGGGCACCGTAGAAACCGTGACGGCCATCAGGATGGCCGTGGAAGCGGGAATGGATCTGGTCGAGATTTCGCCGAACAACAATCCCCCTGTCTGCAAGATCATGGACTACGGGAAGTACAAGTATTCGGCGCAGAAGAAAGCCGCGGAAGCCCGCAAGAAGCAGAAGGTCGTGGAGATCAAGGAGATCAAGCTGCGGCCGATGATCGACGATCACGACTATGACGTGAAGATGCGCGCCATGCAGCGCTTCTTCGAGGAAGGCGACAAGGTGAAGATCACTTTGCGCTACCGTGGCCGTGAAATGGCGCACCAGGAGATCGGCACCAAGCTGCTCGACAAGGTAAAGGCCGACGTCGCGGAGTTCGCGAAGGTCGAGCAGGACGCCAAGTTCGAAGGCCGCCAGGTCGTGATGGTGCTGGCGCCGCGCTGATTCGGGTCGCGATACCTTCAATGCAAGCGGCCCGCCGGACGATCCGGCGGGCCGCTTCATTTTGGTGAGCTGGCTCTTCTTTTTCAGCCCCGGGTCGCCTGCCAGGTGCCGCTGCAGCGGTCGCCGGTGATGATGCCGCTCCAGCGGCCGAAGCCGGAATTGCCGACCAGCCGCCCGCCGCCGGAGGCGCGGGAGGCACCGACCGAGACCGCGACGGCAACGCTGCCGGAGCGGCTGACCGAGCCGGAGACGCGGCCGCCGCCGGCCGAGAACACCCGGCCGCGGGTCACGGTGAAGGGCACGCTGTAGCCCGAGGAGCAATTGCCGCGGGTGGTGGCAAAAACGGTGGTCCAGATACCGTCATAAGAGCCCGCGACCCGGGCAT
>DASWVJ010000266.1:0-55222 GCA_036406295.1 Bradyrhizobium sp.
CCGAGACTACCCGCAAGGAAGAGGCGGTTGAGCACGCCGAGAAGTCCAGCGACGATCTCAATGTCGACGCGGTGTTTGCCAAGCTGAAGACGATCGGCGGCAAGAAGGCGGAGGAGGAGTAAGACTCCTCACGGCTGGCCTTAAGTCCTGTGAAACGCGGCGGGGAGACCTGCCGCGTTTTTGTTTGCGGTCCCTCTTCCTTCCCACCTTGTGGGAGACGGGAAGAGACAACGCGTCTTACGCCAGATCGATCTCGCCGCTGATCTCATGCGTCAGGCTGACGCCGCCGATGGTGAGCACCATCTTCGCGGGCAGCTTCTCGTTGCCCTTGAGCTTGCCGGCCGCGACCGCATCGCGCACCGCCTTCTCGATCTCGCGCTGCGAAGTGATGCCGACCTTCTTGAGGAAGCCGCGCAGGCTGTTGTTGAAGCTGTCTTCGTTCATGATCACCTCCGAAATTACGGCCGCACCGGATTGTTCAGCATCTGCTCGGCCATGTTGCGCTGGGCGCGATCGGCGCGCGCGTTGGCATTGCCACGCTGGACGTCGCGGTTCTTGCGGCAGTTGACATATTCGTTCGAGCCCGGGGCAACATTGTTGGCGCGACAGAAGGCGTCGTCGTCGGCCGACGTGTCAACCATTACCGGTTGGCCCCGTTCGAGGCAGCCGGCGAGAAGCGGGGCGATAAGCAGGAGTGCGAGGGAAAGGCGCATGGGAAGCCCGTCGTTGGATCTTGTCATTTGCCGGGCTTGACCCGGCAATCCATCGAAAAGATGGCAGCTTAAGGCGTCGTTCCGGGATGGTGCGCCAGCACCAGACCCGGAACCTCGAGATTCCGCGGAGCGCAAGTGCGCTCCATAGTTCGATGCTTCGCATCGCCCGGGAATGACATACCCAAATCACACCCTGCCCTTCAGCGCCTCGCCGATCTCGTCGAGCACCTTGGGGTCTTCGATGGTCGCCGGCATGGTCCAGCTTTCGCCGTCGGCGATCTTCTTGATGGTGCCGCGCAGGATTTTTCCCGAACGGGTCTTCGGCAGGCGGCCGACGGTGATGGCGAGCTTGAAGGCGGCGACTGGGCCAAGCTTTTCGCGCACCAGCGCGACGATCTCCTTCTCGATATCCGCCGGCGTGCGCGTCACGCCAGCCTTCAGCACCAGGAAGCCGCAGGGCACCTCGCCCTTGATCGTATCCTTGATGCCGAGTACGGCGCATTCGGCGACGTCCGGGTGCGAGGCGAGGATCTCCTCCATGCCGCCGGTAGACAGCCTGTGGCCGGCGACATTGATGATATCGTCGGTGCGACCCATCACCCAGATATAGCCGTCCTCGTCCTTGTAGCCGGCATCCGAGGTCTTGTAGTAGCCGGGAAACTCCGTGAGGTAGGATTCCTTGAAGCGCGAGTCCTGCTGCCACAGCGTCGGCAGGCAGCCTGGCGGCATCGGCAGCTTGATGACGATCGAGCCCATGCTGCCCGCGGGGACGGGCTTGGCGGCTTCATCGACCACGTCGACCTGATAGCCCGGCATCGGTACCGTCGGCGAGCCGTGCTTCACCGGCAGCATGCCGAGCCCCACCGGATTGCCGGCAATGCACCAGCCGGTCTCGGTCTGCCACCAGTGGTCGATCACAGGCACCTTCAATTGCGCTTCCGCCCATTCCACGGTCGGCGGATCGGCGCGCTCGCCGGCCAGGAACAGCGTGCGGAATTTCGAGAGGTCGTATTGCCGGATGAACTTGCCTTCCGGGTCTTCCTTTTTGAGAGCACGGAACGCGGTCGGCGCGGTGAAAAAAGCGACCGCCTTGTGCTCGGAGATCACGCGCCAGAACGCCCCGGCATCGGGCGTGCCGACAGGCTTGCCCTCATACATGATCGTGGTCGCGCCGTGAATCAGCGGGCCGTAGACGATATAGCTGTGGCCGACCACCCAGCCGATGTCGGAGCCGCACCACCAGATCTCGCCCGGCTTGACGCCGTAGAGATTGAACATCGACCATTTCAGCGCGACGAGATGTCCGCCGTTGTCGCGCACCACGCCCTTCGGCACGCCTGTGGTGCCCGAGGTGTAGAGGATATAGAGCGGATCGGTGGCGAGCACCGGCACGCAGTCCGCCGATTTCCCGGCCGCGATCGCAGCCTTGCGCAGCGCAGCCCAGTCATGGTCGCGGCCGCCGATGAGATCACAAGCCTGCTGCGGGCGCTGCAGGATGATGCAGGCGGACGGCTTGTTGCTCGCGAGCTGGATCGCTTCGTCGAGCAGCGGCTTGTATTGCACGATGCGGCCCGGCTCGATGCCGCAGCTCGCCGAGAAGATCAGCTTCGGCTTGGCATCGTCGATGCGGGTGGCGAGTTCCTTGGCGGCAAAGCCGCCGAACACGACGCTGTGCACCGCGCCGATGCGCGCGCAGGCGAGCATGGCGACAACCGCTTCCGGCACCATCGGCATATAGAGGATGACGCGGTCGCCCTTGGCGACGCCGAAATCCTGCATGATGGCGGCGAGCGTTTTCACCTCGGCAAGCAGTTCGGCATAGGTGAATTTGGTGATGGAATTGGTGAGCGGGGAATCGTGGATCAGCGCGACCTGGTCGGCGCGGCCGCCTGCGACATGGCGGTCGAGCGCGTTGTGGCAGGTGTTGACGACGGCGCCCGCAAACCAGCTGCCATAGGCACCGACAGAGGGGTCGAAGATCTTCTTCGCCGGCTCGATCCAGTCGATCTCCCGCGCCGCTTCCGCCCAAAACCCTTCGGGATCGGCTAGCGAGCGCGCGTGGACCTCGTGATACCGGCTTTTCTCGTGAATGTTCATGGGCTCGCTCCCTCTGATGTCCCGGACAGCTGAACGGCTGCGGCGCATTCGGCCATGATCGGGATCAATTCAGATGCTTTTTCTTGGGCCTCATTGTCACGGGATGGGCGGGCGTTTCAAGCCGAAAACGCCTGCGACATTCGGCCAAGAGCCTAGTACCCGTCGCTCCCGTTGATCTGCTGCAGCCGCTCGCGCATGGCCTTTTGCAGGTCGTAGCCTGGCTTGCCGAACTGGGCGTTCCGGCGGGCGATGAATTCGTCCTGCTGGCGCTTCAGCATGCGAACCTCGCGCCGGTCGCGCGCTTCCCGGGTCACCCGGGCGTAAGAACCGTAAACCTCGCGATCGAGATCCGCGAGCTCAGGGCTGGCGCAGATCGCCTTTTCGACCGGGCGGCGAGCGGCAGCGCAATCGAAGCTCGGCTTACCGGCAATAGCTTTCAGCGCGCCGATGCGTTCCAGCTCGAGCGCCAGCGATCGATGGTTGGCCCTCGCCGCGGGATGATCCGGGTTGAGCTTCAGTGCCGCGGCGAAATCCGCCACGGCCTTGGGACCGTTGCCTTTCTTGCGCCAGACCTCGCCACGCGCATTGAAGACATCGGCAAGCGTGGGATCGAGCCGCAACACGGTGTCGTAATCGTCAATCGCGTCGTTGTATTTTTCCTTGCGTTCGAAGACGCCCGCGCGGGCGACAAGCGCCTTGATGCGATCGGCCTTCGCCAGCTTCTCGTTGGCGAGCAGTTCACCGCACAAAGCCATGATCTTGTCGTCGTCATTTGCTGCGGCAGCGGCCAGACACGGCGCGGCATCGAGCTGCAGATCCTTGTCAGGCTCGGTACCGGCGGCAAACGCTGCCTGCGCCAGCACCGACAGCACCAACGCGATCACAATTTTCCCGGCAGCCTGGCAAGACATCGGCATCAACTGATCGTAACACCAAAGCTGCGCATCGACATCGGCAGATTTCGGCGGAACATGACGGCCGAGCTACGCCGAGACCGCTTCGTGCAATTCGTCGAACAGCCAGGCGAGACCGGCATCCATCAGCGCAACCTTGGCCGCAACAGCACGGATCGGGAATTTTTTCAGCCTCAGCGGCACTTCGCGGGCCACCAGGCCAAAGCGCGCCGCATGCATCGCCGCAAAGCGGCGCGGCATGGCGGCGACCAGGCCGGTTTCGGCAACTGTCGCCAGCCCCGCGCCGAAATCGGGCACAGTCAGCGCTACGTGGCGCGCCGCGCCCAGCCTGGCAAGCTCCTCGTCGAGGAAGCCGCGGGGATCGGCAGTCATGGAGACCACGAGATGCCGCGCCTCGCAGAACCGCTGCAAGGTTGGCCTCGCGGCAAACGGATGACGCTTGCGCATCACCACGACGAAATCCTCTTCATAGAGCAGGCGGGTGACAAAGCGCGGCGGCGCGCGCCCGATCGGCGCGACCGCAATGTCCATGGCGCCACGCTCGAGATCGGCCAAGGCCGGCAGCCACGCCCGGTCCACCGACTGGCCGCCGCTCGGCGGCAACAGCTGGCGCAGCCCGATATCGATGCCGGGGGCGTGGCGTTGCAGCCTTGCGAGCAGAGGCGACAGAAAGACCGGGGACACGCCATCGGGCGCGCCGATGATGAAACGCCGCCTCGACCTTGCCGGATCGAACGGCCCGGCCGCCGCAATCACATTGCGGGCGCGCGCCAGCACATCGGCAATCGGCTCCGCCAGCGCAGCGGCCCGGGCGGTCGGCACCACGCCCTTCGGCGTGCGCAGAAAAAGGGGATCGTTGAGCAGCCGCCTCAAGCGCGACAGCCCGTGGCTGACCGCCGAGGCCGTCAGGTTCAGCCGCAGGGCGGCGCGGCCGACATGGCGCTCCTTGAAGATCACCTCGAACAGCGCCAGCAGGTTGAGGTCGATCCTGGCAAGATTAATTTCGTTCAGCATCTTGATAAAATCATATCATTGGATTCAGGCAGCTCCAATTGCCATCCTCCTCCCCGCGCCCGCCCCGCACCTCGCGGGTTGCAACTGACCACGGGAGAAGCGATATGCAGCACCGGATACCCCATGTTGCTGCAGCCAGCCGCGAAGGCTTCGTCGAACAGGAATTTCATGCCGGCAGGAATTTTGCAGAAGGCCCGACCATGACCGCCACGGTGATCCCCTCCGACATCATCGCATTCTGGAGCGAGGCCGGTCCCGACCTTTGGTTTGCCAAGGATGACGGCTTCGATCACCGGTTCCGCGAATTGTTTCTGCAGGCCCACGAGAGCGCAGCCCGCGGCGACCTCGATCACTGGCAACGGACGCCCGGCGGGGCGCTG
This sequence comes from Bradyrhizobium sp., assembly GCA_036406295.1. GTDB lineage: Bacteria > Pseudomonadota > Alphaproteobacteria > Rhizobiales > Xanthobacteraceae > Bradyrhizobium. Next base: position 5,119 of record DASWVJ010000266.1, read on the forward strand.
GCTCTGATCCTGCTGCTCGACCAGTTTCCGCGCAATGTGTTTCGCGGCACGAGGCGCATGTACGCCAGCGACGCAGCGGCGCTCAGGCTTGCCGAGGCTGCCATCGCAGCCGGCCATGACCGGCACTTCGATGCCGATCTGCGGCTCTTCTTCTACTTGCCATTCGCACATTCGGAATCACTGGCGGACCAGGAACGCTGCGTCGCGCTGTGCGGCGCACTTGGCGGCGAAAGCCTGGCCCATGCCGAGGGCCACCGCGACATCATCAGGCGGTTCGGGCGCTTCCCTCACCGCAATCCGATTCTCGGGCGAGAGATGGGCGAAGAGGAACGGCGCTTCCTCGATGACGGCGGGTTCGGGGGATAGTGATCCAGTTCACGGATGTCAGCGATCAGCAGGTTGTAAGGTTGGATGAACCTTTTGCGCCTGCGAGAGACCTAACTCCCATGACAATGCTTATCGATGATCGTCGCGCAAGCGTCGCGGTCGCGTCGCCTGCGCGATATTTTTATTTCAGCATGGCGCTGGCCTGTGCGGCCGTCGCTTTCCTTGGCTTTGCCCCGACCTTCTTCCTGCCGCTGGCGGCCGGAAAATTCTCGGCGCCGCCGTCAGTCGTGATCCACGGCATCGTGTTCTTCGCCTGGTCGCTATATTTCGTGTACCAGGCGTGGCTTCCGGCCTCGGGCCAGGTCGGGCCACACCGCTCGGTGGGAATCATCGGCGTGTCGCTGGCGACCGCGATGACGATCTTCGGATTCCTCGCCGGCGTCACCGCCATGCAGCGATCCGCAGCGGTCGGCCAGACCGATGCCGGCATCGCGTTCTCGATCGTGCCGTGGAGCGGCATCCTGTTTTTCGCCGCTGTCTTTGCGATCGGCATCGCCATGGTGCGCCGGCCGGAAGTGCACAAGCGGCTGATGCTGCTGGCCGGCATCTCGATCCTCGATGCCGCGGTCGCGCGCTGGTTCCTGACGTTCCTGGCGCCTGCCGGACCGCCCGGCCCGCCACCGGTCGCGGTGACGATCCCACCTGCCTTCGTCGCCTATATTTTGCTGGTGTTCGCGATCGTGCACGACTGGCGCACGCGCGGACGGCCGCACAAGGTCTATGTGATCGGCGGCCTTGTGCTGATAGCGGTGAAGCTGCTGAACCTGCCGATCAGCGAGACCCATGCCTGGCACGCCTTCGCCGGCGCCATTTTGGCGCTGTCGCAGGGGCCCGTCATCTGATTGGCGCGCAGCCTGATCTGCTTCGTGCGCGAGCGTCAGCTCTTCACCGTGATCCCGCCGTCCACGACGAGTTCGATGCCGGTGATGTATTTCGACTCGTCGGACGCCAGGAACAGCGCGGCATTGGCGACGTCCCACGCATCGCCCATGTGCCCCATCGGCACCTGGGCGTCGCGGGCGCGCCACATCGCTTCTACGTCGCCGCGGGAATAGCTCGCGGCGAGACCTGCGGAATGCTCGACCATCGGCGTCTTCATCAGTCCGGGCAGGATCGCGTTGACGCGGACATGATCACGCGCGAACTGTACGGCGGTGGTGCGCGTCATCTGGTTCATCGCGGCTTTCGAGGTGCCGTAGCTGACATAGGAAATGCCAAGATGGCGGATCGAGGCGATGGAGGAGATGTTGATGATCGAGCCGCCGCCCTGCTTCTGCATGACCGGGATCACATGCTTCATGGCGAGGAAGGCGCTCTTCAGGTTGACGGCGAAGACGCGATCCCATTCCGCCTCGCTCACCTCGACCACATCGCCCATCTCGGCGATACCGACATTGTTGTCGAGCACGTCGATGCGGTCGTAGGCCTTCAGGCAGGCCGCCACCATCGCCTCGACGTCGGCCGCGCGGGAGACATCGGCGGTGAACGCGGTCGCCTTGCCGCCCTCGGACTTGATGATGTTGACTGTCTCTTCCGCGGCAGCGCCGTTGCGGTCGACACAAAACACCTGCGCGCCCTGGCGCGCAAAGGTCACCGCGGTCGCCTTGCCATTGCCCCAGCCGGGTCCGATCGAGCCTGCGCCCACCACCATCGCAGCCTTGCCCTTGAGCCGGTTCATCGAGTTCTCCCTGCCATCGTTATTGTTTGCGCTGCTATTGCTCACACGAGCGCATGGTTGTGAGGTTGGTCCCGACCGGATGGCCGAGAATGTCGGACAGCGTCCTGCATTTGCCGCCCGCGCACAACCGCCATTCACCGGCGGCGCCGGGATTGCCGAGCGTCACTTCGCCGATAGCCGGGCGCGGTGGTGGGCCTGGGTTTTGACGTTCGGAATCTTTTCGCTGTAGATTTTTCCGATCGCGACGCCGAGCGGGTAGTAGACGCCGGAAGTGCCGACAATGAGGGTGTTAATCAATCCTTGCACGATGGCGGCGGGCGCCACCAGAACAACCGCGAAAGCGGTTAATCTTGAACGAATTGGCATGAATCCCCTGAAAGGGGGCCTGACATTGACCGCACGCGGGCTTGGGGTCAACCACTTCATATCGCCGAACGACGAAGGGCTGACCGGCTTTTTTGCACAGCACACCGGTTCCGTCTTATCCGAAAGTCGATGGGCGCAAGCCTCTTGCCACCATTCCCCAAAGTAGGGTCAATGCGCTCCGAGAATGGCCCGGTCGAGGCCTTCAGGTTTTGGGGAAAGCATGGCGGAAGACCAATCATCTCAGCGCAAGCCCAATGACGAAGTCATCGCCGTCTCCGACGAGGCGCTGCAAAAGGCGGAAGCCTTCGTCGAGGCCGAGGAAGGCGCGGCGAACCGGCTGATGGGCTGGGCCGGGCGTATCTCGACCGCGATCGCGGTCGCGATGAGCCTGTTTCACCTCTATGCGGCCTATGCGATCGTGCCGACCCAGGAGCTGCGCTACACTCACGTCGCATTCACGATGGTGCTGAGCTTCCTGCTTTTTCCGCTGGCGACGCGTTTCCGCAACCGCGTGCGCTGGTGGGACGTCGTGCCCGGCATCGTTGCGGTGGCGACCATCGCCTATGCGCTGTGGGGCGGTGAAGACTTCACCGACCGCGCCGCCGTGCCCGAGCACTGGGACGTGATCGTCGGCATCGTCTTCATCGTGTTGCTGCTGGAAGCGACGCGCCGCACCACCGGGTGGATCATGCCCGTGGTCTCGGTGTTCTTCATCGCCTATGCCATGCTGGGCCCGCATCTGCCGGCGCCCTGGACCCATCGCGGCTACGACCTGCCGCGCCTGGTCGGGCATCTCTTCATCACCCTCGAGGGCATATTCGGTGTCGCGGTGGACGTGTCCGCAACACTGATCATCCTGTTCACGATCTACGGCGCCTTCCTGCAGCATTCCGGTGCGGGAAAGTTCTTTATCGACTTTTCGCTGGCCCTGATGGGCGGCAAGCCGAACAGCGCCGGGCGCACAGTGGTGCTGTCATCATTCCTGCTCGGCGGCCCCTCGGGCTCGGGCGTTGCCACCACGGTCATGATCGGCACCGTGGCCTATCCGATGATGGCCAAGGCCGGCTTCGAGAAGAACGCCGCCGGCGGGTTGCTGGCGGCCGGCGGTCTCGGCGCCATCCTGTCGCCGCCGGTATTGGGCGCGGCCGCGTTCCTGATCGCCGAGTTTCTCAAGATCAGCTATCTCGACGTGATCTGGATGGCGACGATCCCGACCTGTCTTTACTACCTGTCGCTGCTGGTCATGGTGGAGCTGGACGCCAAGAAATTCGGCGCCCGGGATGTTTCCTTCAAACCCGACCTGACGCTTGGCGAGATGACGAAGCGCTATGGCTTCCACTTCGTCTCGTTGCTGGCCGTAGTCGTGTTCATGCTGGTCGGCTATTCGGCGTCGCTCTCGGTATTTTACGCCATCGCCGTAACCTTCGCGCTGAGCTTCCTTCGGAAGGATACGGCGCTGGTGCCGAAGAAGCTGGTCAAGGCGCTTGCCGACGGCTCGATCGGCGCGCTCAACGCGGCGACCACCTGCGCCTGCGCCGGCATCGTGGTCGGCGTTGTGACGCTGACCGGCCTCGGACTGAAATTCTCCTCCATCGTTATCAGCTATGCCGGCGGCAGCCTGCTGCTGACCGCGCTCTACACCTCGCTGATCGTCTGGATCATCGGCCTCGCCGTGCCGGTGACGGCCTCCTACATCATCTGCGCCGTGATCGCAGCGCCCGCGCTGATCAAGCTCGGCGTGCCCGATTACGCAGCGCACATGTTCATCTTCTACTACGCCGTGCTGTCGGAAGTCTCGCCACCGACCGCACTGTCGCCCTTTGCGGCCGCCGCCATCACCGGCGGGGACCCCTACAGGACTACGCTGCAGTCCTGGAAATACACCCTGCCCGCCTTCCTGGTGCCGTTCGTGTTCGTGCTCGACCCGCAGGGCGCGGGCCTGCTGTTGAGCATTCCCAAGGGCGGCTCATGGGTCGACATCGTCGAGATCACGATCAAGACCACCTTCGGCCTGATGGCGTTGGCCGCTTGCGCCCAGAACTGGGCGCTGCGACAAAATACGCCGATTGAGCGCGGCCTGCTTCTGCTATCGGGATTGCTGCTGGTATTTCCGAGCCTGATCGAGGCGATCGTCGAATGGCTGATCGGGCGCGACATCAGCTACACTTACCTGCCGGGCCTGATCATCGGCTTCGGCGTGCTACTGTGGCAAGCCAGAACGCGGACGCCGCAACCGGCGCCGACAATTTGAGGAGTGAACGACCATGAGAAGAACAATAAGAACCGCGGCAATTCTGGCCGTTGCGCTTTCCGCAGGACTGACGTTGCCCGGGATCGCGCACGCCCAGCAGAAGACCATGTCGATCGGAACCGGTGGTACCGGCGGCGTCTACTATCCGCTCGGCGGCGCGGTGGCCAACGTGCTCTCGAAAAACCTTCCCAATGTGCAGGCCACTGCCGAAGTGACCGGCGGCTCGGTCGACAATCTCAAGCTGATCGGCGCCGGAAAGAGTGAGCTTGCCTTCACCATGGCCGACGCTGCGCTCGATGCGCTGAAGGGTGAGGACAAGTTCAAGAGCGCCAAGGTGCCGTTGCAGGCGCTGCTCGTGGTCTATCCGAACCGCATGCATGTGGTGACGGTGGAAGGCACAGGCATCGAAACCATGGCCGACATGAAGGGCAAGCGCGTCTCGACTGGCTCGCCTGGCAGCGCCACTGAAGTCATGGCGTTCCGCGTCATCGAGGCGGCCGGTCTCGACAGGGACAAGGACTTGAAGCGCGAGCGGCTCGGCGTCGCCGAGTCCGTCAACGCCATCAAGGACCGCAAGATTGACGCCTTCTTCTGGGTCGGCGGCATTCCGACCGCCGCTATCACCGATCTTGCGGCAACCCCCGGCCTCAAGATGAAGCTGATCGACCATGGCAACCTGGCCGAGAAGATGAACGCCAAGTACGGCAAGCTGTATTCGCCGAGCAAGATCAAGGCAGGCTCGTATCCCGGCTACGACAAGGACAACTCGATCACCGAGGTCTGGAACCTGATCGTCACCGGCGACAAGATGAGCAACGAGGACGCCTATAGCATCGTCAAGACGCTGGTCGAAAAGAAGGCCGACATCGTCGCCGTGCACAAGGAAGCCGAGAGTTTCTCGCTCGATAACCAGGTGCAGGACCGCTCGCCGATCCCGTTCCATCCCGGCGCGCTGAAATACTTCAAGGAGAAGGGCGTCGGCGGCTAGAAGCCTGGCATTTGTTCTTCTTTTGATTGACCGCGGCTCCCTGGGCCGCGGTCAATTCTTTGCGGCGGACGCCGCAACGGCCTTGCCACGATCGGCCAAAATTGCGTCAATAGGCCTCAATCGAGCCCTAGGCTGAGCGCAAGAATGCAGTTCCACCCAGCCCAAGCCGTGAATGCCGACACGCCCGGCGCTCACTGAGTCTGGAAGCAGATGAACATGGCATCAGCGAAGAAAACGGCGGCGGCTCTTGCATTCGGGCTCTGCGCGAGTCTGGCGCTGACCGGCATCGTCCGGGCTGAGCAGAAGCAGCTGTCGATCGGCACCGGCGATCCCGGCGGCGTGTACTTTCCGCTCGGCGGCGCGGTCGCCAGCGTGCTGGCCAAGGCCCTGCCCAACCTGCACGCCACCGTCGAGGTCACTGGCGGCTCGGTCGACAACATCAAGCTGATCGCAACGGGCCAGAGCGACCTCGGCTTCACCATGGCGGATGCCGCTGCCGATGCGATGCAGGGCCAGGACAAGTTCAAGAACAACAAGGTCGCTCTGCAAACGCTGCTCGTGGTCTATCCCAATCGCATGCATGTGGTGACCATCGAGGGTACGGGGATCGAGACGCTCGGCGATCTCAAGGGCAAGCGTGTCTCGACCGGCTCGCCCGGCAGCGCCACCGAGATCATGGCCTCGCGCGCCCTCGACGTCATCGGCCTCGACAAGGACAAGGACTTTCACCGCGAGCGGCTCGGCGTCGCCGAATCCGTCAACGCCCTCATCGACCACCGGATCGATGCGTTCTTCTGGGTCGGCGGCATTCCGACCGCTGCGATCAGCACCCTGGCCACTACGGCCGGAGTCAAGATGAAGCTGATCGACCACGCCGACATCGTCGACAAGATGAATGAGAAATACGGCAAGCTCTACAGCAAGAGCCGGATCAAGGCCGGTACCTATCCCGGCTACAGAACGGATAGCGACGTTGCCGAAGTGTGGAATTTGATCGTAACCGGCAAGCGGATGAGCGACGAGGACGCCTACGCGATCGCCAAGACGCTGATCGAGAAGAAGGACGACATCGTCAAGGTGCACAAGGAAGCCGAGAGTTTTTCGCTCGACAACCAGGTGCAGGACCGCTCGCCGGTTCCGTTCCACCCCGGCGCGCTGAAGTATTTCAAAGAGAAGGGCGTTGGCGGGTAAATCCACCGACCGCTACGTCGCGCGTCATCGGCAGGCAACCGACTTTCCGCAACGCCACATGGCGCGCATACCGAAGCTCGATCACCGCAGAAGGTCCGAACTCCGTCCGGGGACCGCGCAGTCTCGGATTTAATCTTCAATCGCAGCTTTTAACCCTAACAAAGCAATTACTGCCTCGCCGCAAAGATTCCACGATTTTAGTCCCGCCGAGGATGTACGAATTCTCCGGGGTATCGTGGAAAGGGTGGCCATGATCCACATGCATCAAGAAGAGGCCGTCCGGTCCAGCGGGTTCGGGCGGCGAAAGCTGACGCCTCGCGCTTGCGTCGCGGACCGGAAGAAACATCTTCGCACGTTCCTTGCCGATGCGCTTGAGGACTTCGGTTTCATTGCCGGCGAATGCGCGGATGCCGGCGAGATCGACGACGCACTGGACGATCAGCGGCCGGACCTGCTGGTGCTCGGGGTATCGGTCGACGGAATCGAGATCGACAGGATTTTCGAAGCACTGGCCAGGAAGGGCTTCGCCGGCAAGGTGCTCGTGATCGGACAGCCCGGCTCGATCATGGTCAAGGCAGTTCGGCAGATCGGCAATGAATATGGCATCGACATGCTGCCGCCGCTACTGACGCCCTTTGACGCCAACTCGTTACGCGCTTCCGTCGCGATGCTGCTGCCCACCGAGCCTGCGCCGAGCCCCCCGGTCGATGTGGCCGAGGCGCTGAAGGCCGGCTGGCTCGAATTGTGGTATCAACAGAAGATCAATGTCCGCACCCTGGCCACAAGCGGAGCGGAAGCGCTGGTGCGGATGCGGCATCCGGCATGGGGCGTGGTACTTCCGGCCTATTTCATTACTGACGACCGCGATCCGCACTTTCATGCCCTGTCCGACTTCGTGATCGGCCGAGCCATCGACGACTGGCACTATGTACTGGAGCAGAAGGGTCCGGTCGATCTGTCGATCAATCTACCGGTTCCTTTCCTCAGGGACGACGAAGCGGTGCGCGAGATGTGCCGCCGGATGCCGGACCATCCGGCTTTCGGCGGCCTGTTGATCGAGCTCGACAGCAGCGATGTCGCCGACAATCTGGACCTGGTGGCCGACGTGGCCCGACGGATACGCCTGCGCAATATCGCGATATCGCTCGACAATGTCGGCGCAGAGTGGCCTGCGCTGATGGACCTGCAAAGCTTTCCATTCTTCGAGTTGAAGGTTAATCCTCAATTCGTCACCGGATGCGCCGATGACCGCCTGAAGCAGACGGCCTGCCGCCAGATCATCGAGTTCGCACATGAGCGCGGCGTGCGCGTGCTTGCGCAGGGCATCGAAACCCGCGCCGACTTTGTCACCGCGCACACGCTGGGCTTCGACCTCGTGCAGGGTTTCCTGTTCGGCAAGGCGCTGCCCGTCAGGAAATTCGCCCGGTCGCAGCCGCGATCTGCCAGCCAAGCATGGTAGGAACAGCGCGAAGGCGGCGCCGCTCAAGCATGATCCGGAGAGTGTGCAACTGCTTTCCGAAAGGATCATGCTCAAACAGAGAGCTGAGGTGCGATGATGATTCAGCCTGAAATCATCACGCTTCAGCCGGCGGGCTCGTATTGCCGCAGCGATTCGGCGCGCGCGATCAGCCGCTTCGCATTGGAGTAGGCGGGCATCTCGACCAGTGCGCCGTCGAGTTCGACGCGTCCGCCACCGCGTTCGCGCCGCTTCGAAGGCGGAGACGATTGCGCGGGCGCGGCGAAGCTCGTCCTCGCCGGGCGTGAACACGCCATTGATGATGGCGGCATGCGACGGATCGACCAGGCTTTTCGCGACATAGCCGAGGCGGCGCGCCCAGCGCGTCTCGCGCTCGACGCCCTCGGCGTCGCTGAACGTATAGGGGCAGTCGACCGCAACGACACCGGCGGCCCGGCATTCGACGATGAAGTGCTGCCGGCAATAAGCCAGCTCGAGGCCGTCCCTGCCCCGCTCCGCGCCGAGATCGGCGGCGAGATCTTCCGATGCCATCAGGCAGCCGACCGTACGGCGGCTGACGGCCGCGATCGCGCCGGTCTGCACCAGGCCGCGCGCGAGCTCGATGTTGGGCAGCAGCGCGGTAGAGCCCTCGGGCGTGCCGTATTCGCGCTCGAAGCGCGAAACCTCCTGATCGAGGCGGGCGACATGATACGGCTCGGCGACCTTCGGCAGCGCCACGATGTCAGGTCGACCACGCATGACGGCGGCAAGGTCATCCATGCCATCCTGCTCCAGCGGGTTGACACGCACCGCAACGACGGCGCCCGCCGCGCGCCACGAGGCATAGAGCTCGGGCGCGAGCGCGCGCGCCTTCGGCCGCAACGCCGGCGGGGTGAAGTCTTCCAGCTCCTGAATCAGGACATCGGCGCCGCTCCGGGGCGCGCGTTGCAGGGCCGCTTCATTGGCGCCTTCAAGGAACAGCCAGGAGCGGCAGAGGTTCGCGGGCCGGCGTGCCATGGCCGCTTCAGCCGGCGCTTACTGGAACGTCATGTCGACGCATTTCGACACGTCCGTGCCAAGGCCGGAAGCGATGGTAATGCAGCCGCGCACTTTCGGTTGGGTGTTGTCGCTGGCCCACACCGCAAAGCCGCCGGGGCCGAAGAAAGAATTGGTGTTCGGCGGCTCGGTCTCGGTGGCGTCGAAGGAATAGCTTGAATCCGTATCGAAGATGCGCGGCCGCTTGGTGCAGCCGCCGTCGGCCTGCACGTTGATGACTTCCTTGTTGTCCCGGGTCAGCGCCAGCGTGACCTGGCAGCGCGCATATTCGGAAGTCTTGGTGTTGAAGACATAGGCGTAGGACTTGCAGGTCGCCGTGTTGAGCTTGCCCGGCGCGAGGCCGCGCCCGCAGGCGATACGCTGGTTGCTGACGAGCTTGAAATCGTCGGCCGCAGCGACCGAAGCCAGCGTCATGAAGGACAGCGCGGCGGCAAGGCAGGTTTTCATGACGCTCATCCGAATCATCCTGTAAGGTTTTAGGCAATGGATTGGTTTTCGACCTGCCGGGCAAGATAGTCGCGAAGCGGATTGCGGGGAATCACAAAGTAGCAAGCAACGCGTGACGTGGTGCGAACGTAGGTCGTATTGACGGGACAATATTGTTCGTGATTTGTTCAAGACAAACGGGGCGGCGCAATAAGCTAGGGGAGCATGACCATGACAGCATTTTCAACCAAGACCTTTTTGATCGCGAGCGCGCTGACCGCGCTTTCCACTTCCGCCTTCGCGCAAGCCGCAACGACCTGGGAGCTGAAGCCGGACACTGCTTACGCCTATGACAAGGAAGGCAAGACCCACTCCTACAAGATGGGCACGAGCAATGCCGGTACACTGCTCAAGGGCGCCAAGAAGGTGCCGCGGGGCACGCTGTTCTTCGTCGGCCAGAACGGCCAGCTCTACATGCGCACCGGCCCTTATCTCGAGGGCGACGGCAAATTCATGTTCGGGGCGAATTGAGATTCTCCAGTCGTGCCGGCCAAGCGAGCGAACGGGTCGCGCGAAATGGGCGCCCGATGACTGGCGTTAGCGGGACGACAGCGCGCTAAAACTCGCCGCCAGCTCCTGCGCGCCGGACTTGGCGCTGTTGACGTCCATCCGCTCGTTGGTGACGGCAAGCAGCTTGGCCACGGTGTTGTGGCGGCTCGCCACCGGGTTGCGCTCGTAGCCGCCGCGCTGGAAGAAGTTGGAGGTCGGCACCTGCTCGCGCATCGCCTGCGGCATGGTCACCATGTCGAGCCCGGTGCCGTCGCCGGTGAGATTCATCATCTCGAGCTCGGCGGCGGTGAGCGGCCGCGTGTAGCCCTTGGCGCGCGCAAAGATCACCGATGTCAGCAGCTTGTGGGTCTGCAGATGCGGACCGACGTCGAGATCGAGCACCATGGCGTGCAGCGCCCAGCCCTTCTCGGTATTGGCGAGCTTTTCGTGCTCCGACCACGTATCCGGCACGGAGCGCGCGAAGGCAACCATCCGCTTCATGACCGCGATCTTGTGGTCCATGGTCTTGCGCGGCGCGCCTGACAGCATGGCTGCCTTGTCGTGAAGGGCCTTCAGAAGCGCCTCGCCCTGCTCGGCGATCAGCTCGACGCTGTTGGTGGTGAGGAGCTGGTTGTAGCCGATCGCGGTCGAGATCGGCCGCGTGCCGGGACCGCGATAGCCCGACTGCATGTCATAATTGCCGCCGCCGCCGGTCTCGAAGGAATAGACGCGCACGGCCTGCTCGCGGGTCAGGCCCGCCGCAGCAGCCACCCTGGCATAGGCGCGCTTGAATTCGATATCGGATGCCGGTCGCTGCGGCGTGAACTGGAAATGCTCCGATGCCGCCTTGATCAGGTCGGGCACCATTGGCAGCACCTTGCGCGGACGCGGCTCCGGCTCGGGTTGCGGTGAGGGATCGACCGGCCTCTTCGGCCCGCTATAGACCGGCGGATGGGTGAGCACATAGTCGTCGAGCGTGACGGCTTGTCCCGCGCGGCGCTTGGCGTTGCGGCCCTTGCGCTTCTCCGATATCGCGCCCCAATAGGCGCCCGCCTCCTCCTCGAAGGCTGCGCGCGCTTCCTGATATTCCTTCAGCTTGCGGCGATATTCGGCCATCGCCTGCGGCGACTGCGCCATCGCGTTCGCGATCGAGTCGGGAAGCGCGGGCAGTTCCATCGCCGAAACATGCGGCGCGCCAGCGAGCAGCGCGAGCGCGACCAGACCAAAGCGAATCATTCGTGGCGGCATAGCTACGTTGTAGCAAGCGAAGCCGCCAAGTCAGCCTAAAAAATCAGCAAGAAATCCTGCAGATTCTCGCCTTATTCCGGCTCAACGCCGCTCGCCTTGACAAGCTGCGCCCACTTCTTCTCGTCCTTGTCGATGAGGGCGGCGTAGTCCTCGGGCGAGCCGGGCGTGATGTCGGTTCCGTCATTGCCGAGCTGCCGTTTCACCTCGTCCGAGGCAAGCGCATCACGTAGCGCCTTGTTGAGCTTGTCGATGATCGGCCGCGGCGTGCCGGTGGGCGCGGCGAGACCGTAATAGAGCGATGCGTCGAATCCGGAGATGCCGGATTCCGCGACGGTGGGAACGTCGGGCAGAAGCCCCGAGCGCGTCGTGCTGGTGACCGCGAGCGCGCGCAATTTGCCGGCGGCGACGTTGCTGTGCGACGCCGGGATCGGCGCAAATGCCATCGGGATGTGACCGCCGAGCAGATCGGTCAGCGCCGGGCCCGTGCCCTTGTAGGGAATGTGCACCAGCGTGATGCCGGCCGAGCGCGCGAAATATTCGCCGGTGATGTGGCTGGCGGTGCCCGCGCCGGCCGAGCCGAAATTGACCTTGCCGGGGTTGGCCTTGGCGTAGGCGATCAGCTCGGCCAGAGTCTTCGCCGGAAAAGAGGGATTGACCACCAGCGAGTTCGGCGCGTTGCCGATCATGCCGATCGGCGCAAAATCCTTGCGCGGGTCGTAGCCGACATTCTTGTAGAGCGAAGGGCCGATGGCGAGCGTGCCGGTATAGCCGAGTATGAGTGTGTAGCCATCCGGCTCGCTCTTGGCCACCGCGCGCGTGCCCACCGTGCCGCCGGCGCCGGGGCGATTGTCGATAATGATCTTCTCGCCGAGCAGTTCGCTCATCTTCTCCGCGACGCCGCGGCCGACGATGGTCGTGCTACCGCCGGGCGCGAACGGAATGATCAGCGTAATCGGATGGGTCGGGAAATTCTGCGCCTGCGCGGGCGTGAATGCGGACGCGAGCGCCGCGATGGCGATGAAAAGAGACTTGTGGATCGACATGGACGCACTCCCGGCACCGTTGTTCTTGTTGCGCGGCATCGTTGCCGAATTGCCCACGCCGCGCAACCCGCCGTTCGACGGACCGCTACTTGCTCCGTCATTCCGGCATGGTGCGCAAGCACCAGACCTCAGGTGCGCAATCGCGCCCCATAGTTCGATGCTCCGCCTCGCTCCGGAATGATGGGGCCGATCAACGCCAGGCGAAGACGGGCTGTTCCAGGTCTGCGACACGGGTTTGACGGCCGGCCAGGAGCTCGCTGAACTGGTAGATCAGCGCCGCCGTCGGCGCGTGGATGTGGTCGTCATCAAGGCGGAAGCGGATCACCCGGCGCGTGCTCTCGGGAATGCTGGTGAAGCTGAAGGCATCCGCCCGCTCGACGTCATCGAGCGCAACGCGATGGACCGAGGCGACCTCCGCCGGGTTCGGCACGATCGAGACGCCCGGCCCGGCCCATACCACGACCGGCGTGATGAGATAGCCTGAACGGGTCGGGTAATCGTCGAGCACGCCGAGCACTTCGCTCTCCGCCAGCCCGAGGCCAAGTTCCTCGTGCAGCTCGCGCAGCGCAGCCTGGACCCCCGTCTCGCCGGCATCGCACCGTCCTCCGGGCAGCGCCCATTGCGCGCTGTGCGCGCGCAGCCCCTCGGTGCGACGGGTGAGCAGGAAGGCGGCGCCGCCGCCCACATCACCGTCGGTGAGCGCAATCGCCACCGCCGCCCGCTTCAGCTCGGGGGCAGAGGCTTCCGATCTGGCGCGCGAAAATCCCGCGCAAAGCTCTGCGATTTTCCGCCGGGTGGTATCGTCGAAAACGCGGGTCATGCCGCTTGACTACAACAAGTCCGCGTTCGATGAAATGTGCAAAGACACATGACCTTATGCAGGGACCGGACGAAACGACATGCCTAGCAAAGCCGCCGCAAAACTCAAGTCAGACGGCTGGGCCATCGTCGAAACCACTGGTTTCCTGCACCTGATCGGCCCGCTGTGGCAGCGCCTCGTCAATGGCGAACACGAATATGCGCTTGTTACCGAGGACAAGCATCACAACCGCCGCGGCCTGGTGCAGGGCGGCGTGATCATGACCTTCGCGGACCGCACCTGCGGCATGACCGCCCGCTATGTCTCGGGCAGGCCGACGCTGGCGACGGTGCAGCTCGACACCCATTTTGTCGAGGCCGGAAAGATCGGCGAGGTGCTGATTTCCAGACCCCGCGTGGTACGCTCGACAAGGAGCCTGATCTTCATCTCCACGGAAGTGACGGTCGACAAGCGCGTCATCGCCATGGCGAACGGCGTGTTCAAGATATTGAAGAATGAGTGAAGCTGTCATTCCGGGATGGTCGCAGGACCAGACCGCAGATGCGCAATTGCGCATCGGGGAATCTCGAGATTCGGGTTCGATGCTTCGCATCGCCCGGAATGACGATCGGGGAGGAAACAGATGCAATACCGCCAGCTCGGCCGCAGCGGCCTGAAGATCTCGCCGATTTGCCTGGGCACCATGATGTTCGGCGGACCGACTGATGAGGCGACCTCTTCGCGGATCATTGCCAAAGCACGCGAGGCCGGCGTCAACTTCATCGATTCGGCAGATGCCTACAACGGCGGGCAGTCGGAGATCGTGGTCGGCCGCGCCATTTCCAACAGCCGCCAAAACTGGATCCTTGCGACAAAACTCGCCAACCAGATCGGCGATGATCCCAATCGCGGCGGGCTGTCGCGGCGCTGGGTGATGCAGGCGGCCGAAGAGAGCCTGAAGCGCCTCGGTACCGACCACATCGACATCTATTATCTGCACAAGGAAGACCACGCGACGCCGCTGCAGGAAACCGTGCGCGCGATGGGCGACCTGATCCGCCAGGGCAAGATCCGCTATTTCGGCGTCTCCAACTACCGCGCCTGGCGCGTCGCCGAAATCTGCAACATCTGCGATGACAACAGCATCGACCGTCCAATCGTCAGCCAGCCCTATTACAACGCGATGAACCGCATGCCGGAGGTCGAGCACTTTCCGGCCTGCGGCTATTACGGCCTCGGCATCGTGCCCTATAGTCCGCTGGCTCGCGGCGTGCTCACCGGCAAGTACAAGCCAGACGCCGCGCCCGACAAGGACACCCGCGCCGGCCGCGCAGACAAGCGCATGATGCAGACCGAATGGCGGCCGGAGTCGCTGAAGCTGGCACAACAGATCAAGCGCCACGCCGAGAGCAAGGGCATCACCGCCGGGCAGTTTGCGGTGGCCTGGGTCTTGAACTCCGCTTTCGTCACCGGCGTGGTCGCCGGCCCCCGCACCGAAGAGCAGTGGGACGACTACATCCGCGCTCTCGACTATCGCTTCACTGCGGAGGACGAAGCGCTGATCGACCATCTCGTCGTCAGCGGCCATCCCTCCACCCCCGGCTTCAACGATCCGGCGTATCCGATCGAAGGAAGACGGGCGCGGACAGGCTGAGCCTCGCCCTCAGGTGAGGTGCGGAGCTTCTTTCTCGGCTTCCTCGTCGTTCCACACTGCGGCGGCGATCGTGGTGTCGATCAGTTCGCCGCGCAGCAGCGCCAGCGGAGACTTCCAGTAGATCTGGATGTTGTGGAAGGGGTCGGTCAGGATCTTGAAGACCCACACCAGCCCGGTGAACACGCCGCGGGTGACGAACAGCTGGATCATGCGGAACAGCCCGCCGCCGATGCCGACCACCAGCCAGACCGCGCCGACGTGGCGAAGAAAATCGATCCGCCCGGCCGGCGGGTCAAACAGGCCGAACAGCGTCGGGAAGAAGAACAGCGCCACCGGCACGCTGCCCCACACCACGAGCAGGACGATCTTGCGGGTCTGGTTGTAACCGACCTTCACTTCCTCCTTGTACGCGTTGGTGACCTTGTTCACCGCATCGTAGCCGTTGGGCTCGAAGAAGAAGTGACCCATCTGCCGCGTCAGCATCGCAAGCCAGCCCACGAGACCCGCCATCGCCGCATCCCTGAACAACAGCGCATAGCATACGAGAAAGATCAGGGCGCTGATCAGATGCAGGGTCTGATTGATGCGGCTTTGATGGTAGTAGCGGTAATCATCCCAGCGCTGCGTATGCAGCATTTCAGTGAAGCGGCCCATCCTGGTCTCCGACGGTTGTTCAATGCCGGACCACGTAGGTCGATTCCGTGAATTGGTTGTGACAGTAAATATATGTCATATTCGGACGCGCCCGCCGCGCGTCATCGCTTGGCGAATTTCGTTGACGCAGTCGGTGCGATGATCGAGGCGCAGGTCTGCCGGCTCGTCGTCAGATCAGCTGGCACAACGCAAAGAGCCCCGCCGTTTCCGGCAGGGCTCTTGTTCGACAAAGACTTCAGTACATCCGTGAAATATTCGTCGTGGCGGGTCAGATCAGAGCGAGATTTTCCGCACTGGTCTTGCCGCGCATCTTGTCGGTCTTGAGATCGAAGGACACTTTCTGCCCTTCGCCGAGGCCGGTCAGACCCGCCCGCTCCACCGCACTGATGTGAACGAACACATCCTTGCTGCCGTCGGACGGCTCGATGAAACCAAAGCCCTTTTGGCCGTTAAACCACTTCACAACACCTGTAGCCATTTAGCTCTCCATAAGGCGCAAAAGCGCCAAATGCCCGCACGACCTCCGTGCAGGCTCCGAATTCAATCCTAGCGATGTCTCGGGGAAGGAGGCGTAGGCCGCAATCAACAAGGTAACGCGTTCAAATCGAATGAGCCCCACATATAGCATTATTCGGCAATTGCAAGGGCGCACGCTCAAGTATCTTTTCCAACATGGATTTTTCGATCATCATCGGCTGGTTTGGACCGATTGCGAGGCACCAATGGCCTTTGATGACCGCTACGGCCTCACTTTCTCGACCACCTCCTCCGAGGCGGCCGACGCCTATCGCGAGGGCATGGACCTTTTGCTCGCGGCATGGACCGGCGCGGCGGACGCGTTTGAGCGCGCGATTGCGGCCGATCCCGATTTTGCGCTGGCGCATATCGCGCGCGGGCGCATCCATACGTTCTATCAGCAGGGTGACGTCGCTCGAAAGAAGGCCGCGCTGGCGCGCGAGCTGGCCGCGCGCAACGGCGACGAGCGTGAGCGCAGTCACGTCGAGACGTTGGCGCTTGCGATCGAGGGGCAGCTTCCGGCCGCGCTTGGCTCTGCACTGAGCCATATCGAAGCCTATCCGCGCGACGCCATCGTGATGTCGCTGCCGATGGGCGCCTTCGGACTATTCGCATTCTCCGGCATGGCCGATCACGATCGGGCGCGGGTCGAACTGTGCGGACGCTACGCCCATCATTATGGCGACGACGACTGGTGGTATCTCTACAATCACGGCTGGGCGCTGACCGAGAACAACGACGTCAAACGCGGCCGCCCCATGACCGAGCGTGCGTTCGCCCTGCGCGAAGCCAATGCCAATGCAGTGCATGCGCTGCTGCATGCGATGTTCGAGGACGGCTCGGTCGACGACGCCGATATGCTGGTGGACCGCTGGATCCCGACCTACGGCCACACCGGCATCCTGCACGGCCATATCCGCTGGCACCAGGCGCTGGGCGCGCTCGAGTATGGCGATGCCGCGCGGGCGTTGAAAATCTATGCCGAGGTATTGCAGCCATCCATCACCCACGCGCCGCCGCTCAACGCGATCACCGACGGTGCTTCGCTGCTGTGGCGGCTCCAGGCCTACGGTCACGCCGTCCCCGACGGCCTCTGGGCCGAAGCGGATGAATTTGCCCAGCGCGCCTTCCCGCGATCAAGCATTCCCTTTGCCGATGTTCACATGGCGCTGTTTGCAGCGGCCACCCGCAACCAGGCCGCACTGGAAGAACGCCTTGCCGTGATCGAGCAGCGCCTCGCCGATGGCAAGCTGCCGGCCGGAGCCGTGGTGCCGAAACTGTTCCGCGCCATGAGCGCGTTCGCCGAGGGCGACTATCGCGGCTGCGTCGCACATTTGTCGCCCGTGCTCGATGAAGTCGCGCGTATCGGCGGCAGCCATGCGCAACGCACGCTGGTCGAGGACACCTTCATCGTCGCGCTGATGAAGAGCGGTGATCTTTCGCGCGCCCACGCCATGCTGGATGCAAGGCTGCATCGCCGTCCCTCGCCGCGCGATGCGCGCTGGCTGGCACAGAACGCCTGATCGCGCTATTCGGCAGCGCCGAGCAGCCGCGCCTCCTTGGCCCATTGCCGGCGCGCAGCGTGATGCCAGAACAGGCTCGTGCCCTGCATCAGCAGGCGATAGACCCGTGGGCTGACGCCGCAGCTCTCGCGGAAACTTCGGCTGAAATGCGTGGACGAGCTGAAGCCGCGGCCGAATGCGATCTCCGTGATCGAGTGATCTGCGAAAGCAGGATCGGCAAGATCCTGCCGAATGCGCTCCAGCCGGCGCTGCCAGATATAGGCATTGAGCGTGTCCGCCTCGCCGTCGAACAGCTTGTGTAGATAGCGCTTCGAGCAGCCGATGGCAGCAGCGACGCGGTCGAGCGACAGATGCGAATCGTCGAGATTGACGTCGATGAACCGCTTGACGCGGTCACGCGTCAACTCGCGCAGCGAGGCGTCGGTCGGCGTGCCCGCGCGATCCAGCACCGCCAGCTCGACATTGTTTGCGATCGTCTCGGCAAGATCGTCGCCTTGCGGAATGGCCGCGTCATCGCGCAGCGACTCGAAGGCCGAGACGAGCAAGTCAAAGGTCAGCCGCCCAACGCCGGCGCGACCGGAGAAGCGCCTCACCACAAGGTCGTCGAGATCGAGCCCGAGCCGCACCAGCGTCTCGCGCGGCAGCAGCATGATGATTTGCTCGATCTGCTCCGGGTTCGACACGGTGTAGGGCTTTGTTGTGTCGTAAAGGCTCCATTCGCCGGGCGCCAGCACCACCTTGCGGCCGTTCTGCTCGAAGCAGCCCGCGCCTTCGACCTGCGCCACCAGCTTGACGTAGTTGCGATTGTCCTGGCGGATACCGTGCGGGGTGCGCTGCACGCGATGCCGGCTGGCGACGATACGCGCCAGCGAGACGTCGCTCGTTTGCCCAAGCTCGAGACGGCCTTCGAATTGCGGGTCACCAAAGGTGTCGGCCTGCAGCGGGCCGATGTGGCGGCAGACGAAGTCGCCCCACAGCCCCAGCCGCTCGCCTGGCGCGACATCAGCGGTAGAAACCACGGCCAGACTGTTGTGCAAGGCCCCGCTCCTTAACCCCTCGCCTCGACCCTAGCGACGGGCCGCTCCCGAAGCCTTCGCCGTCTTGCGTTTTGTGCGCCGCATTAGCGTATTGCCAGCCTTGCCGGGACACAGTTCGCTCTGAGGCAAGAACCCGCCTCTCAAGCGGCGCAAGATGCGGCACAGCCGGGCCGGCAATGAAAGGCCGGCCAACAAGTTAACACCGAAATTTGGGGAGGACGCAAATGAACAGAGCTCGAAGCCTGTTTGCGGGGACACTGGCGTGCGCCATTTTGACGCTTGGTCTCGGCCGGGCGGTTACCGCGCAGGAACCGGCCTCGATCAAGGTCGGCTACGCCATCTCCAAGACCGGGCCGAATGCCGGCGGCGCCAACATCACCCAGATCCCGAACTATCAGCTCTGGGTGAAGGAGGTGAACGATAAGGGCGGGTTGATGCTCAAGAGCATTGGCAAGCGGCTGAAGATCGACGTGATCGAATATGACGACCGCTCCAATTCCGAAGAAGCGGTCCGCGCCGTCGAGCGCCTGATCACGCAGGACAAGGTCGACCTTCTCTTCCCGCCGTGGGGCACCGGCCTCAACCTCGCGGTCGGCCCCGTGTTCAACAAATACGGCTATCCGCAACTTGCCTTCAGCGCCGTGACCGACCGCGCGCCTGAACTGGCAAAGCGTTGGCCGAACAGTTTCTGGTTCCTTGGCACCAGCAAGCAGTATGTCGACGCGCTGGTCGACCTGCTGTCGCAGATGCGCAAGGACGGCAAGATCAACGACAGCATCGCGATGGTCAGCATCGCCGACGGGTTCGGCATCGACCTGTCAAAGGCGGCGCGCGAGGGCATTGAGAAGGCGAAGTTCAAACTCGCCTATGACAAGAGCTACCCGATCGGCACGCAGGATCTCTCCCCGCTGCTCGGCGAGGCGCAGCGCTCCGGCGCCGACACTTTTGTCGCATTCAGCTATCCGCCGGACACGGTCGCGCTGACCGACCAGGCCAAGGTCGCCTCCTTCGCACCCAAGGTGATGTTCCTCGGCGTCGGCGTCGGCTTTCCGCTCTATCCGCAGCGCTTCGGCGAGAATACCGAAGGCATCATGTCGCTGGGCGGTTGGCAGGCCGACAACAAACGCACCGCCGAGTATCGCGCCAAGCACAAGGCGATGCACAACCGCGATCCCGACTATTGGGGCAGCCAGGTCGGCTATGCCTCGCTGCAGATGCTCGAGCAGGCCATCGAGAAGGTCGGCAAGATCGACCGCGAAGCCATCATCAAGGAGCTGCAGACCGGTACTTTCGACACCGTGATCGGCAAGATCAAGCTGGAGAACAACATGCCGCAAAATGCTTTCCCGCTGATCGGGCAATGGCAGAAGGGTTTTTACACCGGCGTCGCCCCCACTGGGCCGGGCATGGCGGCGGTGGTCGTGCCAAAGCCAGCGTGGAAGCAGTAAGAATGGCGTAGACTGGATTTCGGGCCGCCGCAGCATAGCGACGGCCCGGAACCATCTCCGGTAAGCAGATGTTCGTGGCCGCAGTCACGTCCGGGCTCGTTCTCGGTGGCATGTATGCGCTGATCGCCATGGGGCTGACGCTCCAATACGGCGTTGCGCGGATCATGAATCTCGCCCATGGCGAGCTAATGATCGCGGCTGCCTTCGCCGCGCTTTGGCTGTTCACGTCCGCGGTCGTGAACCCGCTGGTCGGGCTGCTCCTCGTCGTACCCGCAGCCTTCGTCATCTCCTGGGCGATCTATCGCCTGCTGCTGACACCACTGGTAACCCGCGCGCCCAACCGCGACGCGCTTGAAGTCGACAGCATCCTGGCGACCTTCGGCATGCTGTTCGTGATCCAGGGCGTGATGCTCGTGATGTTCGGCGGCGCCTATTACAGCTACAGTTTTCTCGCCTTCCCGGTGGCCATCGCCGGCGCCACCGTCGCCGCCAACCGCCTGCTGGCGCTGGCGTTCGCCGCAGTGATCGGGCTCGCTCTCTATCTCTATTTGACCCGCACGCGCCTCGGCACCGCTGTGCGCGCCGTCGCTGTCGACCCGCAATCGGCGCCACTGGTGGCAATCGATGTGCGCTCGACTGCGGCGCTGGCCTTTGCATTTGGCGGTGCGCTGGTGGCGGCCGGCGGCGTGCTGGTCTCGACGTTCCTCACCTTCAACGCCAATATCGGCGTCGTCTTCACCATGAAGGCGCTGATTGTCGTCATCATGGGCGGCGTCGGCAATCTGCTCGGTTGCCTCGTCGCCGGGCTTATCCTCGGTCTTGCCGAAACCTTCGTGGCAACCTGGGTCGATCCCGGCCTGACGCTCGCGACCACCTACGCCATCTTCCTCATCGTCCTTCTGGTCCGCCCGCAGGGCCTGTTCGGAACGACGTCGCGATGAAGCCGGCATTTTCGTTCACCGCTGCTGCCGTCGCGGTCGTCATGCTCGCCACGGTGCCGCTGTATGCCAACGGCTATCAGCTGTCGCTCGCGATCACGCTGATGAACTACACGGTGCTTGCCACCGCCTGGACGCTGTTCTCGGGGCCGACGCGCTACGTCTCGCTCGCCACTGTCGCCTTCTTCGGCATCGGCGCCTATACCGTGGCAGTGCTGGCCGAGCGCATGGCGTGGCCCTGGATCCTCTTGATCGCGCTTGCCGTCGGGCTCGCCATGGCGCTGTTCGTCGGGCTCTCGACGCTGCGGCTGTCCGGCGTCTACTTCGTCATCTTCACTTTTGGCCTGGCAGAGTTAATCCGCCAGATCGTCACCTGGTACGAGGTCAACGTCACCCGCACGCTTGGCCGCTACATCTTCGTCGGCATCGATCCGGCCGATATCTACTGGCAATTGCTCGGCCTTGCCGTGCTCGTCTTCGCCGCCGGCATCCTGATCCGCCGCTCACGGCTCGGGCTGGCGCTGCGCGTGATCGGCGACGACGAGACGGTGGCGCGCCACGTCGGCATCAACACCACCATTGCCAAGGTGGCGCTGTTTGCGCTTTCCGCCGCCTTCATGACGCTGTGCGGCGCGGTCATGGCGCCGCGCTGGACCTATATCGATCCGACGATCGCATTCAATCCTGTCGTGTCGTTCCAGGTGCTGATCATGGCGCTGCTCGGCGGCGTGCACCGGCTCTATGGCCCGCTGTTCGGCGTAGTGCCGCTGGTGCTGCTGTTCGAATTTTTGCTTGCCAGGTTCCCGAACCATTTCAGCATTCTCATTGGCCTCGCCTTCATGCTGATCGTCTATGCCATCCCGCAGGGCATCGTCGGCTTTGTCGAGGGCATCGTGCGGCGCAAGGGAGACGCCGCATGAGCGCGCCCTTGCTGGAAGTCTCGGGGCTCACGCGCCGCTTCGGCGGACTCGTCGCTGTCGATGATATTTCGCTTTCGCTGCGGCCCGGCGAGATCATGGGACTGCTCGGCCCCAACGGCTCCGGCAAGTCGACGGTGCTGAACCTGATCTCCGGCGCGCTGCGGCCCGACCGCGGCAGTGTCCGGCTGAACGGCCACGAGATCAGCGCTGCGGCGCCGTATCGCATCGCGCGACTGGGCGTGGCTCGTACCTTCCAGCTTGTGCGCGTGCTGGGATCGCTGAACTGCCGCGAGAACGTGCTCGCGGGTCTTGCCTTCGGCCGCGACGCGCTGTGGGGCAAGGCGGCGCAGCAGCGCGCCGACGAACTGCTCGCGCGCGTTGGCCTTGCAGGCCGCGCCAGCATTACGACAGGCGAATTGACCTATATCGATCAGAAGCGCCTTGAATTGGCGCGCGCGCTGGCGCTCGACCCACGCCTGCTGTTGCTCGACGAGTGGCTCGCCGGCCTAAATCCGACCGAGCTACAGGAAGGCATCGCATTGGTGCGCTCGCTACGCGGCGAAGGCATGACGATCCTGCTGGTCGAGCATGTCATGGATGCGATCCGTTCGCTGTGCGACCGCTGCGTGGTCATGAATGCCGGCCGCAAGATCGCGGAAGGTGCACCCGGCGCCGTGCTGGCGGAAGCCGAAGTGATCCGCGCCTATCTCGGAGACGACGATGCTTGAAATCTCCGGCATATCGGTCGCCTACGGCAGGCATCTCGCCGTTGATCGCGTCACGCTAAGCGTCAAGGCCGGCGAGATCGCACTCATCCTCGGCGCCAACGGCAGCGGCAAGACATCGCTGCTCAAGGCCATCGCAGGCATCCAGCCGGCCGCAGGCGCCGCGATTCGGCTCGCCGGCCGTGAACTCTCTGGCCTGCCCGCGCATGCCATCGTGGAGGCCGGCCTCGCGCTGGTGCCGGAGGGACGCGGCGTGTTCGGCGAGCTGACTGTCCGCGAAAACCTCGAGCTTGGCGCTTTCGCAAGGCGCGCCAGGCCGGTGGAGGCTGAAAACCTGCGTAACGTGCTCGACCTGTTTCCACGCCTCGGCGAGCGGCTTTCCCAGCAGGTGCGCACCATGAGCGGCGGCGAGCAGCAGATGGTCGCCGTCGGCCGCGCGTTGATGTCGGCGCCGAATATCCTCTTGCTCGACGAGCCCTCGCTCGGACTGTCGCCGCTGATGTGCAAGGAACTGTTCGCGGCCCTGGCGCGCACCCGCGACAAGGGTCTCGGTATTCTGCTGGTCGAGCAAAACGCAAAACGCAGCCTCGCCATCGCCGACCGAGGCTACCTCATCGCCAATGGCCGGATCGTCGGCGAAGGCAGCGCGGCAAGCCTGCGCAACGACCCGGCGGTGCAACGCGCCTATCTCGGCGCGGCGGAGCCAGGCCGCACCATTTCCGCACAGGATGGAGCGGGCGGCGCATGAAGCTCCTCGATGGCAAGATCTGCATCGTCACGGGTGCGGCCGGCAGCCTCGGGCTCGCCACTGCCCAGCTCTTTCTGAGCGAAGGCGCGAAGGTGACGCTGGTCGATCGCGATGCCGTGGCGCTGCAATCCGCGGTATCGCAGCTCGGCGCGCATACCGACCGGCTGATGGTGCAGACCGCCGATGTGACCGACGCGTGCGCGACCGCCGCCTTTGTCGAGGCAACGCTGGCGCGCTGGGGCGGGCTCGACGTGCTGTTCTGCAATGCAGGCGTCAGCGGGGCGATCTGTCCGGTTGTCGATTACCCCGAAGACGTGTTCGACAGCGTGATGGCTGTGAACGTGCGCGGCCCGTTCCTCGGCTGCAAATATGCGCTGCCCAGGATGCGCGACGGCGGCAGCATCGTCATCACCTCCAGCGTCGTCGGCACGACCAGCGATCCCGGCATCGCCGCCTATGCCGCCTCCAAGCACGCCGTGATCGGCCTGATGCGGACGGTCGCCAAGGAAGCCGCGCCCCGGCGCATCCGGGTCAATGTGGTGGCGCCCGGTCCGATCGAGAACGATTTCCAGCGCAATGTCGAAACCGGCCTTTCCCGTGCCATCGGCCGGGATGCCGGCAAATTCCTCGACGGCCTGATCCCGCTCGGCCGCCATGGCCGCGCGGAAGAAGTCGGCCAGCTCGTGCTCTATCTCGCCTCTGAGCACTCCAGTTTCTCGACCGGCGGCGTGTTCATGGCCGACGGCGGCATGTCCATCTGACGCACCGAACCGAGGGAGATTCCGATGCCCGAGCTAGCAAGGAACGAATTCTGGAAGAACATCAAGCCGATCACTCAGGTCTTCAAGTCCGACGCACTGCCCGAGGCCTATATCGCGAACGCCGCCACCGAGGACGAGCGCTATTACGTTCCATTTACCGAAACCGTGTCCTCGCGGCCGCTGTGGATTTCGCCGTCGCAGAACAAATGGTGCGACATTCTGATGGCGAAGGGCGCGGGTCTGGTGAACCGCCACTACCACCCGCACGAAGTGTTCGCCTACACCATATCGGGCAAATGGGGCTATCTCGAACACGACTGGACGGCGACGGCCGGCGATTTCATCTACGAGTCCCCCGGCGAGGGCCACACGCTGGTTGCCTATGAGCACAAAGACCCGATGAGGGTGTTTTTCATTGTCACCGGTCCGCTGATCTGGCTCGATGAGAACGGTGCTTCGGCAGGCCATTTCGACGTTCACGACTACATCGCGATGTGCCGGGCGCATTATGTGAAGGTCGGCCTCGGCGCCGCGCTGATCGACACGCTGTTTCGCTGATGATTTCGGTGCCAGCCCGCGGACGGGTGCACTGCACACGTTTGCTTGTCCCCCTATCGCGTCGCCTAAGAAAAATTTTCGGCACGGGCGGAATAAATCGCGTTGGCTGCAATTGATGTCTAGGCCATCATAACTGCGTCGAAGGGTCGCATTAGCGCGAAGTCTAGTTGCCAAAGGCTCGCGCAAACCTTTGAGTTGCCGACAATAATTAATGGGCTGCTCAAGAACCGGGGCGGCCGCATCACGGGAGAGAAACCATGACCAAATCGACCAAGGGCAAGCGAACGTCACGCCGCGGCTTTTTGAAGACCGCCGCAGCGGGCGCAGCCGCGACGGTCGCAGCACCCGCCGCGATCGCCCAGACCGGCCCGATCAGCATGCGCTGGCAGAGCACATGGCCGTCGAAGGACATCTTCCACGAATACGCGCTCGACTACGCCAAGAAGGTCAACGACATGACCGGCGGCGACCTCAAGATCGAAGTGCTGCCGGCGGGCGCCGTGGTGCCGGCCTTCGGCCTGCTCGATGCGGTCTCCAAGGGCGTGCTCGACGGCGGCCATGGCGTGCTGGTCTATCACTACGGCAAGCAGACGGCGCTGGCGCTATGGGGCTCGGGCCCCGGCTTTGCGATGGATGCCAACATGCTGCTGGCCTGGCACCGCTATGGCGGCGGCAAGGAGCTGCTCGACAAGCTCTATGCATCGATCAACGCCAACGTGGTCTCCTTCCCCTACGGGCCGATGCCGACCCAGCCGTTCGGCTGGTTCAAGAAGCCGGTCGCCAAGCCTGACGACGTCAAGGGCCTGAAATTTCGCACCGTCGGCATCTCCATCGACGTCTACAGCGGCATGGGCGCCGCGGTGAACGCGCTGCCGGGCGGCGAAATCGTTGCCGCCATGGACCGCGGCCTGCTCGACGCGGCTGAGTTCAACAACGCCAGCTCCGATCGCGTGCTCGGTTTCCCCGACGTCTCCAAGGTCTGCATGCTGCAGAGCTATCACCAGAACGCCGAGCAGTTCGAGATCATGTTCAACAAGGACAAGTACAACGCGCTGCCGGACAAGATGAAGGCGATCATTGCCAATGCGGTGGACGCGGCTTCGGCCGACATGTCCTGGAAGGCGATCGACCGCTATTCGAAGGACTACGTCGAGATGCAGACCAAGGACAACGTCAAGTTCTACAAGACGCCAGACGCTATCCTGAAGCAGCAGCTTGAGATCTATGACGACGTGGTGAAGAAGAAGTCCGCCGAAAACCCGCTGTTCAAGGAAATCGTGAAATCGCAAATCGAATTTGCCAAGCGGGCGACGCAGTGGGAGCAGGATACGGTGGTCGGCCGCCGCATGGCCTACGATCACTATTTCGGGCAGAACGCCGCCGCCAAGAAGCTCTGACGCTGAAATAAAAACGGGCAAGGCACCGTCCGGCAACACACCCGGACGGTGCCTTGTGTTATGTTCAACCATCCTCTTTCCGCCAAACGGCCGCATCACATGAGCGTCCAAAGTCTTCTACATACGATCGACGGCATCTCGACCTGGGTCGGCAAGGCGGCCGCCTGGCTGATGATCCTGCTGATGAGCGTGGTCTGCATCGAAGTGTTCAAGCGCTATGCCGTGAACATGCCGACGGCATGGATCTTCGACGCCGAGAACATGATGTACGGCACGCTGTTCATGCTGGCCGGCGCCTATACGCTCGCGCAGAACGCCCATGTCCGCGGCGACTTCCTGTATTCCTCGATGCGACCGCGCACGCAGGCCGCGCTCGATCTCGTGCTGTATTTCGTGTTCTTCATTCCCGGTATCGCCGCGCTGATCTATGCCGGCTATTTCTACGCCGCGGATTCCTGGCAGATCAACGAGCACTCCAACGTCACGGCGGAGGGGCCTCCGGTCTATCATTTCAAGACCATGATCCCGATCGCGGGTGCGCTGATCATGCTGCAGGGGATCGCCGAGATCATACGTTGCATCGTGTGCCTGAAGACCGGCGAATGGCCGAGCCGCCTTGCCGACGTCGCCGAGATCGACGTCATCGAGGAGCAGCTCGCACACAGCGAATATGTGGATGAAGAATCGCGCAAGCTCGCCATCGAAGGCGCGGCGCGCATCGATGAAATGGCGCGGCAACGCGGCATGGGCGGGGAAATCAATACATGAGCGATCCGGCACTCGGCCTCCTGATGCTGACGCTCATCGTCGTCGTCATCATGATGGGTTTTGCCACGGCCTTCACCCTGATGGGTCTTGGCATGTTCTTCGGCTTCATCGCCTTCTACGACCCGTCGCAGTCCTGGACGCACAACAAGGTGTTCGAGCTGATGGTCCAGCGCACCTACGGTGCGATGACCAACGACGTCCTGATCTCGATTCCCTTGTTCGTGCTGATGGGCTACGTGATGGAGCGCGGCGCCCTGGTCGACAAGATGTTCTATTCGATCCAGCTCGCCTTCCGCCGCCTGCCGGCGTCGCTCGCGGTCGCCACCCTCATCGTCTGCACCTTCTGGGGCATCGCCTCGGGCCTGGTCGGCGCTGTGGTGGTGCTGATGGGCGTGATTGCCTTCAACCCGATGCTGCGCGCCGGCTATGACGTCAAGCTCGCTTCCGGCGTCATCACCGCCGGCGGCACGCTCGGCATCCTGATCCCGCCCTCGGTGATGATCATCGTCTATGCGGCGGTCGCCGGCCAGTCGGTCGTAAAACTCTATGCGGCGGCGATGCTGCCCGGCTTCTTCCTGGCCTTCCTCTATCTCGTCTATGTCATCGGCTGGGCGATGATCAATCCGAAGATCGCCCCGGCGCTGCCGGAGGAGCAGACCCGCGTCCCCGTGCCGGAATGGGTCAGGAAGCTGCAGACGTCCTATTCGCCCAACCTGTTTGTCGCGCTATCGAAGGCGATGGTCTCTCCAGGGCAGGCGAGGAAGTTCGAGATCGACGGCAAGCCAATGGGCTATGGCGCGATCGTGCAGAACTTTATCATCGCGCTGGTGCCGTTCCTGCTAACGGCGGCGACGCTCGGCATATTGTGGTGGTACGTCGTGATCCACCAGCAGGCGGCCGCAGGCTCCGGCGAAGTCGAAGGCCTGCAACAGCTCGGCAGCGCCGTGGCGACGCCCGAGCCGTCGGCAGCCCAGACCGGACCGAGCACCCAGTTCTATATCGGGTTCGCCATTGCCGCGCTTCTCATGGGGTTCTGGACCGTGCGCTCGTTTTTGCGCATGGACGGCGAGCGCTTCGAGGTGCTGCGGTTGCTGACATCCTCGGTGATGCCGCTCGGCATCCTCACCGTGGTGGTGCTTGCCGTGATCCTGTTCGGCATCACCACCGCGACCGAATCCGCCGGGGTCGGCGCCGCCGGCGCATTCCTGCTCGCTTTCCACGCCCGCACGCTGGACTGGAAACGCACCAAGGAGGCCGTGTTCCTCACCGCCAAGACCACCGCAATGGTGTGCTGGCTGTTCGTGGGCTCGGCGCTGTTCTCGGCGGTGTTCGCTATCCTCGGCGGTCAGGCGCTGCTGGAGAGCTGGGTGCTCTCGCTCAACATGTCGCCGGTGCAGTTCATGATCCTGTCGCAGGCGATCATCTTCGTGCTCGGCTGGCCGCTGGAATGGACCGAGATCATCATCATCTTCGTTCCGATCTTCCTGCCGATGCTGAAGCACTTCAACATCGACCCGGTCCTGTGGGGTTGCCTGGTGTTCGTGAACCTGCAGGCGGCTTTCCTGTCACCGCCGGTGGCGATGTCGGCGTTCTACCTCAAGGGCGTCGCGCCGAAACACGTCACGCTGAACCAGATCTTCGCGGGCATGATGCCCTACATGCTGATCGTGATCCTCTGCATGGTCATCATGTATCTGTGGCCCGGCATGACGCTGTGGCTGCCGAACTACCTGTACGGCGGCTAGCCAGAGTCCGCGGGCACGACAACGCCGTCCGGCCACGCTGTTCCTAAGTGGCCGGCATGGTCTTGCGGGGCGGCACCGAGGCGTCGGCTGGCGCACCGGCTGGCAGAGCGACATCGTCCGGCACCAGCGCCGGTGCCTGGATCGTTTCGACCCCGGAAACATCGGACTGATCCTGCTCGCGCCTGACGGCAAGCATGGCGGCGCAGACGGCGTAGAGGCCGACGCCAAGCGCGTAGGCCGAGGCGATGCCGAACTCGATGGAAAGAGCGACGCCCAGCACGGAGGCCAGCATCGAGGCGATACCGTTGGCGCTCCACAGGAACGGAAGCATTTCCGAGTGACGGCGCCAGATGCTCAGGCCCAGCGGGAACATCATGCCCATGCAGAACGCCGGCGGCGCCAGCAAGGCGATGGAGATCAGAATCCGGACGTCGGTTGCTTCCGACCGGGCCCAGGTGGTGACCAGCGGCGTGAGGACGCCCGCCGCAGCGAGCGTGGCCAGGAGGGCAGCCGCCCGGCCGAACATGACGCCGCGACCGGGGGCTCGTGCGCCCACCGTGGCGCTGCCAATGCCGCTGAAGATGAGGATGCTGAAGAGAACGACGCTCAAGCCATAGACAGGATGCCCCAGGAACACCATCAGCCGCTGCATCTGCGCGATTTCGATCAGCATGAAACCGAGGCCGATCGCGCTGAAATAGATCACCGGCGGCGTCAGCGTCGACAGCGGCATCTGCCGCGCCAGGCGGACGAAGGGACCGACGATATAGTATGCGCAGGCGCCAAGCGCGACGGCGAGCATCAGCAGGATCATGCTGATGGCCACGTTGTTGTTGGTGACGGCGACTGACGGCGTGGTCAGGAAGTTGGAGAGGCGCTGCGTGAAGAAGAAGAACGGGCTGTCGTCGGTCGAGGCCGTGACGTTCTCCGGCAATGACGCAAGGAAGGCAGCGTCGGCCTTGCCGGACAGCATGGTCGAGGTGATGTTGTCGTAGCTGACATCGGGTCCCAGGATCACCCGGAAGCCCTGGGCGGCAAGTCTCGTCCGCGCGGCTTGCCATTCGGCGTCCGTGAAGGCGACGGGACGGCTGATCACCGTCACGATCGGACCGCCGGTGACGGCCATCACATGCCGCGAGAGTTCGCCCGCGGGCACGCCGTGGCGTTGCAGCGCCTCAGTGGCGATCGCCACGAGGCGGTAGAATTCCGCGCGATATCCGTCGGGATCATACCAGCGCGAGATCGAGAGCAGCCCGCCGGGCTTCAAGGCGCGGTAGAAGTCGCCCCAGGCCTCGACGGTATAGAGGCGATTTTCCGTCAGCGTCAGCCCGCCGGCGGCCGTGGCGGCCCAAGTGTCGATCAGCGAAATCTGCACGAGATCGTAACGATCGGGCGAATGATTGATGTAGCTGCGCGCCTCGGCGTTCACCAGGCTTACGCCCGGCTGACGATCGAGATGACCGGAAAATTGTGCGAACTTGTCCGTCAGCACCTCGAAAATGGCCGGGTTGATCTCGATTCCGCGGATGCGCTTTGCGCCGAACAGAAGCGCGGAAAGAATGTCGCGCCCGCCGCCGACGCCGATGATCGCGGCATCTGCCGGCGGCTGAACCAGGTAGGCCGCATTGATCACGTCATTTTTCAGATAGGACAATTTGCCGAGATCGCCGTCGAACCGAGTGATGACGGTGGCTGCGTCGGCGTCGATGTCCAGGAGCTTCTGGTCGATCTTCACGTCGGGAGCGCGGGCAAAGCCCCAGCCGTACGGAGCTCTCTCTCCAAGCGGCCTCACCCGTACGCGGGAATATGTATTCCAGCGCTCGAACAGCGTTTCGGTCTGCTCGTGCCCCTTGGCCCAGAAAACCCCAAGATGGCTCTTTCCGGCAACGTCGAGGCCGGTGTGCACGGCTGCGGCGGCAGCCAGCGCCAGCGCGACCGCTCCGCTGAGGCGCCGTCCGGCGGCACCGATTTCGCTGCGGACCACCATCCAGCCCGCGCCTGCGGAAAAGGCGCCGAGCCAGAACGTGGCGCTGACGGGATCG
This sequence comes from Bradyrhizobium sp., assembly GCA_036406295.1. GTDB lineage: Bacteria > Pseudomonadota > Alphaproteobacteria > Rhizobiales > Xanthobacteraceae > Bradyrhizobium. The sequence continues at coordinate 35,991 of DASWVJ010000266.1, forward strand.
ACGACAAGCAGCGCGAAAATGATGCCGAGGCATCCAAGCGCAGCCCCGGTCAGATCCGCGGCATAGAGCCAGCCCCCGGCATAGGGAAGACGGGTGAGCAGCAACGTGATGCAGATGCCGCTGCTGCTGAAAGGGATCACGAACGCGAGTGCTGCGAGCGCCAGTGCCTCGGGCACCAGGGCTGCGGGCACCACGAGCGGCACGCACAGGAACCCGATCATCGCGCCGACACCCGAGATTGCGAACCACGCGGCGTGGCGCGCAAACTGGCTCGCCACCGCTTCGGGCGCATAGCGCTCGGCATTGTTGTAGACTTCCATCGCCCCGCGCGTCAGGCCAAGCATCGCCAGTGAAATCGCGGCAAACGCGAAATGGTAATACAGCATCACGCTGAAAAAGCGCGTGATCAGGATCTGGAAAGAGAGGGTGGCGCAAGCCAGGACGAAAATCGCAAGGTAGTAGCGGCCTGGAATCCTGGGAATTGCCGGCACGGTATTCACCCTTGGTGTCAGTTGATCATCGGCGCAAAGAAATCAGGGCCGTTCCGGTCCATGCTGAACCCGATTCCCTAACATCCAGTTGCCCCTTTCACGGCCACAGAACCGCAACTGCACCCGAAGAAGCGCGCCCTCCTGCGAGCACGGCAATCTGCGGGCGCCAAGTAAGCATTCATTAGGCAGAAAATCCTCCGCTCGAAGCCATCGAATTGCGCGGCTGAATTCTTGCGCAACTTTAGAGAACTTCATCGTCATTCCGGGGCGCCACGAAGCGGCGAGCCCGGAATGACGAAAGGCAGAGAGCATACGTTCACATTCCCGCGGCGCGTTTCGCCCGAGTTCTGCAATCTCGTTGGCCCCCTTCAGATCAGAGGGCGCAGGGAAAGCCGGGCGCCGACTGCGCCCGCAGTCCCGTGTGCGAAAGTAGTGAAAGAAAGCACACGGGTTGAACTACAGGTACAGCCGAGACATCCCGGCTTTCCCCGCGCAATGGTCTTACGGCTTATACGCGCTCTCCCCGGGGAAGCGGCCTTTCTTGCCCCCGTTGCCAGCGGGACACTTCCCGCCAGCGTAGCGCCAGGGTCGCGGCGCCAGGACCACACGACTTCGCCGTACGCGGCCAGCGTTTCGTCCGGCGGCGGCCTTGATCCCTCACGGAATCAAGCCGTTACGCCTGAGCTTGCCGCGTCCATCGCCTCCCGCGCCCAACGTGCCGTGACGATCGCGATACGCCCCTCTCGAAGGGGCACGGGATAGCGGGATATGTATTTTCTGCTTTACGTAATTGTCAAGGACAATTTTTGTATTTCGGAATCGCGCCGTCCGCTGCTTCGCAACCCTAGCCGCCCCCCTCGCCGGCAATGACATCCCCAAACCGCAGCCAGGTGTCACCCTGAAATTTCTGGAGCTGCATTTGTTTGATCGGAGCAAAGTCGTCGGCAGACGTGCTGATCTTGATGCCCGGCAGCAAGCCGCCAAGCTCGAGCCCTTTGATGCTGGCGGCCTGCTTCATGACGTTCGCACGAGTCAGATTGTCCCCACATTGCTTGAGGACGTAAACCATGGTTTGCGCGTATGAGTAACCTCTGATGACCTGCGTGTCAGAGCGATCTCCCTCGGGATAATACTTGTCCATGAATTCATTGAATTCCTTCATGCCGGGATCCGTCTTCCACTGAGGATCGGTCCAATCCTTGACAAACGCAGTCGAAATGATGCCTTGGGAAATGTCGAAACCGGCTGGTTTGATCACACCTCCGATCGAAGCGCTCGGGTTGATGAGAAAGTGAAGCGGCTTCCAATCGATTTCCGCGATCTTCTTGATCGCCTGCGCTGCAAATTTTGGTGTGGCGATATTGAAGAAGACGTCGGCACCGGTGGACTTCAGCTTGACGATATGTGAATCGATTGTCGGTTCTGAGGTTTCATAGCTCGCTTCACCGACGATCATGGAGGCCGCCTTGGCGCCGAGACCGCCCCTGAGACCCTTCAGGTAGTCCTTGCCGAAGTCGTCGTTCTGATACAGCACAGCGATCTTCGCACCCGGCTTCTCCTTCAGAATATACTTCGCATAAATCTGGGGTTCGCTCTGGTAGTTGGGCTGCCAGCCCATCGTCCATGGAAACTCCTTGGGGCTATTCCATTTGGTGGCTCCCGACACAATGAAGAGCTGCGGCACCTTCTTGGCATTCATGTATTTCTGGATCGCCGAGTTGGACGGGGTCCCAACCGCACTGAAAATGAGGAGAACCTCGTCACTTTCGACCAACTTGCGCGCCTGCTCGACGGCTTTTGGCGGGCTGTACGCATCATCATAGGAGATGAAATTGATCTGGCGGCCGTTGATGCCGCCTTCGGCATTGATCTTCTTGAAGTAGGCGGCCTCGGTCTTTCCGATCACGGCATAGGCGGACGCCGGCCCGCTATAGGGCATGATCGTGCCGATCTTGATCTCGGTATCGGTGGCGCCGGGGTCGTAGGCTTTCTGCGCGAGCGCAGCACTGGATGCCGCGGCCAGCACCATAAACGTAGCAAATGCTTCAGTCAGACGCGTTCTGATGGCGTACATTGCAGATATCCCTCCCCGTTGAGTGTGTTGCATTCTTTCCGTGGAATCGCGGGTCGCTACGGCCTCTGTGACGGAACAGGAATCGCGCTGCGATCGGCGCCGCAGATGATCCCTGCTGATCAAGATCCACCTATATCGTTCTGCTGCATTGCTCGAATTGCCTCGGCTGCAATGCCCCATTCGACAAGTGCCTCCAGGCCGCCCTCGCCCCGCTGCGGCGCGCGACGGGAAATCGTTCCCGGCGTTCGCGAAAATCGCGGCGCAGGCGCCGGGTGACAAACCCCATCGAGATCGAAAAAGGAACGACGTGCCCGATTGTGCGCATGCTGTGGTGCTTCCACCATCGACAGTACCGGTGCAAAACAAACATCGGACCCTGCCAATCTCTCGCACCATTCGTCGCGGCTGCGGCGCTTGAACGCGGCAGCAAGAGTGCTGCGCAGTTTCGGCCAGCCACTGCGGTCACGCTGGCGGGGAAGCGTCGCAGGGTCGATGTCCAGCTGCGCCAGGAGCTCGGCGTAGAAGTGGGCTTCGATGGCGCTGATCGCGACATGCTTGCCATCAGCCGTTTCATAGACGTCGTACCAGGGCGCGCCACCATCAAGGGTGTTGACGCCGCGCTCATCGAGCCACTGTCCGCAACCCAAACTGCCGTACATCATTGCCATGAGGCTCGCCGCGCCTTCGCTCATCGCCGCATCGATGACCTGCCCCCGCCCGGAGGCGCGCGCTTCGTAAAGTGCGCAGGCGATGCCGAATGCCAGATAGACTGCGCCGCCGCCGAAATCGCCAATCAGATTGAGCGGTGGCGTTGGCCGCTCGCCCTGGCGACCGATCGCATGCAAAGCACCCGTCAAAGCAATGTAATTGAGATCGTGGCCAGCGGTCTGGGCCAGCGGCCCGTCCTGCCCCCACCCGGTGATACGGCCGTAGATGAGGCGTGGATTGCGTGCCAGGCAAATATCGGGGCCCAGCCCGAGGCGTTCCATCACGCCAGGACGGAATCCCTCGATCAACGCGTCGGCTTTCCCGACCAAGGAGAGAACCAACTCGATTGATTTCGGCTGCTTGAGGTCTAACGCCAATGACCGCCGGCCGCGCGACATGACGTCGTATTTTGGATCCGCAGGCGCGAGCCCGAAGCCCGCATCCTTGATGCGATCTACGCGTAGAACATCGGCCCCCATATCCGCAAGCAGCATCCCGCAAAAAGGGCCTGGGCCGATGCTGGCGATCTCCAACACCTTGACGCCCTTCAGCGGGCCGCTCAGCTTGCCCAATTGCGCCGAGTTTACTTCTTCCGCATCGTCGTTGGGCGGGGCAGGCGAACTATCCATGAGCGGACGATCCATTCGCCATGATGCGTTCAAGACCACGACGGGTAATCCGCAGTCCCGCTTTTTCGCAATCCCAGGTGGCTTGCGTGCGACCTTCTTCGCGCAGCTCATCCTTCTTCACGCGCATGGTCGGCGTGCGCGGCAAGTCGGCTTTGAACTCGATGAAACGCGGCACCATGAAATACGGTAAGGACTGGACCGCGAATTCAAGAAGCGCTTCAGGTGCTAGGCTGGCGCCGGGCTTCAGGATCACCACGGCTTTCACCTCATCTTCCCCGACTTCCGCCTTGACTGGCACGACAGCCACTTCCGCGACGCTCGGGTGCGCATTCAGCACCCGCTCAACTTCGACGGAAGAAATGTTTTCACCGCGGCGCCGAATGGCATCCTTGATCCGATCGGCAAAGTAGAAATAGCCTCGCTCATCGACATGAGCGCGATCGCCCGATTTCAGCCAGGCGCCATGCATTGTCTCGGCGGTGAGCTCCGGCGGGCCAAGGTAACCGATCATCATCGTATTGGGCTCCTTCGCTCGTACCCAGATCTCGCCGGCCACGCCGCGCGGCACTTCCACGCCATTTTCATCGCGGATCGAGACGTCGAAATGCGGGCTCGCTCGCCCGCACGAGCCCCGCGGCGTCTCCTCATTCAGGTGGCAGCAGATATTGAGATTGCTCTCGGTACGGCCGTAAGCTTCGATCAACCGCAAGCCGAAGCGTGCTTCGAAACTTTCCTTGAATTCCCAGGGAACCGGCACCGAGTAGATCAGGCGCAGCGGGTTGTCGGCATCATCCACCGCGGGCGGCGCGCTGTTCAGAATATGGCAGAGGCCACCCACAGCGATGCAAAGCGTTGCCTGCCCCTCGCGAACGTCACGCCAGAAATGCGAGGCGCTAAAAACTGGCCGCATGATCATGCGGGCGCCGGCGAGCATTGCACCGATGGCCAGAAACTTGGCCGCCACGTGAAAGAAGGGCAGGAAATTGTAGGCAACGTCCGTGGCGCCAAGCTCAACAACTTCGCTAAAGGACCTGCCGAAGGTGATTTGGTGGCGGTGGCTCATCACCACGCCCTTGGACAACCCCGTCGTTCCGGACGTAAACACGACGCAGGCCGGGTCGCTGGCGAGCACTTCCACGTCGGGATGCGTCTCCGTCGGCGCAGCCGCCTGCGCTTCATTCCACACCAGCTCATCGGATTGAGGATCAATGATGTCGCCAGCGGCGAAGAGCCCTTGCGCGGGCTGTTCAAACTGTTCCCGATACTCGCGGGCTACCAAGGCGACCTTCGCTGCGGCGGTACGCAGGATATGCCGCAGAATTTCGCCGCGATAAGCCGCGTTCACCGGAACTTCAACGGCACCGAGCCTTGAGATGCCAAACCATAGCGCCAGATATGACTCGCTACTTTGCATCATCAGCAGCACGCGGTCGCCCCGGCCGATCCCTCGCCGGCTCAGCGCACGCGCGACCATCCTCGCGTGCTGATCGAGCTGTCGATAGGTCCAGACGCGTCCGTCGCTGCGCACGAACTCCTGATCAGGCCGCGCGCGAGCTTGCCGCTCGAGCAGTTCGTGCAGCGTGCCGGGAAGATTTGCGTCCGCCAAACCGGCCGGCATTCACTCTCCTGTCGTCGTGCGCGCTCTACCTGGCTGGCAGTCTGGGTGGTCTGCAATCGCAGCGCAGTGCAGAAAACTGATCAGTACGATATCGTACCAACTGGTTTTGTCAACCAGAGAGGCTAATTGCCGGAAGCATCGCTGCTCATTGTCAGTGACGCAATCGTTGTCCATATATTTCGCGGGCGCTTTGCCGCGATTCGTATGGCGTGGCGGACGTGACGTCGGTATTCATAGTGGAATTGCAACGGGACCGGCCGATGAAGGAAAAGCTGGACGCCTTGAAGAGGGAGGAAATCGTCCGCGTTGCGGGCGATCTTTTCTATCGCAAGGGCTTCAGCAAGACCTCGATGGATGAGATTGCCGCTGCGCTGTCTGTGGGAAAGCCATTCATCTACAGCCAATTTCCCAGCAAGACGGATCTGCTTGCAGAGGTCTGCAATCGGACTGCCGCCTTGGCGGCCGATGTTGCGAGGGACGCTTCGGAGGGCGAAGGAACGCCCTTGGCGAAGCTCGAACAACTCGCCTATCAGTTGGCGCTCAAAGTAATTGAAGGGCGGTTCAACCTGGGCGTCCGGTTCCGTGAAGAAAAACACCTTCCGCCGTACGCCTTGAAACAATTGAGCCGGAGTTACCACGCGTTCAATGAAGCCATCTCGCAATTGCTGAAACAAGGCATTGCCGCCGGCGAATTCCACAGCCATGCCGACGCTGTCGTGGTCGCGCATGCCATTAGCGGCATGGCGACGTGGCTATATACCTGGTATCAAGATCGAGGCACGTTGTCTGCGGAGCAGATCGCATCGCAGATGTCGGCGCTCGTGGTCAATATGATCAAGAGAGATCCATAGCATCCTGCTTCGCCAAAGCCGCCCTTTGCGTCGCATACGGGCCGCTCCTGCCGCTTCTTCATCGCCGCCAAATTGCGAAGCATTCGCTGCGCCGAGCGGAACCCCGTATTGATCCCCCGGGACGCGCTGATCGCGCTGACAGATCGTGCCGACGCGGAGACCAATCACGATCATCTGCGCGATAAGACACATACGACAGCCACACTTACCAAGTTACACCGGGCTCTCAAAACATCCGCAAATTGTGAACGGAGAGGATCGATTGCCGACAACAGGTTTTCTGTTAGCCTAGCCGTGCATCACACGCGCGCGAAGGGGCAGTAATCCAAGTCGTTGTGGGAGTATTCAATGTCGGATCTAGTTGCGATCGTGTATCCATCCGAAGCCAAAGCAGAGGAAGTTCGGCAGAAATTCCTCAAACTCCAGAGCGAGTACCTCGTTGCGATCCAAGATGCTGTGATCGCAGTCAAAACCGGGGACTCGGTAAAACTCAATCAGCTGGTGAACACCACCATGGCGGGCGCCGCGGGCGGAAGCTTCTGGGGGCTGCTGTTTGGATTGGTATTCCTGAATCCTCTCATTGGCGTGGCTATCGGCGCCGGTGCAGGCGCATTGGGCGGCGCGCTGACCGATTTCGGCATCAAGGATCCGTTCATGAAGGATCTCGCGTCAAAGGTAAAATCGGGAGATGCCGTTCTGTTCTTGCTGATCAAGAGCATGACTGCAGACAAGGTTCTCAACGAGATCAAGGATCTGGGAGGGACCGTTCTGAAGACCTCGCTCGATGAAAAGAAGGAGCAGCTGCTGCGCGACACCCTCGCAGCCGCGGCACAGGCCAAGGCTGCCTAGCCGCGTGAGGCAAAGCCCAGATTAGAGCCGAACCATCGCCGAGAACTGCGGCAGCCTGCGCTGTCGCAGCCGTCGCTTGACCTTCCATGGCCGGAAGGCCGGGTGTGCGGCCACTCGACCGGTTCTCTTCCTGGGCTATCCAAAACCGAGGAGAAAATGATGCGTAAATCGACTTTATGGATACTCCCTTTCGCAGCTGCTTTGGCTGTGGTTACGACGACCGGCGGCAGCTCGCAAGCCAACGTCATCGGAGGACCACTGGGATTGCATGAGGCCGCCGATGAGCTTGGCCTCACGGAAACTGTTCAATTCTTCTGGGGAGGTCACCGTTATTGCTGGTACTACAACGGATGGCGCGGCCCCGGCTGGTACAGGTGTGGTTTTCATCTAAGACGGGGCTTCGGCTGGGGCGGTCCGGCCGGCTGGCACGGATGGCGACGGCCAGGCCGCCCCGTGGCGCGTCCGCCAGTGGTGCGTCCTCGTCCGCCAGTGGCTCGCCCACCAGTGGTTCGTCCACGTCCGCCGGTGGCTCGTCCACCGAGGCCGGGCCGCCCAGTGGCGCGTCCGCCGACGTCGGGTCGGCCGGGAGTCCAACGTCCCCAGGCACGCCCTAACCGGGTACGATGACCTCTTTGCCCTGCGGCCGCAGGCTTGCTTTTGGCCCGCGGCCGCAGGCTGAGCCAGGAAACGACCGGCCATGCGCCCGGGCGGCGGCCTTACGCAGCCATGATTTTGTTTCGAGTTGCTAAAATTTGAATCACTTTGTGAGGCAACTGGGGTCAGCAATTTTCATGTGTAGGCGCTAAGCCATGATTGTCGCTCTCACGTTACGTTCCAAGGGCGACGATTTTCGACGAGACCTGACATGACAATGTTCTATTCACTGATCGACGAAGTCCAGAGCTCTACATCCGAACCGACGAAAAGACAGCTAAAGGCGCTCACACGCATCACGGACTTGTTCCTCGCCGGCTCCAGCCGTTATTCGAAGCAGCAGATTGAGCTGTTCGACGACATATTCAAGACCGTCGTCGCCGTGATCGAGTTGAAAACCAGAGTGAAGCTCGCCCACCATTTCGCAACCGATGCGAAAGCGCCAGCAACATTGATCAGGGCATTTGCCTTCGATGACGCCGTCGCGGTCGCAGCTCCGGTTCTCAGTCAGTCGACTGCCCTTAGCGAGTCCGATCTTGTTCTCAGCGCCAGCACGCAGAGCCAGGGCCATCTGCATGCGATTGCGCAGCGGCAGAAAATCAGCGAAGCAATCACCGAGTTGCTGATCCAGCGCGGCGAACCCGGCGTTGTCCATGCCGTTGCGAAGAACCCGGGCGCCCGGATTTCGGATCGCGGTTTCATCGAGCTTGTCGTGCGGTCCAGCGATGATGCCCAGCTTGCGCTGTATGTCGGAACGCGGCGCGACATTCCTCGCCACCACCTCTTGAAACTCCTTGAAACCGCCTCTGTCGCCGTATGCAGCAAGATCGTCGCGGCAAACCCGCAATTCGCCGACTCCGTAAGGGGCGTGGTGACGGAGGTCGTCGACGACATCAACCTCGAGGTCCGCGACAAGTCTCGGGAACACGCCAAGGCGAAACAGAGAGTAAGACGGCGCAGCTACTGGAAGGAACTCGGGGAAAACGATGTTCACTCGGCCGCCCGCGCGCAGGATTTCGAAAGGACGGTCATGGCATTGTCTGTCCTTGCGGGTTGCCCTATCGAGGTCGTTGAACGGGCCGTTCTCAATGAGAATCCCGGTGCGGTGCAGATCATCGCAAAAGCCGCAGATTGCTCCTGGGCGACCGTCAAGGCGCTGTTGCTGATGGCGCCGGCGGAACGCAGAATGTCCAAGATGGATCTCGACCGGGCGCGCGAAAACTTCGAGCGACTTGAAATCCGAACGGCAAGGCGCGTGCTGGATTTCTACGAGACGCGCCGTGACATCGGCATTCCCGCGAGCCGGCAGATCGCTCCGATGGAATCGGTGAACCGAAGAGCCGCCGTCGGGTAGGCTCGGAAATCATGGTGCCCAGGGAGGGAATCATACGCAATCACCGACATGAGGAACCGCTGTTTATCCTTACCATGGTGGCTTAAGTGCTTGGCACAGTGCGGAGGTTCAGCGACCGCGTCCCTGACACAATGTCCGCCGCCGTCCGGGTGCAAGATGCCGTCATCCTCGAGTAGAATTGGTTTTACAGGTCGGCTCAAGGCCAACTTGGGAGCCCTGCATTGTCGGTTCATGCCGAAGCGACGATCGACCGGTCAGCCAGTGTCCAGATCGTTGATCCCCGACTGCTGCAGCCAGGCGACATCATCATCTCGTTGGGATCTCATTTCGAAAGCTGGCTGATCAGAACCGCCACCTTGGGGCGTTGAAATTGGCGAATCTGATCCAGGTACGGGATGTCACGTGAGACGCTAAGTCGTGCTCACTTAACGCGGCGGCCAGGCTGATATTTGCGGGTCTGGTGAAGCACCCTGCTTCGCGACTGTGAGAAAATGCGAGGTGACCACGGACCGATTCGCCCTTTGCGTGAAGGGGGGAACCGTGGATGCTCGCGTACTCCGCGTCGGGCAGGCGCTTATCGGCCCCTGGTTCTCTGACAGAGCCCGGTTCAACCTTAGAAAATTATCGATAAATCAATATGATAGAGTGCCGCTCAATGAATTGGCTGAATTCAGAAAACGCAAGCGCACTGCGTATGCACGCATTCGGACAGGGATTGAAGAATTGACGGCCATAGCTGAGGAGTTGCGTAAGAAAGCTGGCCGCAGCAAAGGCGCAGTATTCGGCGTGAGCGCGGTGGACGGATCGGCCTTACCGATGATGCCAAGCACGCGGGCCGTATAACGCGCGCCCGCGCCCGCCCCACCGAACGCTGCCGGCACCGTCAGCGCCAGCAGCCCAGCTCTCGACAAATCCGCGAAATTCTCGAACGGAAAGCTGGCCTCACGGTCATGCGCCGGGGCGCGCGCCGCAAAAAGCTCGGCAAGATGCGCGACGCTCGCAACGACGTCGGTGCGGCCGTCCGCAAGCCGGCTCCTTGCAGCCGTGATCACCATGTTGCATCCAGTCCGAGCAGACTGAGAATCTGCCTGCGCAGGTCGGCAAGATATGGATCGCCACGATGGCGCGGATAGGGCCGCTGCACCGCGATATCAGCCTTGATCTGCGCCGGGCGGTCGCTGAACACGATGACACGGTTGGCAAGGAACAGCGCCTCCTCGGCGTCATGCGTCACCAACAACGTTGTGAAGCCTTTGCGCTGCCAGAGCGATACGATCTCCGCCTGCATGGTGATGCGTGTCAGCGAGTCGAGCTTGCCCAGCGGCTCGTCGAGCACGAGGATCTTGGGATCGTTGACCAGCGCTCGCGCCAGGGCGACGCGCTGCGCCATGCCGCCGGAAAGCTGATGCGGATAGGCATTGCGGAAACTCGAGAGTCCGACGAGGTCGATCGCGGTATCCACTCGCTGCCGCTGGGCCTTCAGGATACCCTGAGCTTCCAGCCCTAGCGCGACGTTGTCCCAGACGGACCGCCAAGGAAACAGTGTTGGATCCTGAAACACGACGACGCGCGAGGGGTGTGGACCCGTGATGCGGTGCTCGTCTTCGCGCAGCGTGCCGGCGCGCGGCTTCTCCAGTCCCGCCACCAGCCGCAGCAGGGTGGACTTGCCGCAGCCGGACGGTCCGAGCAAGGCGACGAATTCGCCGGGCTCGATCGCAAGACTCACATTGTCGAGCACCGGCAACGTCGTGCCGTCGATGTCGAAAGCGTGGCTGACCTGCTCTATATCGAGCGCGGCGCCAACCGCGGGATAGGCAATGGCCCGCGCTGCCGCTACCATTTGACGACTCCCTTCTGCCAGCCCAGGAACCGGTCGCGCGTCCTGAACAGCAGCGTGATGGCGCCGGAGCAGAGCAGCGACATCACAATGAGGGCCGCATACATGTTGGCATAGGCTGCCCAGCCCTGCGACCATTGCAGGTACCAGCCGAGCCCCGCCTTGACGCCGATCATCTCAGCGACCACGAGCACGGCGAATGACGAGCCGAGTCCCATGAAGAGGCCAACGAACACATGCGGCAGTGCCGCGGGGATCGCGACCTTCAGCACGAGGAACGATGGCTTTGCGCCGAGCGTGCGCGCGACGTCGTAGTACGCGTTGCTGACGCTCGCCACGCCCGACCAGGTCAGCACAGTCACCGGAAAGCCGGTGGCAAGCGCAATCAGGAAGGTGCTGGCGCTCCAGCTCGACGGAAAGGTGAAGAAGGCGATCGGCAGCCAAGCGGTGGCCGGCAGCGGCCCGATGAAGCGCAGCACCGGATGCACCCAGTAGCCGGCGCGCTGCGACCATCCGATCGATACACCCGTCACAAATCCGATCGCCGCGCCGATGAAGTAGCCGCCGAGTTGCAGCTTCACCGAGGCGAAAATGCTGTCGAGCAGCCTTGGAAAATCGTCGGTATAGACTTCGAGGATCGCCTGCGGCGGCGGGAAGAACGGCAGAGGCAGCCAGGCAAATTTCGCGGTCGCCAGTTCCCACACGGTGAAGAACAGGCCGAGCGCCACCAGCCAAGGCGCGCGGCGGCGGAGCGCCGGCCCCGCCTTGCCGAGGAAATCGGCGCCGAGCGTTCCGAACAGCGCCAGCGCCGCGATCACGATGCCCGCGATGCCTAGCGATGCGGTCCGCGGCCAGTCCCCCAGATCGACCCACCACAGGCAGGATACGCCGAACGCCAGCCAAGCTACGGCCGCAGCGACGCCGGTACCGGATGTGCGCAACCAACTCGCCAGATCGCGCCCGCGCGCTGGCGAGCCCGATCGCCGGCCGGAAGCGGCAAGTTCGTCAGACAGCGAAAATGTCGACATAGATGCGCTCCGCGAACTTGGTGGTGTCCGTGCCCGGCTTGAAGACGGATACCGTCTTGAGATCGTCGGCGTATCCCTTCAGTTCCCGCTTCAGGATATCGCCGACAGGATGGTGGTGATGGGTGTGATAGCGCGCCATCGCTTCGAGGTCAGCGAGCGTTGCCGTCTTCGGCGCATAGGGCTGAAACGACCTGGCGGCCTTGTCCGGATTCTGCGAGGTGAACGCCGCGGCATCGAGCAGCGCCTGTGTCAGGGCGCGCGCGACCTGCGGATCGTCACGCACGAGACTTCCGCGCAGGCCCACGATGCAGCAGCTCTTGTCCCGGTATTCACCGTCGAGATTGGAGGCGACTTCCTTGTACTGGGGATCCTTGAGCCAGAGATAGCCAAGCGGGTCGGAGGCCAGAAACGCCTGCACTTCCCCCTTCTCGACCGCGAGGTTGAGTAGGTTGCCCGGATAAGGCCGCCACTCGACGTCCTTGTTGGGATCGAGGCCGCGCTTGGCGAGCTGGATCGAGAAGAAGTTCTTGTCCGGACCGGCGAGATCACCGACAGCGACGATCTTGCCCTTTAGGTCGGCGAGCTTGTCGATGCCGGCATTGGCGCGGGTGAGCAGGCGCATGCAGCCGCCATGCGTTCCGGCAGCAATCTTGACGTCGAAGCCCTGTTCGAGGGGCTTCAGCCAGCGCAAGGCCATGCCGAGCCCGGCGTCGGACTTGCCGGTAGCAATGGCTTCCAGCAGTTGGTCGGTCGAGCCGCTGTAGTTGACCAACTCGATGTCGAGATTCTGCTTCTGGAAGAAGCCGTGGTCGATCGCGACCGGCAGCGGCGCGAGGCAGATGGAATTGGCGTTCCAGGAAAGCTTCAGCTTGCGCGGCGCACCGGTGAGCGGCGGCGCGTTGGATGCCGTCCTGCAGATTGGAAACTCCGAGAGGTCGGTGGCCGGCGCTGCGGTACGCAATCCGAACGCTTGCGCTCCGAACGCGCCAAGCGGGGCAACCACCGCTGCGGCTGCGCCGGCTCTCAGCAGCGTTCGCCGATCCATTCGAGCATTGTTCTTGCTGTCAGACATGTTGACCCCCTTGATTGAGGCAAAGCTCCGCTGTGACGCAGCGCGATCTGCGCTGCGAACTGCCGGCTTTACGGAGTTTGCACTGATAGACGGACCTCTCGACTGCTTTCGGCAATCGATTGCGATGCCGAAATGATGCGGTGCAATCGCTGGCTCGTCAATGAAATGGAATTTCGAATGTTGTCGGAGCGAGGGTGATTATCTCCATCGTCGAGCACAATCGCAACGAAACGATTTTTGTATCTTGAAGCGATCGCCGCCTCAATAGATTCACCTGGATGCAGCGTTATCGAGCAATCGCTTTATGCATCCTACGCAAAGGGTAAGGCGCGAATGTTTCATTGCCCGCCATGCTTCCAATTCAGCCGGCCATTTCATTGACTGCAATTGGTCCAATTCTAGACTCAGCGGAGCGCGATGCAGCGCGCGCTGGGCACATAACCGATGCAAGAGGAACCAACAATTTTCGTCATCGAGATTCCTGAAGGGCCCGACCTTGTGTTTCAGGCCGATTGCGCAACGCGGGCAGCTACAATTGCGCGGGCGCCATGGCTGCGTGATGCGATCGATACTTTGCTGACGGCAACCGGACACGCGAACGTCGTTCGCAACTCTCCCCGCATTCGCACGGCAACGCGTGTCGAGGCTCGCACTTATTGGGAACTGCGCGAGGAATTCGACGAGCTGACCAGCCCATTTCTGGTCGCCAACCTGTCGGGCTTTCGCGAACGATAGGCCGACAGATTGGCGGAGACGCTTTCTTAGGCCTTTCTCCAGCCACCGGATCCGGGAAGACCGACCTCCGCCATGATGGCGATATCCTCGTCGCGGTCGATCGCAAGATACTGCCCCTGCCAATAGGCGAGCGCCGCGCTGCGCAGCGAGACCGCAAGATCCAATACCCGCCCGATGACGATGGCGTGGGAATGGCGCTCGACGACCTCCTCGACCTCGCAATCGATTGCCGCCAGTGCGCCCGCAAGCAGTGGCACGCCGGAGGCGCGGGTGAACCATTCGGCGCCGGCAAAGCGCGCGGCACCCTTCAGTCCGTCTTTGCCGGCGAAGCGCTCGGCGATGTCGAGCTGGTCGGCATTGAGGACGTTGACGCCGAAGAAGCCATGGCGGCGGATCAGCGGCCACGACGAAGCCGAACGGTTGACGCCAACGATCAGTGCCGGCGGCTCGACCGAGAGCGATGTTACCGACGTCACTGTCATGCCGCTGATATCCCTGCCCCGCCCGACCGTGATCACGCTGACTCCGCCGGCAAGACGGCGCATGGCGTTGCGGAAATCATCTGCAGAGACCTCGCGGTCAATCCTGATGTCGCAGACGGCGGAGTTCATGATGGCCTTCCTATGTTAAGGGCTCGTCGTTCAACTTGAGGAGATGCCGCAGGATCGAGCCTTCCAGCGCCGCGAGATCGGCCGAGCCGCGTCGGCGCGGACGCGGGATGTCGACGGCGACGTCGTGCGCGATCTGGCCATTCTCGATCACCAGCACACGGTCGGCCAGCGCCACAGCTTCGGCGACGTCGTGCGTGACGAGGATCGCAGTAAAGGACTGGTCGCTCCAGACCCGCTCCAACAGCTGCTGCATTGAGATGCGGGTCAGCGCATCGAGCGCCCCGAGCGGCTCGTCGAAGGCGAGCACTCTGGGGTTACAGACCAGTGCGCGGGCGAGCGCCACGCGCTGCTTCTGGCCGCCGGAGAGCGTTGCCGGCCACTGGCCGCGCTTGTCGCCGAGGCCGACTTCGTTCAAAGCCTTTTCCGCGCGCGTCTGCGCATCGGGCGAACGGCGTTCTCGCCCTAGACCAACCTCGACATTGTCGAGCACCCGCGCCCATGGCAGCAGCCGCGGCTCCTGAAACATCACCCTGATGTCGCCGGCACGCGCCTCTTCGCCGAAGCTGATGCTGCCGGCGGTCGCGGTCTCGAGCCCCGCGATCAGCCGCAACAGCGTGCTCTTGCCGCAGCCGCTCTGTCCGACAATGGCGACGAACTGGCCGGACGGGACGTGCAAGTCGATGCCGCGCAGCACCTCGTTGTCGCCGAAGGATTTGCGCAGGTGCCGGACCGTGAGCGAAAGCCCGCATGAACGGCGTCCGGGACTACGCTGGACTGGCCGTGCCCGTTCGACAATTTCCGGGAGTGCCACCAGTTGTGCATCCGAAGAGAGAATACGAAGCGCCTTTCGCATATGTTCCTCAATGTTTCTGGAAGGCCGGATGCCAGGACAGTGTCAGCCGTTCCAGCGCGCGCGATGCGCTATCGGCGAGCTTGCCCAGCAGCGCGTAGATCAGGATGGAGAGCACGACGACGTCGATCAGCATGAATTCGCGCGCCTGCATCGCCATGTAGCCGAGGCCCGAGGAGGCCGCGATGGTCTCCGCAACGATCAGGGTCAACCACATGATGCCGAGCGCGAAACGCAGGCCCACAAAGATCGAAGGCAGCGCGCCCGGGAAGATCACGCGGCGGAACAGCTCGCGGTCAGTCATGCCGTAGATGCGGCCCATCTCGATGAGCTGAGGATCGACGGTGCGGATGCCGTGCAGCGTGTTGAGATAGATCGGGAAGAACACGCCGAGCGCGACGAGGAACAACTTTGCCGACTCGTCGATGCCGAACCACAGGATGACCAGCGGGATCAGCGCCAGATGCGGGATATTGCGCACCATCTGCAGCGTGGTGTCGGTGAGCTTTGCCGAGAGCTGCGACAGGCCGTTGGCGAGGCCGAAGCTGAAACCAATTCCGCCGCCGATCAGGAAGCCGACGCTGGCGCGCCAGAAGCTGACCCAGATATTGCGCGCGAGTTCGCCGGACAGCAGCAATTTCCATCCGGCGAGCGCCACGTCGCTCGGCGCCGGCAACACGCGGGCCGGCACGAAGCCGGTGACGCTGGCCGCCTGCCAGATCAAGATAATGGCCAGCGGTACGACCCAGGGGATGAGACCGTCCGCGCGCGGCAGGCGCAGCCTCCGGACGCTGGGCAGACTTTCAATGAGGCTCATGATTGCGATGCCTTCACCAGGGGACGATGCTCGTTGGCGATGGTCTCGCCGAACGGGCCAGTATTGACTCGGACCTGCGTGACATTGCCGCCTTGCGCCAGCGACAGTAGCGGGAACACCAACTCGGCAAAGCGATAGGCTTCCTCCAGATGTGGATAGCCGGACAGGATGAAGGTATCGATGCCGATGTCCTGGTATTCCCTGATGCGCGCCGCAACGGCTGCGGGATCACCGACCAGCGCCGTTCCGGCACCGCCGCGCACGAGGCCGACGCCGGCCCAGAGGTTCGGACTGATCTCGAGCTTGTCGCGGCGACCGCCATGCAGCTGCGCCATGCGCTGCTGGCCGACCGAGTCCATGCGCGCGAAGATTGTCTGCGCGCTTGCGATGGTGTCATCGCTGACATGCTCGATCAATTCGTCCGCCGCCTTCCAGGCTTCCGTGTTGGTCTCGCGGACGATGACATGGAGACGGATGCCGAAGGAGAGCTTGCGCCCGCGTTTGGCCGCGGCCGCACGCACGCGCTCGACCTTTTCGGCGACCTGCGCCGGCGGCTCGCCCCAGGTGAGGTACTTGTCGACGGTGTCGACCGCGACATCGATGCCGGCATCCGACGAGCCGCCGAAATAAAGCGGCGGCCGCGGCGACTGCACCGGCGAGAACAGCAGCCGGCCGTCCTCAATGCGGATATGCTTGCCCTCGACATTGACGGTCTTGCCGGCGAGCAGGTCGCTGTAGACGTTGAGAAACTCGCGCGTCACTTCGTAGCGCTCGTCATGGGCAAGGAAGATGCCGTCGCCCTTGTTCTCGACGGGATCTCCGCCCGTAACGACGTTGACCAGCAGCCTGCCGTTCGAGACGCGGTCGAGCGTGGCTGTCATGCGCGCGGCAACGCCTGGCGATTGCAGGCCGGGCCGCACGGCGACAAGGTAGCGCAGCCGCTCCGTGAACGGCGCCACCGCGGAAGCCACGATCCAGGAATCCTCGCAGCTTCGCCCGGTCGGCAGCAGCACGCCGAAATAGCCGAGTTGGTCGGCGGCTTGCGCGATCTGGCGCAGATAGCTGAAGTTGACCTCGCGGCCGCCAACGGACGTGCCGAGATAGCGGCCGTCGCCATGAGTCGGCAGGAACCAGAGGATGTTGGCGGCGGACGGCGTGGGGGTGTGGATGGTCATGGATCAGGATCCCGGCTTGCGTTGGGCATCAGAGACGGTGATGGGCTTCGGCAGCAGGCCGAGCGCGTGGAATGTGTCGGCGATCTTCTGCTGGTCGGCGATCACAGCGTTGTTGATGGGCCTGATGCCGTAGGACTGGCGCTTGAGCGCGACCTCGACGACCGGCACGGAAAGCCCGATGGTCGGCGCGATCTGCTCGGCAACGGCGTGGATATCACCCTTTGCCCAATCGTCGACCGTGCCGAGCTCAGCGAGCACGAGGTCGATGACCTTCGGATCGCTCTGCAGGAATTTCTTCGACGAGAAATAGAACTGGTAGTTGGCGACGACATCGGTGCCGTCAGCGAGCGTGCGTGCGCCGGTCGCGGCCTCCGCGGCCGCCTGGAAGGGATCCCAGATCACCCAGGCGTCGACCGCGCCGCGCTCGAACGCCGCGCGGGCGTCGGCGGGCGCGAGGAACACCGGCTCAATCTCGGAATATTTGACGCCGGCCTTCTCCAGCGCTTTCACCAGAAGGTAGTGGACGTTGGAGCCCTTGTTCAGCGCGACCTTCCTGCCCCTGAGATCAGCAACCGATTTCAGCGGACTGTCCTTCGGCACCAGGATCGCCTCGCCTTTCGGCGCGGGCGGCTCATAGGCGACATATTGCAGCGGCGCGCCGGCCGCCTGCGCGAAGATCGGCGGCGCTTCGCCAGTATTGCCGAAATCGATCGCGCCGACATTGAGCGCTTCAAGCAACGGCGGACCGGAGGGGAATTCCGTCCACGCCACCTTGTAGCCCACCGCTTTGAGCTTTTCCTCGAGCGAGCCCTTGCCCTTGAGCAGCACGAGCTTGCCATATTTCTGATAGCCGATGCGAACCACCTTGTCCGGCGGTTGGCCAAAGGAAGCCCCGACAGTCGAGGCAACCGTGACCGCAGACAGGATGGCAGCCGCCATCATTCGTCGAAGCCAACGCATGCTGTTTCTCCATAAGATGAATGAACGAGTGACGAGGTGGTCAGGTCAGCTTTGCACCGGCCTCCACACCGCGTCACGAACCACGATCGGCTTCGGGATCAGCCCGAGCTTGTAGAAGCGGTCGGCGACCGCCTGCTGCGTCGCGACAATGTCGTCGGTGACCGGTCCGATCACAAACGAGGCGCGGTTGGCTGCGACCGTTTGAACTTCAAGCGGCACGCCGGTTACCGCAGCGAGTGCGGCTGCTACTTCCGCCCGGTTGGACTCGGCCCAGCGCGCAGCTTCCGCAAGACCGTCGATTACGTCGCGGGTTTCCCGCACATGGTTGTTCGCAAAGTCGCGGTTGGCGAGATAGAACGAATTGGTCTTGGCGACCTCATGGGCGTTGACCAGGATACGGCCGTTCTGGCGCTTTTCCCCGATCGCAAAATAGGGATCCCAGACCGCCCATGCCTCGATGCTGCCGCTGGCAAACGCCGGCACCGCGTCGGGCGGCGTCAGATAGACGGGCGTGATGTCAGCGTAGGTCAGCCCCGCCTTTTCCAGGGTCGAGATCACCACATTGTGGGCGCTGCTGCCCTTGGTGAAGCCGATGCGCTTGCCCTTCAGAGCTGCGATAGTCCGAATGCCGGAGTTGGCGGGGACCAGGATGCCCTGCCCGTTGGTGATCCGGGATCCCGCGACATAGACTATATTCGCGTTAGCGGCCTGCGCGAAGATCGGTGGCGTATCGCCCACCGCGCCAAGGTCGACGCTGCCGGTGCTCATGGCCTCCAGCAAAGGCGGCCCCGACGTGAATTCGATCCACTTGATGCCGATTTGCCGGGCGGCAAACTTTTTTTCCAGGACGGCCTGCTGGCGAGTGATGACCAGCACGCCGGTCTTCTGGTAGCCGATACGAATTTCCTTCACACCTGCT
>DASWVJ010000267.1:0-9801 GCA_036406295.1 Bradyrhizobium sp.
GCCGCCATAGAGAATGCGCATCCTGCCGCCTTCCGCCTTGAAGCGATCCGTGAGCTGGCCGCGGATAAAGCGGTGAACTTCCTCGACATCATCGCTGGTCGGCGTCAGCCCGGTGCCGATGGCCCAGACCGGCTCGTAGGCCACGACCAGATTGGCCGCGGTCGCACCATCCGGCAGCGAACCTTTGAGCTGGGTGCCGCAGACATCGAGCGTCTGGCCGGCATCGCGCTGCGCCCGGGTCTCGCCGATGCAGACGATCGCCGTCAGGCCGGCCCGCCAGGCGGCCTCGGCCTTCTGCCGCACCAGCGCATCGCTCTCGCCATGATCGGCGCGGCGCTCGGAATGGCCGACAATGATGCTGGTCGCGCCGGCGTCCTTCAACATCTCGGCGGAGAGGTCGCCGGTATGGGCGCCCGAAGCATTTGGGTGGCAATCCTGCGCGCCGACCGCGACGCCCCTGCCCTTTGCCTTGTCGGCAAAGGCTGCGATCAGAGTAGCGGGCGGGCAGACCAGCAGGTCCGCTCTTCCGGCAAAGGCGCCCGCGCCCGCCAGCATCGCGTCAAATTCGGCCATCGAGGCCTTTAGCCCGTTCATTTTCCAGTTGCCGGCGATCAGCGGCCGGATGCCATCGTTCATGTTAAATTCCTGACAGTTTTGCCGCGCTTGGCTAGCAGAGCGGCGCGAATTCGACCATATGCATCAGACGATTCCCTGCCCGTTAACCGCCTGGCCCAAGGAAGCGCGGTTGCGACGCGGTGACGGCCACTTTATGATGCGTTATCAAGCCGGTGATGCCCATTTTGCGGAATTCGCTTGGGCTCGTCCCGGTTCCCTCCTGCCAACAAGTTGGACCCATGCTTCGAGGAATACGAAAAGCCTCATCAAACTGGCTCGGCAAGGCCGTCATGGCCGTGGTGATGGGCGTTTTGATTGTCAGTTTCGCCGTCTGGGGCATCGCCGACATCTTCAAGGGATTCGGCCAGTCGAAGCTGGCCACAATCGGCAGCACGGAGATTTCGATCGAGGCCTTCCGGCAGATCTACAACGACCGCCTGCAGCAGCTCAGCCGCCAGTTCGGCCGGCCGCTGACCCAGGAACAGGCGCGCATGTTCGGGCTTGACCGCCAGGTGCTGCAGCAGACGATTGCGGAAGCGGCGCTCGATGAGGAAGCGCGCCGCATGGGGCTCGGCCAGTCCAACGCAGAGACCCTGCGCGTGATCCACAACGATCCCAACTTCAAGGGCGTCAACGGCCAGTTCGACCCGAACCGCTTTGCGGCGATCCTCCGCCAGGCCGGCTACACCGAGCAGCGCTATCTCGCCGAACAGCGCCGGGTGTCGATGCGCCGGCAGATCACCGGCACGATCGCGGCGGGGATCGAGCCGCCAAAAGTCCTGATCGACGCGCTCACCCGCTTCCAGAACGAGCAGCGTTCGATCGACTACATCAAGCTCGACGCAGCCCAGGCCGGTACGATCGATCCGCCCTCGCCCGAGACGCTCGCGGCCTATTTCGAGGATCACAAGGTCCAGTTCCGCGCGCCCGAATATCGCAAGATCTCGTTTGCGATGATCACGCCGGAGGAGATCGGCAAGTGGAGCACGGTTTCCGACGAGGAGGCCAGGAAGGTCTACGACGAGCGCAAGGACAAGATGGGCACGCCTGACAAGCGTCAGGTCGAGCAGATCATGTTCCCCAACATGGAAGAAGCGGCATCGGCGCGTAACCGCATCAGCGCGAGCTTTACCTTCGCGGACCTGGCGAAAGAACGCGGGCTGAACCCGTCCGACTACGACCTCGGCCTGATCGCCAAATCCGCGATCCTCGATCCCGCCATTGCGGAGGCGGCCTTCGCGCTGCCCTCGGGCGAGATCAGCCAGCCGGTGCAGGGCCGATTCGGGGTGGCACTGGTCAAGGTCGACAAGATCGAGCCGGCAACGGTGCCGACCTATGAGAGCGTGGCGGCGACCATCAAGCAGGAAATCGCGACTGCGAATGCGCGGGCCAAGGTGAGCGAATTGCAGGGCAAGATGGAAGACGAGCGCGGCGGCGGCGCCAGCGTGGTCGAGGCCGCGCAGAAGCTCGGGCTGACGGCGGTGACGATCGATGCCGTCGACCGTTCCGGCCGCATGCCCAACGGACAACCGGTAGCCAACATCCCCCGCGGGCTCGACGTGGTCTCGCAGGCCTTCAACAGCGACATCGGCGTCGACAATGATCCCATTCAATTCCAGGGCGGCTATGTCTGGTACGATGTGCTCGGCGTCACACCGTCGCGCGAGCGCCCGCTCGACGAAATCCGCGACCAGGTCGAGGCGAAATGGCGCGAGGACCAGATTTCCAGCCGCCTGCGCACCAAGGCCGCCGAAATGGCCAAGAAGCTCGAACAGGGCGGCAATCTCGCCGACGAGGCGGCAGCCATCGGATCGAAGGTCGAGAGCGCGAAGGATTTCAAGCGCGAGGCATCCGTGGCGGGCGTGCCCTCGAGCGCGATCACGGCGGCGTTCCGCACGGCGAAGGATGGCGTCGGGCAAAGCGGCGCGGGCGGCGAATGGACCGTCTT
Source organism: Bradyrhizobium sp. (assembly GCA_036406295.1). GTDB lineage: Bacteria > Pseudomonadota > Alphaproteobacteria > Rhizobiales > Xanthobacteraceae > Bradyrhizobium. The sequence continues at coordinate 2,564 of DASWVJ010000267.1, forward strand.
CAAGGTCACCGACGTCACGGTGCCGCCGGTCGACATGGCGTCCGACGACGTCAAGAAGCTGCAGGACAGCCTGCAGCGCGGATTGGTCGACGAACAGGTCGCGCAATATGTGACCAAGATCGAGCAGGCCATCGGCACCAGCATCAACCAGGCAGCCTTCGCGCAGGTGACCGGCGCGAACCAGTAACGACTTGGAAGTGGGGCGATGGACGATCTGAAATCGATTATCGGCAAGGTCGCGACCGGCGCGACGCTGTCGCGGGACGAGGCTGCCTCCGCCTTCGACGCCATGATGTCGGGTGAAGCCACACCCTCACAGATGGGCGGCCTCTTAATGGCGCTGCGCGTGCGCGGCGAAACCGTCGACGAGATCACCGGCGCGGTCGCGGCGATGCGCGGCAAGATGCTGAAGGTGAAGGCGCCGGCCGATGCGATCGACGTGGTCGGCACCGGCGGTGACGGCTCCGGCTCGGTCAATGTCTCGACCTGCGCGGCCTTCATCGTCGCAGGCAGCGGCGTGCCCGTGGCAAAACACGGCAACCGCGCGCTGTCGTCGCGCTCGGGGGCGGCGGACGTGCTCGCTTCGCTCGGGGTCAAGATCGACCTCACCCCGGACAAGGTCGGCCGCTGCGTCAAGGAGGCCGGCATCGGCTTCATGTTCGCGCCCGCGCACCATCCCGCAATGAAGAACGTCGGCCCGACCCGCGTCGAACTCGCCACCCGCACCATCTTCAATTTGCTTGGGCCGCTGTCCAACCCGGCCGGTGTGAAGCGGCAGATGGTCGGCGTGTTCTCCAAGCAATGGGTACAACCGCTGGCACAGGTGCTGAAGAACCTCGGCTCGGATGCGGTCTGGGTCGTGCACGGCTCCGACGGGCTCGACGAGATCACCCTCACCGGTTCCACTTCTGTCGCCGCGCTGGAAAATGGCAACATCCGCACGTTTGAAGTGACACCGGAAGATGCCGGCCTCACCTGCTCCTCTCCCGGGTCACTGAAAGGCGGCGATGCCGATGCCAATGCGGTGGCGCTGCGCAGCGTGCTCGAGGGAATACCGAGCGCCTATCGCGACGTGGCGCTGCTCAATGCTGCGGCGGCGCTGATCGTGGCCGGCAAGGCCAAGGATTTGAAGGAAGGTGTTGCGATCGGCACCAGGACGCTCGACAGCGGCGCGGCGGCCGCCAAGCTGAAGCAGCTGGTCGCGGTTTCCAATGGTTGAGGCCTCCTGATGTCCGACATCCTGAAGAAGATCGAGGACTACAAGCGCGAGGAGATCGCCGCAGCCAAGCGCGCGAGCCCGCTCGGCAGCATCGAGGCGCGCGCCAAGGCGGCACCGGCCCCGCGCGGCTTCGTTCGCGCCATCCGGGAAAAGCTTGCGCGCGGCGACTACGCGCTGATTGCGGAGGTGAAGAAGGCCTCGCCCTCCAAGGGCCTGATCCGCGCCGACTTCGATCCGCCGGCGCTGGCGAAAGCCTATGAGGCCGGCGGCGCGGCGTGTCTGTCCGTACTGACCGACGCGCCCTCCTTTCAGGGCCATCTCGATTTCATGGTGGCGGCACGCGCGGCCACCAACCTGCCGGTGCTGCGCAAGGACTTCATGTTCGACACCTACCAAGTGGCCGAAGCGCGTGCGCACGGCGCCGACTGCATCCTGATCATCATGGCCGCACTCGACGATGCCGCCGCACGCGACATCGAAGATGCCGCGATTGCGCATGGCATGGACGTGCTGGTCGAGATCCATGATCGCGCCGAGCTCGATCGCGCCTTGAAACTTCGCTCGCCGATGATCGGCGTCAACAACCGCAACCTCCGCACGTTCGAGACGACGCTCGAAACGAGCGAGGCGCTGGCACCGCACATCCCGCGCGACCGGCTGATGGTCGGCGAAAGCGGCATCTTCAGCCCCGCCGATCTGGCGCGGCTGGCGCGCGTCGGCATGTCGACATTTCTGGTCGGCGAAAGCCTGATGCGGCAGGCGGATGTCACCGCGGCGACGCGGGCATTGCTGACGCGCACGGATGCGCCGCGCGCTACGGGAACGCGCTGAGCGATGCCCAGGAAATCATCCAGAGACGAGGCTGCCCTCACCCATATCGACAGCAAGGGCGAGGCGCGGATGGTCGACGTCTCGGCAAAGCCGGCGACTGAACGCGTCGCCGTTGCCGAAGGCCGCGTCGTCATGAGCAAGGCGACGCTTTCGCTGATCGTCTCCGGCAACGCCAAGAAGGGCGACGTGCTCGGCACGGCGCGGATCGCTGGCATCATGGCGGCCAAGCGCACCTCCGAGCTGATTCCGCTCTGCCATCCGCTGGCGCTGTCGAAGGTCGAGCTCGACATCGCGCCCGATGCAAACCTGCCCGGCTGCGTCGTCCGCGCGACGGTCAAGGTCACTGGCCCCACCGGCGTCGAGATGGAGGCGCTGACTGCCGTCTCCGTCGCGTGCCTGACCATCTACGACATGGTGAAGGCGGTCGAGCGCGGCATCCGCATCGAAGGCATCCGCCTCGTCGAAAAGATGGGCGGCAAGTCCGGGCACTACCGCGCGGGCGATTGAAGTTGTCCGGACATTCGCACTGTCACGCCGGTGTGACCGGCTCCTGCGGGACTGAACCGGGCGGTCCGGTGTTGTGTTCCGATCAGCTTCACATGGAGGATGCAATGTCAGCCTTCAAGTTACTGGCGACGGCCGCGATTTTGTCGGTCATCACCATGCCTGCGATGGCGCAGCAGGTGATCTCGGAGCCCGGCTATTGCGCGTTCTTCTATCCAAACGCCAATTGCCAGAACAAGGGACCGGGCAATCCCTATACCGGCGGCTACTATAACGGCGGCTACAACACTGGCGGCTACTATGCCGGCAGCTACCAGCGCGGCCTCGCCGATCCGGGCATGACCGCCGGCGGCCAGACGGTCGGCGTCGCCCCGGCAAAGCGGCACCCGCACCGCGCGGTGAGAAGGCCCCAATAAGCCAGCCGAGCGGTTCCCATGAGCCTGGATAGGTCAGGCTCCGCTTGATGCGACCAGTGTCCGGCAATTTGATGCCGCTGTGCGGTCAATTCGCGCGGCATCTTCTGCTTTCGCGCCGATATCTCTCACATTTCATTAACCAGACTTCCTAACCGCAACTCCACGTCGCTGCGCTACCTGTGTCGTAGGCTCGGGGTTGTGCAAACCCCTTCTTGCGGATTTCTCCTCGCTGCGACTGAACATGAAAAACAACAATTCCGCGTCTGCCAGCGCCGTCCTTCGTGGCGGCCCGATCCGCTGGCTCGTGCTCGGCGGCATCCTCCTGATCGCGGCGATCACGGTCGGCGCCACCCTGATGGCCGGAAATTTCCGCGAGCGCGCCCTGCAAAATGCCGAGCGTGAGGTGGAAAACACCGTACAGCTCCTCGCCCATCATTTCGATCAGCAGCTCGCGGATTTCGAGGTCGTCCAGGAGGACCTGACCGGCTACATCCGCGCCAACGGCATCACGACGGCAGAGAGCTACAAGCGCCAGATGTCGACCGAGGAGACGCATCGCATGCTCGTCTCGAAGATGAGCGCGCTGTCCTATGTCGGTGGCGTGCACCTGTTCGACGATGAAGGCCGGCTGATCAACTCGTCGAAGGCGGGGCCTTTGCCGCCGGTCAATGTGGCTGACCGCCCCTATTTCAAGACCTTCAAATCTGATCCGAAGTCGCCGTCCGTACTGATCGAGCCGGTATACAGCCGCATCACCGGAATCTGGACCACCGTGATCGCGCGCAAGGTGACGGGTCCGAACGGCGAGTTCATCGGCGCTATCGGCCGCGGCATCGAATCCGTCAATTTCGAGAAGTTCTTCGCCACCGTCGTGCTCGGCCCGGACTCGGCGATCGCCATGCATCATCGCGATGGCACCCTCCTCGCCCGCCATCCGCATCTGCCCGAGATAATCGGCAAGAATTTCCGGACCGGTCCCGCCGTCCAGCAGCGGGTGTTCGAACAGCCCGCGAGCACCTCGCGCCTGACGAGCCCACTCGACGGCAAGGACCGCCTGATCTCCTCGCGCGCGCTCACCGGGTTTCCGTTGGTCGTCGTCGCGAGCACCACCACGGAAGCCGCGCTTGCCGACTGGCGCGAGCAGATCGCGATGCTGGTCGCGGTCGCCGGCGCCTCGGTGCTTGCGATCGCCGCGCTCCTCTTCCTCGTCGTGCGCAAGCTGTTGCAGCAGCACCGGCAATCGCAGCGCCGCCTGACCCTGGAGAAGCTGCGTCTCGACACTGCCGTCAACCACATGACGCAGGGCCTGCTGCTGTTCGATTCCTCACAGCGGCTGGTGATCTGCAACCAACGCTACATCGAGATGTACGGCCTTTCGCCCGACGTCATCAAGCCGGGATGCAGTTTCCGCGAGGTGATCGCCCATCGCAATCAAACCGGATCGTTCACCGGCAATGTCGATCACTATGTCGATCGCGTGCTGCGCGATGTCGGCACGCGCAATGCCATGGTGATCGATACCCCGGACGGCCGATCGATCCAGGTCGTCAACGAGCCCCTGGCCGATGGCGGGTGGGTCGCCACTCACGAAGACATCACCGAGCGCCGCCTGGTCGAGGAACGCATCGCACACCTTGCCCACTACGACGCACTCACCGACCTGCCCAACCGCGCCCTGTTCCATGAGCAGATCAAGCAGGAACTGCCGCACGCAAAGTCCGACCGGCAGGTCGCGGTGCTCTATATCGACATCGACGAATTCAAGAGCGTCAACGACTCGCTCGGCCATCTGATCGGCGATGAGCTTCTGAAATCGGTCGCACAGAGCCTGCGCGGCTGCGTCCCGGATACCGGCTTCGTCGCCCGCCTCGGCGGCGACGAATTCGCCATCGTGCAGACTTCCGTTCGTAGCGCCGACGATGTCACCGCTCTGGTCGATCGCATCTACGCGGCGATCCGCATGCCCTACGACTGTCTCGGCCACCAGGTCACCACCGACGCCTCGATCGGCATTGCGCTCGCGCCGCAGGACGGCCGCGATCTCGACCAGATCCTCAAGAACGCGGATCTGGCGATGTATGCCGCCAAATCCGCCGGACGGCGCACCTACCGCTTCTTCGAGCCCGTGATGGACGCCCAGGTCCGTGCGCGCCGGGAGCTGGAGACGGATCTGCGGCAGGCTATCGCCGATGGCGGCTTCGAGGTCTACTACCAGCCGTTGCTCAGCCTGCAGGACGGCACGATCACCGGCTGCGAGGCGCTGTTGCGCTGGCGCCATCCCGAGCGCGGCCCGATCTCGCCCGCCGAATTCGTGCCGATCGCGGAGGACACCGGCTTGATCAACCAGCTTGGCGAATGGGTGCTCGCTACCGCCTGCAAGGAAGCGGCGACATGGCCGGACCATGTCAGGCTCGCGGTCAACGTCTCGCCGGTGCAGTTCAAGAGCGGCACGCTGGCGTTGAAGGTGATTGCGGCGCTCGCCGCTTCCGGCCTGCCGGCGGCCCGGCTCGAGCTGGAGATCACGGAGGCCGTGTTGATCCGCGACGACGATGCGGCCCTTGCCATCCTGCACCAGTTGCGCGCGATCGGCGTGCGCATCGCGCTCGACGACTTCGGCACCGGCTATTCCTCGCTGAGCTACCTGAAGCGCTTCCCGTTCGACAAGATCAAGATCGACCGCTGCTTCATCACCGACATCGCCGAGCCCGACGGCTCGGCCGGCATCGTGCGCGCGGTGGTCAACATCGCCGCCGAGCGCGACATGGCGACCACGGCCGAAGGCGTCGAGACCGCCGAGCAACAGCGCATCCTGCGCGAGCTCGGCTGCTCGGAGATGCAGGGCTACTTGTTCAGCGCGCCAAAAGCGGCGGAGATAGTCAGGCAAATGCTGATCATGCATCAGTCAGCCCAGGTTCCGCTCGCGAATGGCCCGGCAGAGCGCCGGCCGGCGAAGGCGTCCTGAAGTTTCGGGAAAAGCCCGCCGTCGCATGGAGAAGCGGACCGCTTCCGCCTTCACGGCGACAAATAACCGATCTTTAACCATATAAGTCCATGATTTAGCTGAAATTGGCTGGGCAATCGCGCGAGTCGTCGCTGGATGGTCCCACGCGGCGGCTTTTTCGTTTTTCTGATCGGTAGCGGGAAGAGAGTTGCGACGGGGCTGACGCAGGGAACGCAGGTGACCGAAGCACCGGACAAGAAAGCGCAAGCAGACAAGCCGCCTGAGGCGATACAGCCGGTGGCTTCGAGCCGCGTGACGGTGACATTGGTGTCCCTCGCCGCCCTCCTCATCGTTGGCGCAGCCACCGCCAACTTCATGCCGAATCTCGACAGCCTCTCCCTGCCGGACGTCAATCGCTTCTCCTTGCCGAAATTCGACCACTTCTCCTTGCCCAATTTCAATCGCATCGCTTCGCCGAAATCCGATCGCGTTGCTGCACGCTCTCCACCCAAGCCAGTTCCGTTATCGGATCCCGTCGTCCTCGCGGCACTAAGAGATATTCAGCTATCGCAGCAGCAGAACGCGGCTGCGTTGGCGTCGCTGACGCAGGACTCCGCAGCCCAGCAGACGGACTTGAAAAGAATATCCCGTCAACTCTCCTCGCTGGCAGCGCGGGTGGAAGGTCTGCACGGCGCGGTATCGCCGCTGACGACTTCCAGCATCCCGCAGACAAATCCCCGCGCCAGGATCATCCGGGTGCAGCGCAGAGCACCTCCAGGACCTCCTCCACTACCGAAGCCCGTCGGCCCTGTTTCGGTCGGAGGCGCCCCGCTCGTTCCTGCGCCGGCCACGAGTTCGGGTGTGTGACACTCTCGGGGCGGCGCCTCCGCTATGCTGCCGTCAACGTTTTCCTTGGCACTCCCGGGTGTTTCGTCCGGCGAGAAATCTGCCTGACGCCGCAGCGCCCCATCGCAACCCGGCCCAACGCATCGGGACGATCGCGAAACATCCCGCAAGTGGACCGGGATGCGGCAATCTACTGGTCATGCACGGAGCCCATCAACGGGCCGCCGGTTCCACGAGGCGTTTTTCGGGGCACCACGCCGCATGGTCAACACCGCTCCGACTGCATAAGGAACTCCTCCTTTGATCCTGGGAAGGAACTGAAGTGGTTTTCGCTCTCGTCCTGATCTTCGTTCTCGTCTACGCCGCGATCGCGCTGGAGCATCCGCTCAAGATCAGCAAATCCGCTTCCGCCCTGTTCGGCGCGGGGCTTTTGTGGACGGTCTATGCAATCTCGACCGGCGACCAGGGCCGGATCGCGCAT
>DASWVJ010000268.1:0-24729 GCA_036406295.1 Bradyrhizobium sp.
ACGCCGCGGCTCACGCCAACGTCCATGCCGCAAGCCACGGGGCGCACGATCTGATCGTGTGATGGAATTACCCGCCGCTCGGTGCTGCGAACGCGGCCGCCCCCGCCATGTTGGCGCCTCAATGGTTCCATCGGGACGCCATGGAACACAGTGTATCAAGCTATGCGCGCCTTAAAGCTGTTCTGAATTTGTAGTAGTGTTCCGTTCCGATGTGCCGGCGCGGTGGTACCGGCATCGCCGCGCGGGATCGAATGGGCGCCATGGTCAACGGAGAATCATCATGAACGGCAAGCGGTTTGCCGCGGAGGCGATAGGCACGTTCTGGCTGACCTTCGGTGGCTGTGGAAGCGCTGTGATCGCGGCCGGCTTTCCGCAGGTAGGAATCGGGCTGCTCGGCGTAGCCCTCGCGTTTGGTCTGACCGTGCTGACAATGGCGTACGCCATCGGCCATATCTCCGGGTGTCATCTCAATCCCGCGGTCACCGTTGGCCTGACATGCGGAGGCCGTTTTCCAGCCGGCCTCGTCCTGCCCTACATCGTGGCGCAAGTGATAGGCGCGATCATCGGAGCCGCCGTCCTGTACGCGATCGCCAGTGGAGCCCCCGGGTTCAACTTGGCTGCCGGATTTGCAGCAAACGGCTTTGCCGAGCATTCGCCGGGCAAGTATGGCCTGGGTGCGTGCTTCCTGGCCGAAGTCGTGCTGACAATGATGTTCCTCTTCGTCATCATGGGGGCAACCCACGGCAAGGCGCCGGCCGGATTCGCACCGATCGCCATTGGCCTGGCGCTGACGCTCATCCACTTGATCAGCATCCCCGTGACCAACACCTCCGTCAATCCGGCACGCAGCACCGGCCCCGCACTGTTCGTCGGGGGCTGGGCGCTGGCGCAGCTTTGGTTGTTCTGGGTGGCGCCCATCATCGGCGGCGCTGTCGGAGGTCTTCTTTATCGGTGGCTAAGTCCCGAACCTCAGGGCGAAGTAACGGGTGAGGCGCGCGCAAGTAAGTAAGCGCGTGCCGATCATGATCCGCCAGTATCGGATCATGATCTCGTTTCCTTGGCGAGCATGATCTTCCCCGATCATGCTCAGTCGCGCGGCTGCATCTCCTTCAGCCGCCGCGCGGTCAGCTCGTCCGCGGGGAAGAACGTTTCCAGCGCGAGCTCCGACAGCGTGACGTCGACCGGCGTGCCGAACACCATGGTGGTCGAGATGAAGCTCAGGACATCGCCATTATGGCGGAGCTTGTAGGGGATCGCGACATTGTCGGCCGACACCGGCCCCGAACGCGCCGGCAGCGGATAGCTTCTGAGATCGTTGTACAGCTTGATCAGCTCGGGATCGGCGGTCGCCTCGCACTGGCGATGCAGCCGTTCCAGCAGGTGCGCGGCCCATTCGCCGAGATTGACCGTGCGCGGCGCCAGTCCCTCGGGATGAAAGGCAAGCCGCAGGATGTTGAGCGGAGGCGCGAGCAGCCGCTCCGGCACACCCTGAAGGATCGGCGCCAGCATGCGGTTGGCTGACACCAGATTCCAGTGCCGGTCATAGGCCAGCGCCGGGTTCGGCTCGTGCGCCTTCAGCACGAGGTCGATGGCCTCGCGCGCCGATTTCAGCGCGGGATCATCCAGCGCGCGTTGCGGGAAGGCCGGCGCGAAGCCGGCGGCGACGAGGAGCACGTTGCGTTCGCGTAGGGGCACGTCCAGTCGCTCCGCAAGTTTGAGCACCATTTCGCGCGACGGCGCCGAGCGGCCGGTCTCCACAAAACTCAGATGCCGTGCGGAAATCTCGGCTTCGCCGGCAAGGTCGAGCTGGCTCAAATGACGGCGCTGCCGCCAGTCGCGCAGATGCTCGCCAATGTGAATGGGTTTTGCTTGTTCGGCTCGCGCCGCAGATGCATGTGCGTTCATGGTGGAAAACCTACCATGCGATATCAGCCCATTCCATTACGTGTGAGGTAATCGAAACGGCGCGGCCGGGCGGTCATCTTCGGGGTCAAAGGAGATGACCATGACCCCGCTGCACAATCCGCTTGAGCCCGCCGCCATCGTCCATTGGACGCTGAATATGGCGATCTGGCTATTGGCCCGTTCCCTCAACATGCCCGAGCCGCAGCTGCATTCGACCGGCGCCTATGTCTACGCGCAGGTCGCGGCCGCCGAGACCCATGCGGCGAGGACGCTCTGCCCAATCGCGTTCGCGCGCCGGCGGCGCGCCTGGTTCCACGACCTCACCGCCTGAATGTCAGAAGTCCCCCACCCCGAGAGCACAAGGAGAACTGCCATGATCAGCCCATCTTCGTTCCTGCGCCGCGCCCTCTTGGCCGATGCCGTCTTCAGCGGCGTCAGCGCAGTCGGCCTCACCTTCGGCGCAGGCGTTTTCGCCGCGCTGTTCAGCCTGCCCGAGGTGTTTTTACGTGAGGTCGGCCTGTTCCTGATCGCCTATGCCGCCTTCGTCGGCTGGCTCGGCACGCGGCAAACCATGATGAAGGTCCTGGTGCTGATCGTGATCATCGGCAACGCGGCCTGGACGCTCGGCAGCATTGCGCTGTTGTTTTCCGGCGCCGTCTCGCCCAACCTGCCTGGCATGGTCATGGTAGGGGCGCAGGCAATCGCCACCGGCGTGTTCGCCGAGCTGCAATACATCGGCCTGCGTAAGAGCGGCGACACAGTGACAGTCTAGGCTGCAGCCCGAAACCGGCATAGCAGGGCCGCCGCGTCACGCGCGGCGGCCATTCATTTCAGCTCAGCGCCAGCGCGGCGATCATCCCACCAAAGGTCAGGACGAGACCGATCACCAGCATCGGCACGAGACTGCTTCCGGCATACGGATTCGCTGACTGCCTGACGGCATCGCTCTCGATGGCGGCTTGCTTCGCACTTCGTCCGCTATAGCTCATCAGAGTGCTCCTGTTTCGTTTCGCCAAAACCGCTCGCCGTTGCCGAGGATCACGCCTTGCGCGCCGGCAACGCCCATCTCGAGGCTTGAAGCAATACGCCGCGCCCGCTCCATGAAATGCGCTACGGCCTGCGGCGGGCAAACTTCGCGCGCGGTCTCCTCGAACAGACCGAGCCAGCGGTCGAAGTGGCTGGCATCGACCGGCAGCCTGTTGTGCTTGACCATCGGCGTGCCGTGATAGCGGCCGGTCATCAGCGCGACCGAAGACCAGAAGGCAAACATCTGCTGCAGATGCGGTTCCCAATCCCTGATCTTCGCCTCGAAGATCGGCCCAAGCACTTCGTCCGCCCTCACCTTGACATAGAAGGCGCGCACGAGCTCTTCGATCATCGTTTCCGTGATGCCGGTGTGGGCGGCGATCTGCGCCGTGAGTTCCGCGCGCCGTTCCGGCCCTGAACTTATTACCTCGAGGTCTGACACTGCTGCCTCTTTAACCGCCCGCCCTTAAACAGGCATTTCAAATACATATTTATCCTGATACAGCAAATTTGCAAGGGCGGATCGCGCGGCCTCCCATGAGGTTGACCAGTGTTGCGGATTTTTGCAGTGCGCGCCCGCCATGCGGCTGGGGGAGCCGACGCGCTCTATCGGAGCCGGCGAGATCGCTGCCGAACTTGACGCAACGACGCTCGCTCAAGCCGGGCGGTTGAACTTAAGCTGAAACCCGCTGCTCGCCGCCGCGCCCGCGTCGCCCGCGCAGCGAAATGCCGGACTCGGCGGCACGGACCTTGTGCTGACCGTGGCCATTCAGGTGCGTGCCGTTCAGCTTCTTGCGGCCGGCCTGCTTGCGCGCCCCTTCGGCCGTTTCGCGGGCTTTCCGCGCCTGCTTTTCCTTTTCCTTTGCGAGCTTCTCGGCCGCCTTGCGTGCCTTGCGCTCGGCCCTCTCCTTTAGGCGCAGCTTCTCGGCCCTCGCCTCGGCGCGCTTCTTCTTGCGCTTCTTCTCGCAAGCGGTGCACAGGCAGCCGATCGGCTTGAGGTATTCCTTGAAGTAGTCCGTGCCGTAGTCGTAGTTGATCTCCTCGCCCGGCTCGATGTTCTTGATGGCGCGGATGTAGATCTTGCGCTTGCGGGGCTTGACGTCGGACTCGGCGTTCGGCTTGCAGGAATGGTTGATGTAGCGGGCGACGTTCTCGCGCACCGAGCCGTCGATGGTCCAGCGGTTGGTGAGCTGGAACAGATATTTGTTCTCGATCGCATCGTCCTCTTCCTTGTTGCAATCCAGCAGCGGCCCGAAATAGCGGATGATCCGGGTGCCCTTCTTGATCGGCTTGGTGGCGAAGAGGCCGAGCCCGGTGCGGGAGCGGCCGATGCGATACGGTTTGTTTGGGGAAATGGCAGGCATGACCGACTGAAAACGCTGATGACCACAGATTCTTGCTGACAGGTTATGTCGCGAAGCTACCCTTGTAGAACGATTCCGCTTCGCTGTCAGGTGTTTCCCGCATTGCGATCGAACCGTCCCCAGATTGCGAACGTCTCACGCAATGAGACGTTCCCATGACAGGTCCGCCGATGCGCTACATTCCCTCCATTGTCACAATCGCGCTCACCACGCTGACGCTGTTTGCGGCCAGTGCTGCCCTTATTTTGCAATCGAATGCCGAAACAATCGGCAGCAGCTATACCTCGACCGCGCCCAGGGATTGCCGCGTTACGAGCGCCAGTAATGGCGTGGACGACAGCACCATCCGGGTCTGCCCCGGCAAGAACGGCCTCATTGTGCTGATTGCCGAGGACGATCTGCGCGAGACCGTCTCGATCGGGCGCACCCGCCTCGGCGCCGCAAGGGAGCCGGCGGCACAGACCTGGTTCGGCCCGTTCAACTCGACCACCAACACTGTAGAGTGGCGCGCCGCCAACGGCAGACCCTATGCGATCATCCAGCGATGGCACATCGCCGACAATTCGGACCCGGACAAGGACGGCCGTCCCATTGCAAAGCCCATGCTGGCGGTAACGCGGCTGCCGCCGGGTCCGGTCTGCCATGTCGCCTATGTGGATGTGCAGGCCAATCCCAACGCCAACGAACTGGCGCGCAAGGCGGCTGACGAACTCGCCCGCAATTTCAAATGCGGCAAGGACAAGGTGAAGACGATCGGCAACAGCGGCCGCGCCGTAGAGCTGGCGAGCCGCTAATACATCGCCGACGCTTCGCGCCGGCGATGCCGGCTACCGCGGAGGCGGGCTTTTCAGCATCGCCTCGAACAGCTGGTCCATCGTGGTGCCCTTCGGCAGCCGCCGCAACATGTGGGACATGCGGCCGTCGAGTAGCAGCATGGCGAAGCCATGGAGCAGCGACCAGGCGCGCGCGATCGCGCCGGCCTGTTCGAGCGACAGCGCGCTGGCCTCGATATGTTCGTGACGGCTGGCGCCGACCCCACGGGCAAGGCCGGCGAACGCGGCGTTGGCGGCCTCGTGCAGCGACGGCCGCGACATGTCGAGCCGTTCGGTGCGGAACATCAATCCGTACATGCCGGGATTGGCCTGCGCGTAAGCGATATAGGCTTTGGCGCTGGCGAGCCCCTTCTCCTGCACTGTCCCTGAGACGTTCGCCGCCATCATCGCCTTGTTGAACTGGCGATAGCCGATGGCGGCAAGCTCGCTGACCAGTCCAGTGAGATCGCCGAAATGATGGGTGGGCGCGGCATGCGAGACCCCCGCCTCACGCGCCACCGCGCGCAGTGTGAGGCCCGGCAAACCGTCGCGCTCGACCAATTTCTCCGCCGCCTGCAGCAATGCATCGCGCAAGGCGCCGTGGTGATAGGGCGACTCCTTGTCTGCGCGGATGCGCCGCACCGCCTGCTTCGCTGCCGCAGGCTTCGCCGCGCCGCGGGCGCGCGGACGATTCCCCTTGTTTTGTCTTGGGTTTCTTGCCATGCGCCCCTTATATGTCACAATTTTGACAGTGTAAAGATTTGCTTGACGGAAGCCGGCATGCAGACTAATCATATCTTGACGATGTAAAGATAAAAACTCAGGGAGTAGGCCATGCACGACCAGGTGACATCAAATGCGCCGCGGCCCAATCTGGCGCCGATCCCGATGGAATGCGACGCACCATTCCTCAAGATATCCGGCGAATTGCCGCGTGAATTGAGCGGCACGCTCTACCGCAACGGCCCGAATCCGCAGTTCGACTCGCCCGGCGCGCACTGGTTCGTCGGCGACGGCATGCTGCACACCTTCCATCTCGAGAACGGCCGCGCCAGCTACCGCAACCGCTGGATCCGCACCCCGAAATGGCAGGCCGAGCACGACGCCGGCCGCGCGCTGTTCGGCGGCTTCTTCCGCAAGCTGCCCGATGCACCCGCCAATATCACCACCGACACCGGTCGCGCCAACACCAACATCATCTTCCATGCCGGCAAGCTGCTCGCGCTGGAGGAATTCCATATGCCGACCGAGATCGAACCCGGCACGCTGAACCGACGCGGTTATTGCGACTACAACGGCGGCATCCAGGGCCCCTTCACCGCGCATCCCAAAATCGATCCGGTCACGGGCGAACTGGTGTTCTTTGGCTACAATGCCGCGGGTCCCTTCACCCCGACGCTGTCGTTCGGCTCGGTCTCCTCGTCCGGCAACGTGACGCGCTTCGAGCGCTTTGATGCGCCCTATGCCAGCATGGTGCACGACTTCATCGTCACTGAGAACCACCTGCTGTTCCCGATCCTGCCAATCACCGGCAGCATGGAGCGCGCCAGGCGCGGCGAAGCGCCCTACGCCTGGGAGCCGGAGAAAGGCGCCTATGTCGGCGTCATGAAGCGCAGCGGCTTGGCCAACGACATCGTCTGGTTCCGCGCGGAGACCTGCTACGTCTTCCACATCATGAACGCCTGGGAGGAAGGCAATCGCATCGTTGCGGATGTCATGCAGTACGAGGAAGCGCCGCTATTCAACCATCCCGACGGCTCGCCGACGGATCCAAAGAAGTCGCGCGCCCGCTATTGCCGCTGGACCTTCGATCTCGCTGGCAATACCGACCGCTTCACGCAAACCTATCTTGACGATCTGGCTGGCGAATTCCCGCGCATCGACGACCGCCGCGCGGGGCTAAAGTCCAAACACGGCTGGTACGCCTGCACCAATCCGGATCTGCCGATGCTCGGCGCGTATTCCGGCATCGTGCATACCGACGGCAAGGGCAAGCGGCTGGGTAATTACCTGCTGCCGGCCGGCGACACCATCTCCGAGCCCGTCTTCGTCGAGCGCGGCAAGGATGCCGCCGAGGGCGACGGCTGGCTGCTCGCGGTGGTCTGGCGCGCGCGGGAGAATCGCAGCGATCTTGCCGTGTTCAATGCGCAGGATGTCGAGAGCGGCCCTGCGGCGCTCGTGCATCTCGGCCATCGCGTCCCCGACGGCTTCCACGGCAATTGGGTAGGATCGAACTGAGGCGCCCTCCTCGTCATTCCGGAGCATCGCGTAGCGATGAACCCGGAATCCGGAGGACGCGGATCGAAATTCCGGAGCTGGCGGGCTGCCCCGGAATGACTCATGAGGAGACGCTCCTCCTGCTTTAAGCACGTGCACCTTCCTCCCAAGCTACTGAAAACAGTCATTTTCCGACTTCGATCACCTTATTTTGACAGTGTAAAGATTTCGCTTGACGATCCTCCTTCACATATCTACGGTATCTTTACGCTGTAAAGATTGGCTCCGAGAGGCTTTCATGACGATCTTCCTGATCCTCGCCCCCTACGGCGCCTTTGCCGCCCTGATGCTGGTGACGTCCGCCGCCATCAGCCTGTTCGTTTCGGCCGCGGTCTGCCTCGTCGTGATCGCCATCGACATCTGGCGCGGCCGGTCGATCAAGATGCTCGGCGCCGGCTCGGTCCTCACCTTTTGCGCGGTCGGCCTCTATGTCACGCTGATCGACCCCGCGGTGAGCGCATCGGCCGTGCGCTTTGCGGTCGACACCGGCATCCTGCTCGTGACGCTGTTCTCGATCCTGATCCGCTATCCCTTCACGCTGCAATATGCGCTGGAGGTCGTCGATGCCGAGACTGCAAAACTGCCGGGCTTCATCCACGCCAACTACGCGATCACATGGGCGTGGGCGGCGGCATCGCTCCTGATGATGATCGGCAATGCCGCGATGATCTACGTACCCTGGCTGCCGTTCTGGGGCGGGCTGATCGTTGCCTTCGCGGCCCGCAACTGCGCAATCTATTTCACCAAGTGGTATCCGGAGTTCTGCCGCGCCAGGTATGGCACGCCGCCCGCCAACGCGCTGCCCCGCTCGCAGTGACAATGAGACTGCTCTGGAATAGCTTTCCCGGCGCGGACCGAATAGCCAACCCGCGCCAACGCGGCACTTTGCACAGGGTGTAAGGAAACAGACGATGAAAGACGTATTCCGTCGGCTCGGCTCCGACTTCCTCTCCACCATCGTCTTCCTGGTCATCTATCTGACCACCGACAACGTCATCCTGGCGACCGCAGTCGCCATTCTCGGCGCCATCGGCCAGGTGGTCTGGTCGCGCATCAAGGGTCAGACGCTGGGCTACATGACCTGGGCAAGCCTTGGCCTCGTCATCGTGCTCGGCGGCGCCACCCTCCTCACCCACGATCCGCGCTTCGTGCTCGCCAAGCCCGCGATCGGCCATATCGCGATCGGGCTGATCATGCTGAAGCGTGACTGGATGCTGCGCTATCTGCCGCCGATCGTGACCGGGACCATTCCGGAATATGTCACGTTCGCCGGCTATGCCTGGGCCGCGCTGATGTTCGTGCTCGCCGCCGGCACTGTCGGTGTCGCCATGACCGGCGACATGAAGCTGTGGGCGTTTTATGTGTCGGTGGTTCTGGTCGGCGCGAAGATTGCGGCGTTCGCGATCCAGTACGTCGCCTTCCGCCTCCTGGTCGGCAGTCGCCTGCGCGCTGCCGCCCGTGCCTGATTCACGGCGTATCGGGTGACGCGTCAAGAAATCGCTCCAGAAGCCGGAGTGACCATGGGCTTGCGGGATGTGATAAGGTATAACGGCGCGCACTTTTCAAATCTCACAATTCGAGGAGACCTAGATGGCCGTGGACGGTAACTGGAACATCACCCTCTCGACGCCGATGGGCGAGCGCAAGACGGCGCTCAGCGTGACGACGTCGGGTGGTGTGCTCAACGGCACTCAGGGCGCCGACGGCAATTCGACCGATATTTTTGACGGCACGGCGAACGGCGACGATGTTGCCTGGAAGGTTTCCATCACCAACCCGATGCCGCTGACACTCGCCTTCAGCGGCAAGGTTACCGGCGACACCATGTCAGGCGAAGCCAGCATCGGCCCGATGGGCAGTTTTCCGTTCACGGGGACGCGGGCGTAAGACTTTTCCTGCCAACACATGCGCATCCTGACTTCCATCGCCGTCATGGCACTGCTTGCCACGACGGCGTCGGCGCAGCGCGCGAGCGACTCCGAACCGGCGTGGTACAGGAGTGCGCTGGCGCTGGTGCCGCCAGGATATGCTGCCGGCACCGCGTACAGCGCGGATGCCGCCGGCACGACCGGCTACCTTGCAGTCTATGCGGAGAGCGCAAACGATCCGAAGACGCCGGCGAGCGTCTTCGCACCGCGTCAGATGCTTGTCGTGGCGCTATCCAAGGATGGATCAAGCGCCCTCTCGGCTACACTGAAGCCACGCGAGGACCCCGACATCACGACGGCGAATGCCGACAGCGAGGAGAGCGATTTCGCCGAGCGCCAGGCCGAACTTGGCGCAAAGCGTGCCGCATTGCCCGAGGGCACCGAGCCGTGCGACCTCGGCGCCTGGTCGGACGACAAGGACCCCGCAGGTCTCAACGTACGGGCCGAACCGTCCGTAAAGGCACGCGTGCTTGGCAAGCTGCCGCCACCCTATCGCCTCAAGATGGGTGGAAGCGAGAACACACCCGAGGGCGGTTGGCTCACCGAGTTTCGCATTATCGGCTTCAAGGAAGGCTGGTTCCTGATCGAGAACGCGACGCCACCCGGCAAGGCCTACGAAGACGACAAGCGGTACCCGCGGAGCGCTCCGAAGCCCTATGCCGGGCGCGGATGGGTCGCGGCCAGCAAGGTCGGCGCGAACTACGCCAACGGCGGCACGCGTATGGGCGGGCTGTTCCAGGCTCCGCATATCGACGCCAAATGGATGCCGGCGCGCCGCAAGCTCGACGGTCCGCTCGATACCGACGACGGGCCGAAGCGGATCTTCGCGTGCAGCGGAGAATGGGCGCTGGTGGAAAGCCACGACGGCGTGCGCGGCTGGTGGCGCAGCCTCTGCTCCAACCAGGTGACGACCTGCAGCTGAAGCCGACCGGCGCGCTCTAGAACCAGATCCGCATCGGCAGGCCGCGCGCATCAATGGGCGGCGTCTCTTCGGGAAGGCTGCCTGCAGGCTCACGGGCAGCAACCGCAACCGCGCAGGCGTCCAACACATCGTCGATCTTCGCGCCTGTGCCGATCCGCGCCTCGGTGAGCCAGCGGCCAATGTGAGCGATGCCGGCGCACGCGAGCAAAGCGCGCCGCAATGCAATTCCCTCGGTGGTTTTCTTCGACGCCAAGGGCTCGCTACGGTTCAAGCGCAGGAACACCAGTTCGGGATGGACCTCGCGGATGTCGCACGATGGATTGGCACGCACGAACGCATCGACCTCCATAATCTTGGCACCAAGGTGCCAGAGCTGGCGCGACACCCGCGTCTCGCCGCGCCGCAGGGCTTCCCTGTTGGCCCGGTCGGGATCCGTAAACTCCAGCCACAGCCAGCGCCGGGCGCCGGTAAAGACGCGCGAGGTGTGCGGCCGCAGCTTTGCGCGCGCCAGCAGATCGCACGCGCGCTGGCCGTTATCCGTCATTCCGATCGGAATATCGATACCTGCCCTGTCGAACGGACCCGACAGCGCTTGCGTGACGTCGCGATGGAAAGAGATCTCCTGCCTGACGCCGTCAAGGAGAACGGCGACCCAACCGTTCCTGAATCCATCGAGACCAAGCGCCCTGCGAGCCGGCCGCGCGCTCACTTCGGGCGGCTTGGCACGATTGCGATCGGATTGAAGGTATAGACCGCCTCGCCCTTCTGGTTATAGGCGGTCCATACCACGCGGGCGACGCCATGCGGCTTCGAACGCGAGGGCACGAGCTCAACCACCTCCCCTTCGAGATGAATGGTGTCGCCGGGCCGAACCGGCTTCAGCCAGCGCAGATCGTCGACGCCGGCGCCGAATAGCGGATGCGGTCCGAACGGCCGGGCGCTCGCGGCAAGCCGCATGGCAATCGCCGCCGTGTGCCATCCGGAAGCGGCAAGCCCGCCGAGGATCGTTTTCTTCGCCGCCTCCTCATCGAGGTGAAAGGGCTGCGGGTCGTACTCTGTGGCGAAGCGGATAATGTCGTCCTTCGACACCGTCACCGCCTCGCTCTTGAAGCGCATGCCGACTTTCAGGTCCTCGAACCATTCAACCATTGAGCCTCCGATCGATTGAAGGGCCGCTAGCCCAGATTCAATTCCTTGAAGAAGTCGTTGCCCTTGTCGTCGATGATGATGAAGGCCGGGAAATCCACGACCTCGATGCGCCAGATCGCTTCCATGCCGAGCTCGGGATATTCCACCACCTCGACCTTCTTGATGCAGTGTTCGGCGAGATTGGCTGCCGCGCCTCCAATCGAGCCGAGATAGAAGCCGCCATACTTCTTGCAGGCATCGCGCACGGCGGGGGCGCGATTGCCCTTGGCCACCATTACCATCGAGCCGCCGGCAGCCTGGAACTGGTCGACGAAGGAATCCATGCGCCCGGCCGTGGTCGGGCCGAACGCACCGGACGCGTAGCCTTCCGGTGTCTTGGCCGGGCCGGCGTAATAGACCGGATGGTTCTTGAAATAATCCGGCAGCGGCTCGCCCTTCTCCAGCCGCTCACGCAATTTGGCGTGGGCGGAGTCGCGCGCGACGATCATGGTGCCGGTCATCGAGACCCGTGTCTTGATCGGACATTTCGACAGCGTCGCCAAAATGTCCTTCATCGGCTTGTTGAGGTCGATCTTGACCACCTCACCGCCGAGCTTCTGCTCCACCGCCGGCAGGTATTGCGCGGGGTTGTGCTCGAGCTCCTCGAGATAGACGCCGTCCTTCGTGATCTTGCCGAGCACCTGGCGGTCAGCCGAGCAAGACACGCCGAGCCCGATCGGCAGCGAAGCGCCGTGGCGCGGCATGCGGATCACGCGAACGTCGTGGCAGAAATATTTGCCGCCGAACTGTGCGCCCACGCCGAGCGACTGCGTCATCTTGTGGATTTCCTGCTCCATCTCGACGTCGCGGAACGCGTTGCCGTCGGCCGAGCCGTGGGTCGGCAGCGCATCGAGATAGCGCGCGGAGGCAAGCTTCACCGTCTTCATGCAGAGCTCGGCCGAAGTGCCGCCGATCACGATCGCAAGGTGATAGGGCGGGCACGCCGCGGTGCCGAGGGTGAGGATCTTCTCCTTCAGGAAGGCCAGCAAGCGATCCTTCGTCAGCACCGACGGCGTTGCCTGGAACAGAAAGCTCTTGTTGGCAGAGCCGCCGCCCTTGGCCATGAACATGAACTTGTAGGCGTCATCGCCCTCGGCGTAGATCTCGCACTGCGCCGGCATGTTGTTGGCGGTGTTCTTCTCCTCGTACATCGACAGCGGCGCGACCTGCGAGTAGCGCAGATTGCGGCGCAGATAGGCGTCACGGGCGCCTTGGGAAAGCGCGGCCTCATCGTCGCCATCGGTGATGACGTTGCAGCCCTTCTTGCCCATGATGATCGCAGTGCCGGTGTCCTGGCACATCGGCAGCACGCCGCCGGCCGCGATATTGGCGTTCTTCAGGAAGTCGAAGGCGACGAACTTGTCGTTGTCGCTGGCCTCCTTGTCGTCGAGGATGGAGCGGAGCTGCTTCAGATGCCCCGGCCGCAGATAGTGGTTGATCTCGCCGAAGGCCGCTTCCGACAGCGCCCGCAGCGCCTCGCGCGACACCACAACCATGTCGCGGCCCAGCACCTTCTCGACGCGCACGCCCTCGCTGGTGATCTTCTTGTAGGGCGTTTCGTCCTTGCCGAGCGGAAACAGTGGGGTGTGCTTGTACGGCGGTACGGGCTTGGACTGGTCGGGAAAGGCGGTCGGAGCATTCATGGCGATATCTCAGGGTTTTGGGCCGGAGCGGCCGCAAGCGGAGGCCCGGCGATAGAGCCGTTCTAAGCACTTTTTGGCCAAAGGAAAGGTTTTCGACTGCGTATCGGCCATTCATGGACCGTTACTTTTCTCCATTTCCGCGCTAGAGAAACCTGCCTTGCACCTACCTTTTTTCGACGCTTCAATAGGCCCAAAGGGGCATCTCACATGACATCACGACGACCGTTTCGCCGATCGATCTTTCTTGCAGCCGCACTTTCGCTAATGGCGGCATTCACGGCTTCCCCCGCCCGCGCCGACCGCTGCGACGACAGCGCCAAGGAATTGGCCAACCAGATCGACAAGCTGAAGGTCAACTTCAAGGCCGCCAACACCGTCTACATGACGCATCCGCTCGCTAGGGAATTGTCGGTGGCCTGCCGCGGCAGCAATTATGCCATCGAGCTCTACGCCAAGGGCGACCGCAAGCCAAAGCCGGAATTCATCTCGCTGGTAGGCTCGATGGCCGCGATCGTCTTCACCGTGACCAAAGACGACACCACAACCGGCACGACGCGCTGCCTCAAGCGCATGGGGATGCTCCGCGGCGACAAGGTCACCATGCGCTTCCGCCGGCTCAACCTCGAGTGCCAGCGCAACAAGACCGAGGCCTGGATCGCGATCACCCGCGGCAAGGACGAGTAGCGGCCGGCCTGCCCTGCCGGGTCAATACCCCGCGAGCGAACGGCCTCGCCGCAAGTCCGTCGCAAAACCGCGCGATGATGATGCGTTCGAGGAAATCGCATGATCGCACGATTGCTGCTGCAAACCGTATTGTGGGTCGTCGGCCTCGGCGCGCTGCTGTTCCTGCCGGCGGGCACGCTGCACTGGCCGGCCGCCTGGCTCTATCTTGCGACCACCGCCGTGCTCGGCATCGGCCTCGGGTTGTGGTTCGCCAAGGTCGATCCGGCGCTGCTCGAAGAGCGCATGCGCCCGATGATGCGGGATGGGCAGCCTGCGGCCGACAAGAAATTCATGGTTGCCTTCGGCCTTGCGGGCCTGATCTGGTTTCTCGTCATCGGCTTCGATCGCCGCTGGCAATGGTCCGACATGCCGGTCGCGCTGCAGGCTCTCGGATTCGTGCTGCTGCTGGCTTCGATGGCCCTCATTACCTGGGTAGCGCGAGAAAATTCCTTTGCCGCGCCGGTCGTGAGGGTGCAGGCCGAGCGCGGCCACCGCGTAATCGATACCGGGCCTTACGCGTCGGTGCGCCATCCCATGTACTCGGGCGCGGTGCTGTATTTCGTCGCCATCGCGCTCCTGCTCGGCTCATGGTGGGGCCTTGCGCTGTCGCCGGTCTTCTTCGTGCTGTTCGCCATCCGCGCGACCATCGAAGAGCGCGCCCTGGCTGATGGCCTGCCGGGCTATGCTGACTATCTGGCGCGGGTGCGCTATCGTCTCGTGCCAGGACTGTGGTGAGGAGACGAGATGGCCGACAGCAAGACGTTCACCGGCGGTTGCCATTGCGGCCAGGTGCGGTTCGAGTGCACCAGCGACCTTGCGATGGTCACTGCCTGCAACTGCTCGATCTGCACCAAGAAGGGCCTGCACTTCACCTTCGTTCCGCCGAAGAGCTTTCAGCTCCGCGCCGGCGAAGAGAACCTGAAGGAATATCTCTTCAACAAGCACGCGATCCGTCACCAGCTCTGTCTGGATTGCGGCGTCGAGGTGTTTGCGCGCGGCACCAAGCCCGATGGCACTGACGTGGTGGCGGTCAATGTCAGCTGCATCGACGGCATCGATCTGTCGAAGATCCAGATGACGCCGGTGGATGGCAGGAGCCGGTAGTCCAGACACAGTCATCCCCGGGCGCGCAAAGCGCAAACCTCAGATGCGCAATTGCGCTCCATCGTTCGATGCTGGGCATCGCCCCGGAATGACAGCATCACCCATCCAGCTCCTTGTATCTCCGGAATATTCCCTCCTCATTGAAAGGAATACGCCGCTCGCTCGCCAGATACGCCTTGATGTTCGGCCGCGCGGCGACGCGGTCGTGCAATTCGACCAGCCGCGGCACCTCGCCCTCGAACGCCTTCATGCGCTTGGGAAAGGCGTAGCGCAGCCCGGCGACGATCTGGAACAGCGAGAGGTCGACATAGCTCGCCCTGCGCCCGGTGATGTAGGCAGCGCCGCCCTCCTCGATCAGTCCCTCGAAATAGCCGAGATATTTCGGCACGCGCTCCTTCCAGAATTCAGCCGTGCGCTTCTTCGCCGGGGCACGCTGATCCTCGTAGTAGAGCGAGGGCCCGAGCGGATGATGGGTGTCGTGAATCTCCAGCACCAAGTCGGCGATGGTGAGCTGCAGCTGATGCACCCATAATCTGCCGGCCTCCGCCTTCGGCGCCAGCCCATGGCGCGCGCCGAGATAGAAGAGGATGTTCGCGGTCTGCCCGATCACGACCTTGCCCGCTTTCAGGAACGGCGGCGCAAAGGGCGGCGTGCCGTTGCGTGCCTCCATCATCCGCATCATCGCCGACATGCCATCGTCGTGACGGGCGGCGTCGTCATAGGCGGCACCGGCATCTTCCAGCGCGAGCCGGACATATTCGCCGCGTCCCTGGATCATGGGCCAGTAGTAGAGCTGGTAGCGCATCGGCGATCCCCTTGCGTGCAAAGGACATGGCTCCGCCCCGCGAGGCTATATCCTTTGCCGTCAATGCGCCAAGACAGGTTCAGTTGCCGGGGTCAGTTCGCCGCGAAGCAGTAGAGCAGGCCGTCGCCGCCGGTGCTCTTGAGGTCGGCTTGCGAGCAGCCGCCCTCCGGTCCACGCGAGGGATGCGACGAGTTCCAGGATTTTGAGGCGTCGTCGTCGCGCAGGCCAAGGCGGTCGGAATGGCCGACCACGGCGGCGCCCTGCGTGCTGCTCGTCCAGTTCTTGCAGGTACGGTCGTCGCCGGCGGCAAAGGCGGTGCCGTCGGGTTGCGATCCCGTCAGTACGTCGTGGCGGTTCGGGGTGTCGCCGCGGCCGTTGATCACCTCGCCCTTTTCGCTGAGTGCCGTCTGCTTGGTGAGATTATTGTTGGCGCTGTGCAGGTCGGCAACGTCCTTGGCCACCACGACGCCCTTGGCGTTCTGCCACGGCCCCTTGCCGATGCGATCCTTTGCATTCACTGCCGGCTGGCCGTCCGCCGCCTGCGTCGAGAGATAGGCGCGCCAGGTCTTGGCGCCCGCGCCCGCAGCCTGCGCCAGCGACTGGCAATGCCGGTCCGCGCCGGCAAGCCCGCCGAGGTCGCCGCCCTTGCCCGGGCCGTTGCTGGTCAGGAAGAAGCTGACGTTGGCCGATTGCGCCAAGACTGGTGGCGCCGCCACAACGGCAAGTGCGAAGCAAACCGGCGAAACGACTTTGACGAACACACCCATGGAGTTCCTCCAAATTGTTGTTGTTACGCTGCAACCGGATCAACCCGCAGCCCGCGGCATTATTCCGCTTGCGCAACGTAAAGGCGGCAGCACAAAAGAAAAGCGCCGCGGCAAAACCGCGGCGCCTGCATTGTCATCGTCGTGCGATCAACTGGTCTGCTGGATCGCCGAGAGTTCCCAGTTGCCGCCGCGCTGGCGGACGAAGGTCCAGACCTCGGTGGCCTCGGTCGGCTGATCGCCGCCGGCGATCATCTGGCCGCTGTTGCGATCGAAGGTCTTGTCGACCAGCGAGAAGCGCATGGCGACGGTGGCGTAATCGGCGTCGCCCTCGCGCCAGGCTTCCGCAAGGTCGCCTTGCAGCAGCTTGACATTGCTGACCTTGTTGACCGCGTTGCGCGCCTTGTTGTCGGCGAGGTCACGGGCGAAATAGGACACCATCTCGGGCGTCGAGAGCCGCTCCAGCCTGGAGACGTCCTCATCCGACCAGGCGGTCTGGACTTCGCCGAGCAGACGCTCGAAGGCCTCATAGTCTTCCGGCTTGATTTCGAGCGGCGGTGCGTTCGAACCGAGCCCGAAGCCCATGGCGCTGCGGTGGTTGGTCTGCGGGCCGGCAGGCGTGGGCGCGGGGCCCATGCCCGTGCTGGCATAGGCCGGCGCGTTGCGGCGCTGCCACCACGACATCACCAGCCGCGCCACCAGGATGATCAGGCCGATCTGCAGCATCAGGCCGAGGATCGAGGCGAAGCTGCCGAGGCCGGAGAACAGGCCGCCGCCGAACAGCATGCCGAGCAGGCCAGCGCCGAGGAAGCCCGCGGCAAGGCCGCCGAGCATGCCCATGCCCGGACGGTTGAAGAAGCCGCCGGTGTTCGCGGCCCGGCCCGGCGCGGTCTGGCCCGGCTGGGTCATGGTGCGGTTGAACTGCTGCGTGCTGCCCGGCGCCGTGGTGGTGGACGGCGGCGCGGAAAAGGTTCGCGAGCCCCGGGACCCCGAGCTGCCGCCACCGCCGACACGGGCATCGGCATAGGAGGCCGCAATCACAGTGGGGAGCGCCAACGATAGAACGACGGCGATCGCCTGGACCATGCCGCGCGTACGCTGGGTGAATTTCATCGGTTTTTCCTTTGGATTCCCCGGTATGGGGAAGAAGCGACCCTAAGATGGGCAGGGTTGCCCAAATGTGAAGCCAAGAAAGGGCACCGCGGCTGCGGCCCTCGGTCGCGGGGATGCGACAAGTAGGCAAGTTGCGTCAAATGGTTACGCCAATTGGTTACGACGCCGTCATCGTCTCCTTCACCGCCGCCACCAACTGGGCCAGCGTGAAGGGCTTTGGCAGGAAGGCGAATTGCTGGTTTTCCGGCAGGCTCTTTTCGAAGGCATCTTCCGCATAGCCCGATACGAAGATGATCTTCACATTCGGGTTCCTGGCGCGCATCTCCTTGAGCATGGTCGGCCCGTCCATCTCCGGCATGACCACGTCGGAGACGATCAGATCGACGGCACCGTCCTTCTCGGCCAGCGCCTCGATGGCTTCGACGCCATTGGCGGCCTCGATCACGCTGTAGCCGCGCGAGCGCAGGCCGCGGGCATTCAGCGAACGCAGGCCGTCCTCGTCCTCGACCAAAAGGATGGTGCCCTGCCCCGTGAGATCGGGTTTTGGCTTGGCGGCATCCACCGCCGCGCCATTCGCCACCTGCGGTTCGGACTGGGCTTCACGCTCCGCCCGGTGCCGCGGCAGGTAGATGTGAAACGCGGTACCCTTGCCGGCCTCCGAGTCCACATAGACGAAGCCGCCGGTCTGCTTGACGATGCCGTACACCGTCGACAGCCCAAGCCCCGTGCCCTTGCCGACTTCCTTGGTGGAGAAGAATGGCTCGAAGATCTTGTCGATGATCTCGGCGGGAATGCCGGTGCCGGTGTCGATCATGTCGATGCGGACGTAATCGGCCGCCGGCATGCCCTTGCAGGTGAGCAGCGCCGGGTCATCGGCGGTGACGTTGCCGGTCTTCACCGTCAGCGTGCCGCCCTCGGCCATCGCGTCGCGCGCATTGACGGCGAGGTTGACGATTACCTGCTCGAACTGGGAGACGTCGACCTTGACCGGCCAGAGGTCGCGGCCGTGCACGAGGTCGAGCTTGACCTTCTCGCCAATCAGCCGGCGCAGCAGCATGGTGAGGTCGGAAAGCGCATCGCCGAGGTCGAGCACCTGCGGCCGCAAGGTCTGGCGGCGCGAGAACGCAAGCAGCTGCCGCACCAGCGTCGCGGCGCGGGTCGCGTTCTGCTTGATCTGCATGATATCCTGGAACGACGGATCGGTCGGCTTGTGCGCGTTCAGGAGGAAGTCGTTGGCCATCATGATGGCCGACAACACGTTGTTGAAGTCGTGCGCGATGCCGCCGGCGAGCTGGCCGACCATCTCCATCTTCTGCGACTGGTTGATCTGGTTCTCCAGCGCGCGGCGCTCGGTGGTCTCCAGCAGATAGACAATCGCAGCCTCGGTCTCGCGCTCCTCCCGCTCGACCGCGGTGACGAAGAACTGCCCCCAGCGCTCGCGGGTGCCGTCGAGCATCGCCTCGACCGGCGCGATATCGCCCTGCCCTTCGGCCGCCTGGTTGATCGCGGCGATCAGGAGCCCGCGGTCGCGCGGATTGACCGCGCGGAAGATCGATTTCGACGCCGCGCCATCGCCGCCGAGGCTCTGCGCCAGCTTGGCGAAGCGCGCATTGGCCCGCACCACATTGCCGCCGCGGTCGACGGTGGCGATCGCCATCGGCGTATGGTCGAAGAAGCGCATGAAGCGCACTTCGGCGGCGCGCTGCGGATCGGCGGAATGCTCGTCGCGGGCGCGGCTGATCACCAGCGTACGCGAGGCGCCCGGCGCACCATCCGCACCGAAGGCGAGCTTATGATAGAGCCGCACCGGCATGGTTTTGCCGCTGCGCATGCGCAGGTCGATATCGAACACCTCGGTTTTGACTTCTCCCGGTGCCGGCACGATCGAGGTGAGCAGCGCCGCGCCGTCGCCCGAAACGATATCGGTGAGCTTGAGGCCGCCGGAACCGATCTCGGCGAGATCGTGGTCGAGCCAGTTGGCGAGCGTCGCGTTGACATAGGCGATCTCGCCGGCGGGATTGACCGAGAAGAAGCCGCAGGGCGCGTGATCGAGGTATTCGATGGCGTGCTGCAGTTCCTGGAACACGTCCTCCTGCCGCTCGCGGTCGCGGGTGATGTCGGCGATCGACCACACCGCATATTTGGCCTCGCGTTTTCCGCCGCCAAGCGGGCGAACCCGCATGCGCAGCCAGCGGCCGTGACCGCCGTCAGTCCCTGCAATGCGGACTTCCTCCTGCTGGCGCTTGCCTTCGCGCGCGGCCTTCAACAGCCGGAACACGGCTTCGGAGACATCGGGATTGCCGATGAAGACGCGCTCGACCGGGCGGACATCCTGCCGGCTCGCCGCACCCGTGAGCGTCAGATACGCTGCGTTGGAGTAGACCACGTGACCCCGCGGGTCGGTGACGGCGAGGCCGTCATAGGCCAGATCGGCGATACGGCTGATGATCGGGTTGTCGACGTTGCGGTCAGCGAAGCGGATGATCCCTGCAGCAAAAGCGAACAGGTTGAACAGCCCGACCATCGCGAGCACCGCAAGCAGCCCGAGGATATAGGGCTGGGCATGGGCACGGCCGAGCGTCATCAGGGCGACCGCCGCCCCGACCAGGGCGGCCGCCACCAGCAGCACGAGGATGATGCTGCCCCGCCGCGCCGGCTCGTGGAGGGGGGCCGGCTCGGGCTGGAGTTCGTTATGGGTCTCGGCGGACATATAAAGAGACACGGCCTGGCGCTTTCGCTTGCTTATTGAGTGCCTGAATCGGGCCGGTAAACGCAAGCCCATCAGACAGTTATTCGGCTTTTTTGCGGGGGATTTGCGTCCCCTGCTCCCTAGATTCGCGACGAAAACCCGCGCTTGAGCCGCATCACGAAGCCGATGATCTCGGCTACCGCATGGTAGTGCTCAGCCGGGATCTCCTCGTCGATGTCGACGGTGGCATAGAGCGAGCGCGCCAGCGGCACGTTCTCGACGATCGGAATGTCATGCTGCTTGGCGATTTCGCGGATCTTGAACGCGGCGTGGTCGATGCCCTTGGCGACGCAGACGGGCGCGGCCATGCTGCGGTCGTAGGCCAGCGCCACCGAATAGTGGGTCGGGTTGGTGATGATCACGCTCGCCTTGGGAACCGCGGCCATCATGCGCTTCTTCATGCGCTGCTGACGCAATTGCCGGATGCGGCCCTTGACGTGCGGATCGCCCTCGGACTGCTTGTATTCTTCCTTCATCTCCTGCAGCGTCATCTTCTGCCGCTCGTACCACTGTCGGTACTGGAAGAAATAATCCGCGACAGCCACCGCCGCGAGCATGGCAACCACCGCGCCCAACAGGTGCATGGTCATGCCCGCGGTCACGCCGATCAGCGCCGCCGGGTCGAAATGCACCATCGCCTCGAGGCGATGGCGCTCCGGCCACAGTACGACGGTCATGACGGCGCCGAGCGCCACCAGCTTGAACAGGCCCTTGACGAAATTAGCCACCGCCTGCTTGCCGAAAATGCGCTTGAAGCCGGCGCCTGGCGATATCTTGCTGAGCTTGGGCTTGAGCGATTCAGTGGACCACACGAGACGGTGCTGGATCATGTTGCCGGCAACGGCAGCCAGCATCAGCATCAGAAAGGGCACACCGACCGCGACGATCAGCGCATATTCGATGTTCTGCAACAGCGCCAACAGCCCGGCACCGTCGGTGCGGATCATCCAGGAATTGGCGATCAGGTTGCGCATCGGCGTTAGAATGCCGCTGCCGACCGAGCCCGAGAAGGTCGACAGCACCAGCGTCGCGCCGGCAATGATGAACCAGGTGTTGACCTCCTGGCTTTTCGCTACGTCACCCTTTTCAAGCGCATCGTCGAGGCGTTTTTGGGTGGGGTCCTCTGTGCGCTCGGTATCGTCCTCCGCCATCGATCACCTCATCTGAGCGGCGTGAGCTGGTGCATCACGCCGATGAAGTAATCGAGGAAGGCTCCCATCAGCGCGGATATGACCAGCCCGAGGATAAGGAAGCCCGCGAGGATCGACAGGGGTACGCCGACGAAATAGACCTGCATCTGCGGCATCAGCCGCGCCAGGATGCCAAGCCCAATATTGAAGACGAGGCCGAACACCAGGAACGGCGCCGACAGCTGCATGCCGATCTTGAAGGCCGCGGCGAAGGCGCGCGTAGCGAGCGCAGCGACGTCGCCGCTCGGAAATACCTCGCCCGGCGCGAAGATGCGGTAGCTCTCGCTCAATGCCGCGATGACCAGGTGATGGCTGTCGGTGGCAAACAGCAGTGTCAGCCCGAGAATGGTGAGGAAGTTGCCGATCAAGAGGCCCTGTTGCCCCTGCGTCGGATCGACCGCGGTGACGAAGCCCAATCCCAATTGCTGCGCGATCACGGAGCCTGCAACCTGCAGCGCCGACAGCGTTACGCGCGCGGTAGCGCCCAGCACGATGCCGACCACAATCTCGTGCAGCATCAGCACCAGCAGCGGCGTCAGCGAGTTCATGTCGATCTGGTAGGCCGTGCGGTGCAGCGGCAGGATGATCAGCGTGAGCAGCAGCGCGATCGAAAGCTTGATACGGGTCGGGATATTGGTCTCGCCGAAACCCGGCAACAGCATCACCATCGCGCCGATGCGGGCAAAGACCAGCATGAAGGTCGCGGCGAGCGCAGGCAGAACCGAGATGTCGATACGCATGACTCATCAAGAGTGCATCATCCGCCGATGATTCGCGACGATATCCGCATCATGTGGCCGTGCATGGAATCGGCCATGAAAGGCAAGGCCAGCAGCAATGTCACGAATATCGCGATGATCTTCGGCACATAGATCAGCGTCTGTTCCTGGATCTGGGTCAGCGCCTGGAACAGCGACACCACGACGCCGACCACAAGGCCGACCAGCATCAGCGGCGACGACACCACGACAATGGTCCAGATCGCATCGCGCGCGACGTCGAGGGTTTCGGGGCCGGTCATTTCACATTCCTCTCTACCCTCATGGTAAGGAGCGCGGAACGCGCGTCTCGAACCATGAGGCCGTTATGCGTCCATCCTTCGAGACGCCGGCTGCGCCGGCTCCCCAGGATGAGGTCCGCTAGATCGGCATCCGCAGGATGTCTTCATAGGCTTGGATCACACGGTCGCGCACCGAGACCAGCGTCGAGACCGCCACGTCGGTTTCGGCCACCGCCGTCACCACGTCCATCACATTGGCCTTGCCGGAGGCCATCGCCATGGTCTGGGCGTCGGACTTCTTGCCGGCATCGACGACATTGCCGATGGCGTCCTTGAGCAGCGCGCTGAAGGAAGGACCGCCGGCTTCGGTGGCCTTCCCGGCGCCGGGCTGGTCGATGATCTTGGCGAGACTGGCGTAGGCGTTGGCGGCAACCGTCGGTGAAGCCATGGTTTAGACTTTCCTGTTCAGGCCTTGAGGATGTCGAGGGTGCGCTGGATCATCCGGCGCGTCGCGCTGATGATGTTGAGGTTCGCCTCGTAGGATCGCTGCGCCTCGCGCATGTCGGTCATTTCGACCAGCGGATTGACGTTGGGATACTTCACGTTGCCCTGCGCGTCCGCCGCCGGATTACCCGGCTCGTTCTTGATGCGGAACGCCGTCTGGTCGGTACGGATCCGGCCGAGCGTCACCACCTTGGCATCGAGCGAACGATCGAGCGCGGAGGTGAAGGTCGGTACCTTGCGCCGATACGGCTCGCCGCCCGCGGTCAGCGCCGTCGAATCGGCGTTGGCGATGTTTTCCGAGATCACCCGCATGCGGCCTGCCTGCGCGCGCAGGCCGGAGGTGGCGATGCTCATGGATCTGGCGAAATCGCCGCTGTCATTGGCCATGGTCTGCTCCCTTCATCCCTTGAGCCTCAGCGCTTGCCGATCGCGGTCTTGATGAGGCCGAGGCTGCGGCTGTAGAGCGAGGTCGCCGCCGCATAATCCATCTGGTTGGCGGACACCTTCAGCATCTGGTCCTCGAGATTGACGGCATTGCCGGCAGGCCGGGTCTGGAACCCGCTTCTGCCGCCGTCATGCCTGAAACTCGGTCCCGGGTCGGAGGAACCCATGTGGCTGGCGCTGGTCCGCGCCATGGCCAGCGTCGCCATGCCGCCGACGCTTGCTCCCTTCTGGTCGAACTGGGGCTCGACCAGGTCGCGTGGCCGGAAGCTCGGCGTCGAGGAATTGGAGATGTTTTCGGCGAGCACCCGCTGCCGTTCCTGGTGCCACTGCATCTTGGTGCGCAGGGCCGAGAGCATTGGCAAATCGTTAAAGGCCATCGGCCTGTCGCTCCCCTGTTGCCCCAAGGCGGGACGCCCGAGGTAGGCAGAATTTGCCGCCTGTATGGTTAATAACGGGTTAAAGAACCGGCCCGCCGCCGGCGCAAAGCGCGAGAGTCCGCAGAGTTCCGGCCAAGCAAGCGCATTTTCGCCACGAAACCTGCGTTAACCAGCAAGGGGCAATGCGCCGCCGCCGATCAGAAGTCGTTTTGGTTCAATCGATTCTTGGTCTATTACTTGAGCGGGCGGCAGGTTTTTGCCGTGGGGAATTAACGATTGAGGCTGATCTCAGGCGTTGCGTTCGCCTGATGCGGCTCGCTTTAGTTGTCCGCGTCGGTTGAGACCGGAGCTTGTGAAAGGCCAGTTGGCCGGGGACATCCATGTCGTCAAACTATCTCTTAGGTTTCCTGATCTTCGTCGGCGTTCTGGCGCTGATCGGCGGCGCCGCCTGGCTTGTCCGCCAGTTCGCCAGCAATCGCCTCGGCGCCAGCACTGGCCGCGGACGGATGCCGCGCCTCGCCGTGATCGATGCTGCCGCCGTCGACGGTCGCCGCCGCCTGGTGCTGGTCCGCCGCGACAATATCGAACATCTGCTGATGATCGGCGGTCCCAGCGACATCGTCGTGGAGACCAACATCGTCCGTGCGATGCCGCAGCGCGATCAACTCCCGCAACGTCCGGGCACCGGTGAAGCGCCGCCGCGAATCGCCCCGCTTCCCGATACCGCCTGGGAAGGCGAGCCCGTCCGGGCCGAGATGTTCGACCATGTCGAGCCGCAAATGCCCGAACCGCCGCCGCGTCCGCCGCGCCCCTCCTTTGCCGACGAGGCCCGCCGCCGCGCGCCCCCGCCTCCGCCGCCGATGGAGCGGCCGTCCGATCCGCTGGCCGGCT
>DASWVJ010000269.1:0-40225 GCA_036406295.1 Bradyrhizobium sp.
TGTGTTATACGTTTGTTCAACAGGTGAACAGCGGAGCTCGACCATGAAGATCGAGATCAAGAAGATCGGCAATTCCGATGGCCTGCTGCTGCCTCGCGAACTGATGCAGCGGCTCGACCTCAAGCGTGGCCAGCAATTACACATCACCGAGCTTCCCGGAGGCGGATTTCAGGCGCTTCCCTACGATCCCGACTTCGAGCGGACGATGGAGATCGCCGACGAACTCATGGACAAATACCGCGACACCCTCGCAGCGCTCGCTAAATGACGGCACGCTAGATGAGCGAGCCATCCGAGCCGCTTTGGATCACTTACGAACAAGCCATAGCGATCCACAGTCGCCAGCTCCGCCGCTTCGGCGGAGCGTCCGGCTTGCGTGATGAGGGCATGCTGCGTTCCGCGCTCGAGCGCCCGATCAACAAGTGGAGATACGAACAGGCGTCATTGCCTGAACTGGCTGCCGCCTATGCATTTGGCCTCGCGAAAAACCACCCCTTTGTCGATGGCAACAAGCGCATTGCCTTCATGTCAATGATGACATTTCTGTTGAAGAATGGCGTGGCGTTCAGCCCGGATCCGGCGCATGCGACCCAGATCATCTTGTCGCTTGCCGCCGGCGAAGTGAGCGAGGAAAGCCTCACCCGCTGGATCAGGGACAATTGGCCTTCTCAATGAACCCATAAGGGCGTGGCATATTGGCTGCGTGCCGTTGCCCTGCAGGCGGGTTTGCGGTATTTGCTCGCAAGATCAGACTTTGGACCGACTGGGGACTTTCGATGGCAGACCATAGCGAAGTGGCTTACACCACCGCCGACGGCAACGACTACAAAGCGCATGAGCAGACCTATGAAGGTTTCATCATGCTGGTGAAGTACGGCACGGCGGCCGTCGTGGTGGTCCTCGCCTTGATGGCAATCTTCCTGACCTGACCCTGTCGACACCGCGCCGCGTTTGGCGGCGGGGTGCTGGAAATTTGCCCGCGTGCCGGCCGCAAAACCGGTATCCATCCCAATGGAAATAGCGCTAGCCTGCGCATTCGCGCCAGCGGAGGCCTCATGAAGATTGCCGTTGCCAGGGAAATCGATCCGTCGGAGCCGCGGGTCGCGGCATCGCCCGACACCGTGAAGAAGTTTCGGGCGCTCGGCGCGGAAGTCGCGGTCGAGCCCGGCGCGGGCGTCAAGTCGGGCCTGCCGGATTCCGAATTCACGGCGGCCGGCGCCACCGTCAGCGCCGAGGCGCTGAAGGATGCCGACATCATCATCAAGGTGAAGCGGCCCGAAGCCTCCGAACTCTCCAGCTACAAGCGCGGCACACTGGTCGTCGCGATCATGGACCCTTACGGCAACGACGCCGCACTGAAGGCGATGGCCGATGCCGGGATCGCAGCCTTCGCGATGGAACTGATGCCGCGCATCACGCGCGCGCAGGTGATGGACGTGCTGTCCTCGCAGGCGAACCTCGCCGGCTATCGGGCGGTGATCGAGGGCGCGGAAGCCTTCGGCCGCGCCTTCCCGATGATGATGACTGCGGCCGGCACCGTTCCGGCCGCAAAGGTGTTTGTGATGGGCGTCGGCGTCGCCGGCCTGCAGGCGATCGCGACCGCGCGGCGCCTCGGCGCTATCGTCACCGCCACCGACGTGCGGCCTGCCACCAAGGAGCAGGTGGAATCGCTCGGCGCAAAATTCCTCGCCGTCGAGGATGAGGAGTTCAAGAACGCGCAGACCGCCGGCGGCTACGCCAAGGAGATGTCCAAGGAATACCAGGCCAAGCAGGCTGCGCTCACCGCCGAGCACATCAAGAAACAGGACATTGTCATCACCACCGCGCTGATCCCGGGCCGTCCGGCGCCGCGGCTGGTTTCCGCCGACATGGTGAAGTCGATGCGCCCCGGCTCGGTGCTGGTCGACCTCGCCGTCGAGCGCGGCGGCAATGTCGAGGGCGCCAAAGCGGGCGAGGTGGTCGAAATCGATGGCGTCAAGATTGTCGGCTACACCAACGTCGCCGGCCGCGTCGCGGCGTCGGCTTCGAGCCTTTACGCCCGCAACCTGTTCTCGTTCATCGAAACCATGATCGACAAGGCCAACAAGGCCCTTGCCGTGAACTGGGAAGACGAACTGGTGAAGGCGACCGCGCTGACCAAGGATGGCGCCGTGATCCACCCGAACTTCCAGCCGAAATAAGGAGAGAAGCCATGGAGCATCTTGCGCAGGCCGTCGATCCCTTCGTGTTTCGGCTGTCGATCTTCGTGCTCGCCGTCTTCGTCGGCTATTTCGTGGTGTGGTCGGTGACCCCCGCGCTGCATACGCCGCTGATGTCGGTGACCAATGCGATCTCCTCGGTGATCGTGGTCGGCGCGCTGCTCGCCGGTGGCGTCGCCAATGTTTCCAGCGGCAGCGGCTGGGCACGCGGCTTCGGCTTCGTCGCGCTGATCTTCGCCTGCGTGAACATCTTCGGCGGCTT
This sequence comes from Bradyrhizobium sp., assembly GCA_036406295.1. GTDB lineage: Bacteria > Pseudomonadota > Alphaproteobacteria > Rhizobiales > Xanthobacteraceae > Bradyrhizobium. The sequence continues at coordinate 2,461 of DASWVJ010000269.1, forward strand.
CCTTGTCACCCAGCGCATGCTGGGCATGTACAAGAAGAAGGCCAAGTGAGCGGCAATCACCTCGGGATGGTGAGGAAAACGGGGACCTGAGATGAGCGCCAATCTTTCCGCAGTTCTTTATCTCGTGGCAGGCGTGCTGTTCATCCTGTCGCTGCGCGGACTGTCGAGCCCGGCGACGTCGCGCCAGGGCAACCTTTTCGGCATGATCGGCATGGCGATTGCCGTCGGCACCACGCTCGCCAATCATCCGCCGGCGGACACGCTCGCGTGGATCCTGGTCATTGTCGGCATCGCCATTGGCGGTACGATCGGCGCGGTCATCGCCCGCCGCGTGCCGATGACGTCGATGCCGGAACTGGTCGCCGCCTTCCACTCCCTCGTCGGCATGGCCGCGGTGCTGGTCGCCGCCGGCGCGTTCTACGCTCCCGAAGCCTTCGACATCGGCACGCCCGGCAACATCCACAAGCAGAGCCTCGTTGAAATGTCGCTTGGCGTCGCCATCGGCGCGCTGACCTTCACCGGCTCGGTGATCGCGTTCCTGAAACTCTCGGCCCGCATGAGCGGCGCGCCGATCATCCTGCCGTTCCGACACGTCATCAACATCGTACTCGCCCTTGCGCTGGTGTTCTTCATCGTCGGCCTCGTGATCTCCGGCAGCGCATTCGATTTCTGGATGATCACGATCCTGGCGCTGGTGCTGGGCGTGCTCATGATCATACCGATCGGCGGCGCCGACATGCCGGTCGTGATCTCCATGCTGAATTCCTATTCCGGCTGGGCGGCCGCCGGCATCGGTTTCACCTTGGGCAATTCCGCGCTGATCATCACCGGTGCGCTGGTCGGCTCATCGGGCGCGATCCTGTCCTACATCATGTGCCATGCGATGAATCGCTCGTTCATCTCGGTGATACTCGGCGGCTTCGGCGGCGAGACGGCTGCTGCCGGCGGCGGCACGGGCGAGCAGAAACCGGCAAAGCTCGGCTCGGCCGACGATGCGGCCTTCATCATGAAGAACGCCTCCAAGGTCATCATCGTGCCTGGCTATGGCATGGCGGTGGCGCAGGCCCAGCACGCGCTGCGCGAAATGGCCGACATGCTGAAGAAGGAAGGCGTCGAGGTGAAGTACGCCATCCATCCGGTCGCGGGCCGCATGCCAGGCCACATGAACGTGCTGCTGGCTGAGGCCAACGTGCCCTATGACGAGGTGTTCGAGCTCGAGGACATCAACTCAGAATTCGCGCAGGCCGACATCGCCTTCGTGATCGGCGCCAACGACGTCACCAACCCTGCGGCCGAAGAGGACAAGACTTCGCCGATCTACGGCATGCCGGTGCTGCAGGTGTGGAAGGCGGGCACCGTGATGTTCATCAAGCGCTCGCTGGCGTCGGGCTATGCTGGCATCGACAATCCGCTGTTCTACCGTGACAACACCATGATGCTGCTCGGCGACGCCAAGAAGGTCACCGAGAACGTGGTCAAGGCGATGTGAGCCGGGGCGAGACGGCCGTGGCCCTGAACAGGGAATGGCACCGGTCCCATCGCATGTCGCCCGAGGCAACGCGGCAGCAGCGCATCAAGTGGCATATTGCGCAAGCCGTGGCATGCGGATGCCGCGCCGTTCCGGATAGCATCCGGCTCGACGTCGAAAAGCTGCTCTAGCGGCGCCATGACCATCCTGAAATGGCTCGTGATCACCCTCGCCGTCATCTATGGCAGCGGGCTTGTCGCGCTCTTCCTGCTGCAGCGATCATTCCTCTTTCCAATCCCGACACGTGAGCGGATCGCGCCGGCTGCGGCCGGCTTCCCGGGGGTCGAGGAGCATGTCCTGACCACGGCGGATGGCGAGAAGATCATCGTCTGGCATGTGCCGGCAAAACCCGGCCGTCCCGTCATCCTCTTTTTCCACGGCAATGGCGACTATCTCGCCGGTTTCTTCGGCCGCTTCCGCGACCTGATCGCCGACGGCATCGGGATCGTCGCGCCTGCCTATCGGGGCTATTCCGGCTCGACTGGCTCGCCGAGCGAGCAGGGGCTGCTGAAGGATGCAACTGCGGCATACGCCTTCACCACGGCGCGCTATGACGCCGGGCGAATCGTGGTCTGGGGCTTCTCGCTCGGCACGGGCCTCGCAGTCGCAATCGCCGCCGAACAGAAGATCGGGAAGCTGATCCTGGAGGCTCCCTTCAGTTCGACCGCCGACGTCGCCGCGTCGCTGTTCTGGTACATGCCTGTGCGTCTTGTGATGCGGGATCAGTTCCGGTCCGACCAACTGATCGCACGGGTCAAGGTCCCGCTGCTGGTCATGCACGGCACCGACGATCCTGCCATCCCGATCCGCTTCGGTGAGCGCCTGTTCGCGCTCGCGAACGAACCGAAGCGGTTCGTCAGATTTCCCGGCGGCGATCACAACAACTTGGGCAACTTCGGCGCGATTGAGACTGCACGACAATTCATCGGCGCCCCGAGAGGCTGACGGTAATATCCTGTTCGGAATGGTCCGCTTGGTGGTGTTTGCGCTGTTCGTGTTCATGGTATTCGTGTCGTAGGGCGGCATGGTCCGAAGAAGCCGGCACCGGGAAGGATCATGCCCAACAGGAGCAAGAGGTACCAAGATGCTCAACGCCAAATCGGACATCCAGGTCGATACATCAGAGGTGCGCGTCACCGAATGGCGCCTGGCGCCGGGCAGCGCGACCGGCCATCATGTCCACGAGATGGATTATGTGATCGTGCCCATCACGGCGGGGGAGATGACGATCGTGGCGCCCAATGGTGAGCGCTCAAAGGCGCAACTCGCCGCCGGGAAATCCTACTTTCGTAAGGCGGGCGTCGAGCACGACGTGCTCAACGAGACCGCTTCCGAAATCGTCTTCCTGGAGATCGAGTTGAAACCCTGAGGCGGAACTGCAGGGAATTGCCACCGATCCGTCGCAGTTGATCCCTCAATGTGCCCCAAAGTTCCCGCAAACAGACCCGCGTCGGGAGTGGCCGGGTCATGCTGAATTACCTGAAGAAATTTGCAGTAGAGATCGTGCCTTCGGTGGCTGCGACGGTCATCGGCGCCTACATCGTTAACCATTACATCACGACGAAGCCCGCCTCGGACGCTCCCAGGAGGGCTGCTGCCGTATCGATCGCCAAACCCAAATCCGAAGCCAGCAAGCCGGAAGCGAACAAACCCGACGCCGGCAAGCACGATGCCAGCAAGGCTGAGGCCAACAGGCCAGACGCTGGCAAGCCTGACGCCGGTAAGGCTGAGGCCAGCGCGAACCCTGACGCCGAGATCGCCGGCATTCCTGCTTCCGGAGTGAAGGCCAAAGGCATCTCCGAAAGGGCGCTGCTGGAAAAGAACGCTGCCGCCGAGAAGGCCGTCGTGATCGAGAAGCCTGCGGAGAAGGCCGCCGACAAAGCGGCTGAGACCATGGCCAGCCTGCCCGCCGAACCCAAACGTCCGGCGCCCTCGCGCGTGTCCCGGTCGGCGCCGCCGGTGCAGTCGGTCATTGCCGCAGCGCCGGCTGACGCAGCTTCTGCCGTCGAGGATCGTCGCGATGCCATTGATCTTGCCCGCGCCGCGATCGAGCGCCTGCGCGGCAATGGTGAGGCTCCGCAACGTGCACAAGCGGCGCCGCGCGCGCCGGAAGTCGCTCACATTCCCGAAGAGCCGCGCGTTATAACGGCGCCGCAGGCGGTGCGTCCGTTACCGCCGCCGGTCGTGGTCGCCATGCCTTCCGAGGCGCCTGATCCTGCCACGCTGCGGGTCGATCCGTCCCGCCCGACGCCGCCGGCCGAAATTCCGCTGTCGCGGCCGCCGCTCGACCTGAGCGCCGAGGCTACGGCTGAACAGCCGAAGCAGAAGACCAATGTCGCGGAAGACATGCTGTCCGCCGCGAAGTCGATGTTCCACGCGGTCGTGCCGAAATAAGGATCTAATTTAGCCGCCAACCCGGGCGAGCCCGGTGCGCGCTGCGTCGTCGCGCGGCCGGATTGCAAGGGCGCGATTGTAGCACGCGGCCGCCTGCTTCTTGTCGCCGAGCCGCTCGTAGGCAAGCCCGCGGGTGGACCATGCCGGTCCGTTGTTCGGCTCGGACTGCACGGCCTCATCGAGATCGCTGGCGGCTTCCTTGATCTTGTCGAGCGCAAGATAGCTGGTCGCGCGCGCCACCAGCGGATCGGCGCGCTGCGGGACGAGGCCGTGGACCGCCGTGAAATCCTCGACCGCCTCTGCGTGGCGCTTCTCGCCCTGATGAATCAAGCCCCGCCCGGTCAGCGCCTGCACGTTGTAAGGGTCGAGCGCTAGCGCCTTTTCGAACTGGGCCAGGGCTTCGTCGGCCTTGCCTGATCGCGCCAGCACCTGTCCCTGCGAAGCGTAGCCTTGCGCGTCCTTGACGTTTTCCGCGCTGATCTCGGCCGTCGGCGTCGCCGACGATTTCGGCGCAGCTTCCTTGTCGGGGCCGAGCGAGAACGAGCCGACGTCGAACGAGCAACCGCATAGTGTCAGGCCGACGAGGACAACGGCCATGCGCAAAGCGTTCATGCAGGCATCGGAACTCGACATGACCATTCCGGCGAATTGCTCCCGCGTCCTGTGCCGCAAGGGTAACCTGCCGCGCCGTAAAGTACATCGAACAAAAAGAAACGCGGACCGCAAGGTCCGCGTTGTTGCGAAACTCAAATCCTCAAAAGAGATCAGCGCGGACCGCGGGGACCTGCGCCGCCACGGCCACCCGGGCCGCGATCGCCGCCAGGGCCGGCGCCGAAGGCCGGCTTCGGCTTCATCGGCAGCAGGCCTTCGCGCTGCAGCTTCTTGCGCGCCAGCTTGCGGGCGCGGCGTACGGCTTCCGCCTTTTCGCGGGCCTTCTTCTCGGAGGGCTTCTCGTAGTGGCCGCGGAGCTTCATCTCGCGGAAAATCCCCTCGCGCTGCATCTTCTTCTTCAGCGCCTTGAGGGCTTGATCGACGTTGTTATCGCGGACGAGAACCTGCACGCGGCATCCTCTTTTCGGTGTGAGCGGTCTGGAAATCTGTAAAGCGAAAGGTTGGCGAAATGCGGACCTTCAGCCTGAGCGCGCGCATGTATCAGACAATTCTTGAATTGTCCACTATGCGGGCTGCCTTGAAGCGGCAAAATCGATCAATTCGGACTGAAATCAGCCGTTTTTCGGCCGATCCGGCGTCACCTGCGTCACATGCCCCATCTTGCGGCCCGGCCGGGCCGGTCCCTTGCCGTACAGATGCACGGTGGCGCCCGGGACGGTCAGCCAGCGCGCATAATCGTTGATGTCGTCGCCGATCAGGTTGGTCATGGTAACCCGGCCGTGGCGGACCGGCTTTCCCAGCGGCCAGCCGGCGATGGCGCGGATATGCTGCTCGAATTGCGAGATCGAGGCGCCATCCAGCGTCCAGTGCCCGGAATTGTGCACACGCGGCGCGATCTCGTTGACCAGCACATGCGGGCCCTTGCCGTTCTGTACCACGAACATCTCGACCGCCAGAACGCCGACATAATCAAGCGCAACGGCGATCTTTTCGGCAATGGCGCGAGCACGGGCAGCCAGCGGTTCGGAGATGTCGGCTGGCGCGCGCGAGATCTTGAGAATGTGGTCGCGATGCTCGTTCTCGGTGACGTCGTAGCATTCGACATCGCCGTCGGCGGAACGAGCCGCGACCACCGATATCTCGCGCTCGAACGGCACGAACGCCTCCAGGATCGCGGACTTGGTGCCCAGCTCGTTCCAGATGCGGTCGATATCGTCACCTTCGCGGATGATCGCCTGCCCCTTGCCGTCATAACCGAAGCGGCGGGTCTTGATGACGGCGGGCAGCCCAATGCGTGCAATCGCCGCGCGCAAAGTCTCCGGCGAGGAAACGTCGGCATAGTCGGCGGTGTCGATGCCGAGCCTGACCACAAAATCCTTCTCGATCAGGCGGTCCTGCGTGGTCTCGAGGATCTTGTAGGCGGGCAGCACCGGCTTGCGCGCGGCCAGCACCATGGCGGTCGCGGCCGGCACGTTCTCGAATTCATAGGTGACGACGTCGACGTCGGCGGCGAACATTTCCAGCTGCTCGACGTCGGCAAATTCGGCGCAGACGCCGCGAAGCACGACATCGAAGGCGGGCGAATCCGGTTCCGGCGAGAACACCTGGCACTTCAGCCCGAGCCGCGCCGCTGCCATCGCCAGCATCCGGCCCAACTGGCCGCCGCCGAGAATTCCGATGGTGTCGCCCGGGTTCAGCTTCACACGATTAGAAGCTGTCACGCCGATCCCTCCGGGCGTTCGGCAACCGCGTCGGTCTGCTGCTTGCGCCAGGCAGCGAGTCGTGTGGCGAGCTGCGGATCGTTCAGCGCCAGCACGCTGGCGGCAAGCAAGGCTGCGTTGATTGCGCCGGCCTTGCCGATCGCCAGGGTACCGACGGGAATGCCGGCGGGCATCTGCACGATGGAGTAGAGAGAGTCCTGTCCCGACAGCGCCTTGGATTCGACGGGGACGCCGAAGACCGGCAGCTCCGTCAGCGAGGCCGCCATGCCCGGCAAATGCGCCGCCCCGCCGGCGCCGGCGATGATGATCTTGAAGCCGGCCGCCTTGGCGCCCTTGGCAAAGGCAAACAGCCGTTCGGGCGTGCGGTGGGCAGAAACAATGCGCTTGTCGGAGGGAACCCCGAGCGCTGCGAGCGTCTCGGCGGCATGGCGCATGGTCTCCCAGTCGGACTGGCTACCCATGATGATGGCGACGGGGGCGGTCATGAGGCGAATTCTTTACGGGAATCCAAAAGCATAGGCCGATTATAGGGTCGGCCCGGGGTTGATCCAAGGCGGTGGCAAGAGATTGGGAATGGACTATCCTGTCTTGGTGAATCCGAGCAAGCCTTCTTGAGAAGTTGCCCATGAAGAAGAAAGCCCGGGCTTCGGCGTCGAAGGCTGGCAAAGGCCGGAAATCCGACGTGACCGGGCGGAAGGCTGCCCTGTTGCGGGCGCAGGCCGCCCCCCGGCGGTCGACGGCTCCCAAGGCGGCTGGCCTTGCGGATGCGAAATCGGAGGTCCGGCGGCTGCGCCAGGAACTGGCCGGGGCGCGCGCCGAAATTGAGCAGTTGAAGGCGACCGCCGAGACCGACTTTCTGCTCGACATCCTCAACCGGCGCGGCTTCGAGCGCGAGCTTTCGCGCTCGCTCGCCTTCATCAAGCGCTATTCCGCGCGCGGCGCGCTGCTGATGCTCGACGTCGATCGCCTGAAGCCGATCAACGATGCGTTCGGGCACGCGGCGGGCGATGAGGTGCTGAAAGCGATCGCGAAGACGCTGGCGAGCCAGGTGCGCGCGTCCGACGTCATCGGCCGGCTCGGCGGCGACGAGTTCGCGGTGCTGCTGTGGAATCTCAGCGAGACCGATGCGCGGGCAAAGGCAGCGGCGCTGGAACAGGCGATCGACGGCCTGCGCTTCTCATTCGGCGGCAGCGCGGCGCGGACCGGCGCATCGGTCGGGGTTGCGATCCTCGACAGCCATTCGCAGATGCGCGCCGCGCTCGATCAGGCCGACAGTGCGATGTATGTGCGCAAGGCGCAGCGCCGGCACGAGACTGCGTGATTGCTGCGCCACGCTGTCTTTGCGGCGCTACAGCCCGCCCAGATCATCAGGCACATTGCCGAACTTGCGCAACAGATGCGCATCGCCGAATTCGCCGATCATGGGATCGCCGGTGCGGCTGAAGGCGATCGCGCCGATGCTGCCGGGAATCCGCGACATCATCTCGGCGCGGCGTAGCGCGATGGTCGCGCTCTGGCATTCCTCGGCATTGCCCGCGATCATCTCACCGCTCTCGTCGCGCATGAACGGCAATGCGACGTAATAGGTGACATTGGCCATTGCTTCGCTCCTGGTTACGCAAATCAGGCGGCGCTGCTCCTCGCATGCGTGGGAGGGGTGGGGACGCATCCGGCAGCGACCGCCGCTTGCAGTTCGGCAAGCTCGATTTCGAGATATTCGTTCGCCATGATCAGCGCTTTGATGGTCGACCGCAGGTTTCCGTCGCACATGGCGATGGCCTGATCGCAGGCCTGTTCATAGCGGCGGTTGTCTGACAACGCAGAGGTGGACATGGCAGAACTCCGGGGCTGGGATTGTCCCAAATGTTCTGTTTTTGTTCTAAAAAGTCAAGACCAGGATCTGGCCAACTTGGAATTTTCTGGAACGATCCCGCGCCGGCGCGGTTGATGCCGCGCTTGTACAGACTTCCACTACCCACTTGAGCCCCGGTCCGCTCATCGAGCAGGCCGGGGCTCTTTGTCTGCGCGTGCATGGTTTGTGGAGAACGGGGACAACACTGGCCGGCACGGCCATTGATCGATCACCGCCGGGCGTTGCCGGATACCGCCACTCAGGCGATGATGTCGGGGGTAATCTGGTCTTCGATGAAGGCGATGCGGTCGCGGAGCATCAGTTTGCGCTTTTTCAGGCGCTGCAATCGCAAGAGATCGGGCGCGGGCGACTGGTGCAGCGCATCGATCGCCGCGTCGAGGTCGCGGTGCTCCTGCTGCAGCCGGGCGAGCTCGGCCTGGAGTTCGCGCTCATCTTCGTTGGTCATGATGTATTTAGCTAATAAGCACGATGAGGTTGTGAACGGTATCGCGGCCGCAGGCCGCAAATATCCTCCTTGCCGCTGGCCTGCGCAAGCTGACGCAGTTCCATTGGTCACGATTGGTTACAGATAATCCCGAAAAAATGACGTCGGCGGATTTCCGATTCCCATCGACAGATTCGCGCTCTGGTGTAGACTTCTTCGTCCGGATCGAATCTGAGGTTTCCACCGAGGAGGAATGCGAATGGCAATACAGGCCCATCTCGTTGAACTGGAACGCAAACACAAGCTTCTCGAAACTGAACTACACGAAGCGTTGCTCCATCTCTCCACAGATGACCTGGAAATCGTCGAGTTGAAACGTCGAAAGTTGATGGTAAAGGACCAGATCGAGCGGCTGCGGCATGTCGCGGAAGAGACGGTCCACTAACCGGCCAACTTCGTAAATCTTCGCAAGGAACACCGCCCTCGCTTTCGGGTGAGCATGTAGCTCATCCGTGCGGGGGTTATTTATTTGCGCCGCCGGCTCCGCACCCCGGCCATCCCTGCCACATGGTCGGCAATGGCCAGCGATGATGTCAGGCCCGGCGATTCGATTCCGAACAGGTTGATCAGCCCGGCGACGCCATGCTCGGCCGGCCCCTGCATCAGGAAATCCTGTCGGGCCACTGTGGGCGGGACGATCTTCGGCCGGATCCCGGAATAGCTCGGCATCAGCGCATCGTCCGGCAGCGTCGGCCAGTATTTGCGGATCGCCGGATAGAAGCGCGCCGCGCGCGCCGGGTCCACGGCGTAGTCGATGGTCTCGATCCATTCGACGTCGGGCCCGAACCGGGCCTGGCCGGCCATGTCCAGCGTGAGGTGGACGCCAAGCCCGCCAGGCTCCGGCACGGGATAGATCAGGCGCGAAAACGGCGCCCGCGCGCTGCAGCTGAAATAATTGCCCTTGGCGAGATAGGCGGCCGGGATCATCTCGGCCGGCATCCCGGCGATGGCGCGCGCCACCTCTGGTGCATTCAGTCCGGCAGCGTTGATCAGGAGATCGCAGGCAAGCGTCATTGGCAGTGCGCCGCCGGCCTCAAGTTCGATCCGCCCCGCGCTCGCCTTCGCGCGAACAAGCGGGGTGTGGAAGGCAAACGCCGCGCCGGAGCCTTCCGCCTCGCCGCGCAGCGAAAGCATGTAGGCGTGGCTGTCGATGATTCCCGTGGAGGGAGAGAGCAGGGCGGCGTCGCATTTCAGCGCCGGCTCGAGCTCGCGCGCTGCTTCGCCAGCAAGCGTCTGCATGCCGGCGACGCCATTGGCCTCGGCATGGGCGCGGATCGCGGCCAGCTTTGTCGTCTCCTCCGGCGTGGTCGCCACGATCAGCTTGCCGCAATTCCTGTAGGGGATACCGTGCTCGTCGCAATAGCGATAGAGCGCATGCTTGCCCGCGACGCACATCCGCGCCATCCAGCTGCCGGCGGGATAGTAGATTCCGGCATGGATCACCTCGCTGTTGCGCGAGGAGGTCACCGTGCCGATGCCTTCGGCCTCTTCCAGCACGACCACTTCGCGTCCGGCCCGTGCAAGCTGCCTTGCCACAGCAAGGCCGATCACTCCGGCCCCGACAATGACGCACTCAACCCTGTCCATGTGAAGTTGAAACCCGAGAAAAATTGCCGCTTCGTTGGGCAGTGTCAGCTGCAGGTTTTTAGCGCCTTGTTAAGCAACCGCCGCCGCCAAGCCCTTGGTTCGTCTCGCAGCTCCCTTGCGGGAAACGCCTGCATTAGTGGACCATTAATCATGTCAGGGCAATTGCCGTAATTTAAGTTACATTTTGGAGTTGTGCGGGTACGCGTTTACCTGATCCAAACCCGCACCCGCAGACACTCCGGCGCTGAAATGCGCAGGTGGCGGATGGCTGGCAAGGATTGGCAGGCAGGCAGCAAGAACTCTCTTGCGACGGCCGTAGTGTGTCTTGCCGTCAGCGCCTTTCCGCTGGCGCACGCGCTGGCGGCGTCCGGCGGATTCCAGCCTGCAAGCTATCTCGGCTCGTTCGATCCCAACATGATCTGGGAAATCCTGATCGGCGGCGTCGTCGTCGCCTCCTTCCTCAGTGCCTTGGCGATCTGGGTGGTTTCGGCGTTGCGCCGCGCCCAGCGCTCGCAGCTGCGGCGCAACGTCTTCATCAGTTCCGCGCTGAACCATCTCAACCAGGGCGTGGTGATGACCGATCCTCGCGGGCGGGTCATATTCTGCAACGACCAGTATCTGAACCTCTACGGCCTGACGCGCGCCGACGTGCCGCGCGACATGACCGGTGCGGCGCTCTTGGAGATGTGGCGCCGGCGCGGCGCGTTCCTGGGCTCCGATGAAGAGTTCTACGGCCGGGCGGCCACGCCCGAGGGCCTGGTCACGGAGCTGCCCGACGGCCGCTCGGTGCTGGTGAAACATTTTACGCTGCCCAACGGCGGCTCGGTCTCGACGCATCTGGATTGCACCGAGCAGCGCAATCTGTCGCGAAAACTGTCGTCGACCACCCAGTTCCTGGAATCGGTGCTCGACAACGTTCCGGTCTGTGTCGCCGCCAAGAACATCGAGGACGGCCGCTACATCTTCGCCAACCGCGCCTTCGAGCGCTTCTCTCGGTTCTCGCGCGATCATATCGTCGGCAAGTCTGCCGAGGACATTTTCAGCCCCGCCACGGCGGCCGCCATCGTCGAGGCAGACGAGGCGGCGCTGAACGCGCCGGAGGGCTATCACCGCAACGAATTCCAGGTCGAACGCGGTTCGCAGCAGCGCACGCTTGCGTCCAACCGCGTGCTGGCGCGCAACGAGAAGGGCGAGCCGGAATTCCTGATCGCGCTGTTCGACGACGTCACCGACCGCCGCTCGCTGTCGCGCGAGCTGGAGAACACCAAGAAATTCCTCGAGCTCGTGGTCGACAACATCCCGGTCGCGCTGATCGTCGAGGGCGTCAAGGACGGCAAATACCTGCTCGCCAACCGCAGCGCCGAGACCATCCTCAACCGCCGCCGCGAGGACGCCACGGGACTGACGGCCAGCGACATCTTCAATCCGCGCGAGGCAAAGCTGATCGTCGCGCGCGATGAGGCGGCGATCAAGAAGCGCGGCCTGCTCACCGAGGAGCACCCGATCTCGACCAAGGACGGCCTGCGGCTGTTCCTGACCCGCCGCATGACCGTGCTCGACGATAAGGGCGAGCCGCAATACCTGATCAAGACCCACGAGGACGTTACCGACCGCCGCCAGACCGAGTCGCGGATGGCGCACATGGCCTATCACGACGGCCTTACCGACCTGCCGAACCGCGCCGCCTTCCTGCAGGCGCTGGCGCAGATGATCGAAGCCTGCGCGGGGACCGACGAGGAATTCGCCGTGCTCTGCGTCGACCTCGACGGGTTGAAGGAAATCAACGACGTGTTCGGCCATGCGTTCGGCGACAAGGTGCTGATCGAGGTCGCCCGCCGCCTGCAGGAGGCCGCACGCGGCGGCGTGGTGGCGCGGCTGTCCGGCGACGAATTCGGCCTGCTCATCGACGGCAAGCAGCCGGAAGCCGGCAAGGCGCTGGCCGCGCAGCTCGGCGATGCGCTGGCGACGGAATTCCTGATCGACGGCAAGGCCGTACGCACCGGCGTCACTACGGGCATCTCGGTATTCCCGCACAACGGTTCAGACGCAGCCGCGCTGCTCGCCAATGCCGGCGCGGCGCTGTTCCGCGCCAAGCAGAAGTCGCGCGGCACCGTCAACGTGTTCGAGCCCGAGATGGATCAGCAGATTCGCGACCGCCGCGTGCTGCACCAGGATCTCTCGGTCGCCATCAAGAACGGCGAATTGTCGCTGTATTACCAGCCGCAGGCCACTTCCGGCGACACCGTCGCCACCTGCAAGGTCATCGGCTTCGAGGCGTTGGCGCGCTGGTTGCATCCGCTGCGTGGCTTCGTCTCGCCCGCCGATTTCATCCCGATCGCGGAGGAAAGCGGCCTGATCGTCGAGATGGGCGAATGGATCCTGCGCGAGGCCTGCCGCGAGGCGGCGTCCTGGCCAGTCCCGCTGCAGGTCGCCGTCAACCTGTCGCCGGCGCAGTTCATGCACGGCGACGTCGTCAACCTCGTGCATTCGATCCTGCTGGAAACCGGGCTGTCGCCGGGACGGCTGGAACTCGAAATCACCGAAGGCGTGCTGATCGAGGATTTCGACCGGGGCCTTGCGCTGCTGCGACGGCTGAAGGCGCTCGGCGTACGCATCTCCATGGACGATTTCGGCAGCGGCTATTCGTCCTTGAGCTATCTGCAGGCCTTCCCGTTCGACAAGATCAAGATCGACCGCGCCTTCGTCATCAATCTCGGCAAGACCCCGCAATCGGCCAATATCGTCAGTGCCGTCATCGACCTCGGCCATGGCCTGGAAATGTCGATCGTCGCCGAGGGCGTGGAGACGGCCGAACAGCTCTCCTTCCTTGCCCAGGAAGGCTGCGATGCGGTCCAGGGCTATCTGTTGGGCAAGCCGGCGCCGATCGGCCACTACGCAGCTCTCGTCGGCCGCACTGCCGACAACGCCATGGAGCCCGCGCGCAAGACCGGGTAAAGCGTTTTCGAGCGAAGTGGGTATCGGTTCGCGCGAAGAAAGCCGTCAATCAAGAGTCCAGAGCTTCGGTTCTGATTCAATCACAACCGAAAATGCTCTAGAGATGATGGAGGGCGTTCCATCTCTCTTCAGCGTTGCGTATGGCGGACTACGATCTTGCAATCCTCGGCGGCGGCCTCAACGGCGTCAGCGTGGCGCGCGACGCCGCTGGAAGAGGTCTTCGCGTTCTCCTGCTGGAACAGGGCGACCTTGGCGGTGGCGCATCTTCGGCCTCGCCGCGGCTGATCCATGGCGATCTCTCGGTGCTGGAGCGGCGGGATTTCCGCCGGGTGCGTGCGGCGCTGGCCGAACGCGACGTCTGGCTGCGCATCGCGCCGCATCTGGTGCGCCCGATGCGCTTTGCCATCCCCGCGCATGCCGAGGAGCGGCCGGCCTGGGTGCTGCGGGCCTGGCTCTGGCTCTACGACCGGCTGGGGGCGCGGCGGCCGCTGCCGCCCTCCGGGACGGTCGACGTCACGCATCACCCTGTCGGCGACGCGCTAAGGCGGCCGTTCGGCACGGCCTTCGAGTATTCCGACTGCATCGTCGACGATTCCCGCCTGGTGGTGCTGTCGGCGGTGGACGCCGCTGAGCGCGGCGCCTCGATCTGCACCGGCGCGCGCTGTGTCCGCGCCGACCGCACGGAAGTCTGGCGGCTGGTGATCATCGACCGCGGCCATCGCCGGATCGCCACCGCCAGAGCCCTGGTCAATGCCACCGGGGCCTGGACCGCTTCGGTCGCCGACACCGTGCTGCGCGTGCCGGCCCCGCCGCTCGGCACCACCCAGATCAGCCAGATCGTGGTGAAGCGGCTGTTCGACAGCGACAACGTCTATGTCTTCCAGAACCACGACCGCCGGCTGATCTTCGCCAGCCCCTACGAACGCGACTTCACCCTGATCGGCACGGTCGGTCACGCTTTCAAGGGTGATCCGGCCGTGGTCGCGATGGCGGCGAACGACGTCGCCTATCTCTGCGACGCCGCCAACCGTTACTTTCGCCAGCGGGTCGAGACCTCCGACGTGGTGCGCACGGTTTCCGGGGCCAATTCCGTGATTGGACGCGGCGCGAGCGGCCTGCGGCGGGATGGCGTGCTGAATTTCGAGGCAAAGCGCGGCAAAGCGCCGCTGGTGACGATTTTTGGCGGCGATGTCACGACGGCGCGGCTGCGCGCCGAGCGCGCGGTGTCGCAGCTGTCGAAATTCTATCCGATGTCGCCGCGCTGGACCGCGGCAGCGCCGCTGCCCGGCGGCGATTTCAGCTGGGCGAAGTTCGAGGACGAGGTCGACGGCGCCCGCGACCACTGGCGGTTTCTCGGCGAGCACGAGGCCCGCCGCATGGTCTCAGCCTACGGCTCCCGGCTGGCTACGATCTTGGGCGAGGCCAAATCGAAAGAGGATCTCGGCCCCGCCTTCGGTCCCGAACTGACGGCAACGGAAGTGCGCTACCTCATGAGCAAGGAATGGGCGCGCTTCCCCGATGACGTGCTGTGGCGGCGCACGAAGCTCGGCCTCACCATGCCTGCCGCCGACCGCGAAAGACTGACGGTATTCATGGCGAGCCGGGCGTAGTGCAACGACGTCCTGCGATCCGTGCTTTGGCCCAAATGGCCTTGACTTGTGTGTCCGTGGCAGACCCGCCGCGAGCCGGCGACATGGACGAAATGCGTGCGCCCTTTCAGCCATCCGGCGAACGGGATTTTTCTCCCCTCACATCCGTCGGCGTGGCGCCGAAATGGCGGCGGAAGGTACGGTTGAAATAGGAGATATCGTTGAAGCCGCAGGCGTGCGCGAGCTGCGCGATGGTCAGATGCGCGTAGCGGGACTCGTGCAGCATGCGGCGCACCCGCGTCAGCCGCTCGCCAAGCACGAATGACGTGAACGAGGTACCTTCCTGCTCGAACAATTTTCTCACATAGCGCGAAGAGATGTTGTGACGGCCGGCGATCAGTTCCGACGACAGCTCGCAATTGCCGAGCATCGACATCACGTCGGCTTTCAACGCCCTCAGCCGCGCTGCCTTGGCGCCGCCCATCGCCGCCTCGGCCTGGTCGCCGCGCGCGCCGAGCGCCAGCGCGACGAGGTCGAGAATGTGGGCGGAGACCGAGCGGGCGACCTCGGGATGGGTCAGTTCGTCGGCCGCCAGCACCGCATCGAGATATTTGACGAGGAGGCGGAGCGCCGGGTCGTCGGCGGGGATCGGCCGGCCGAAGGCGGCCTCGAAATCCGGAGCGAGCTCCGCGATGGCGGGACGCGCCAGAGCCAGCGTAATGAAGCTGCCGTCGGTGGTCAGCGTGCTGACGGAGGGATCGACCCCCGACAGCACGCTGGCGCTGCCGACGCCGCCGATCAACTCCTTGCCGAATTGCGTGGCTGACGCCTCGCCCGATCGCAAAATGCTGACCGCGATGATGTCGCGGGCGTCTTTGAGCATTTCCTGCGTCACACGATAATGCGCCGGTGAACGCGACCCGGATGCGATGGCGACATTGGGCAAGAGGCTGAAGGTCACGTCGGCGTGAAACGGATCGTCCGTGAGCGGCGCGATATCCACCCGCGCAATGCCACGCCCATACACCTCGCGCCATGCGGCAAGGCGCTTCTCGTCCGGAAACATGTCCGTCGAGATGTGAAATCGGCGCGACTGTCCATCCTGCATTGGTCCCCCGATCGGCCATCAACTCCAGTCGATAGTCGTTCCCGGCTCGGAACGCGTTCATGGGCCTGAGCGGAATTTTTGCGGGATGGGTCCGGAATCCGGGGAGGGCGCATCGCACCCCTGTTGAGCCTCTGCCGATCCGTCGCTAGCTTGCGGGCACGATGGGCCGGAAGGGACATGTCTGAGAAACTACGGAATAACGAGGCGGCGGAGCCCGCCAAGCCGGAATTGCCGGCGGTCGAGCCTGCGAAGCTGGAGCCTGCGGCCGGAGTACCGGTCGAACTCGATTCTGATATGCCGCTTTTGCGCATCGAAGGCGTCGCGAAGAAATTCGGCAATTTCCGCGCGGTCGATCACGTCACGCTCGACATCCGTGCCGGCGAATTCTTTGCGCTGCTGGGTCCCAGCGGCTGCGGCAAGACGACGCTTCTGCGCATGCTCGCCGGCTTCGAGACGCCGGATGAAGGCCGCATCCTGCTCAATGGCCGCGACATCGCGCCGGTGCTGCCGCATGAGCGGCCGGTCAACATGATGTTCCAGAACTATGCGCTGTTCCCGCATCTTTCGGTCAGGGACAACATCGCCTTCGGGCTGAAGCGCGCTGGTATGGCAAGGGCCGACATCAATACCCGCGTCGCCGAGATGGTGGCCCTCGTCAAGCTCGAGGGCATGGAGAAGCGCAAGCCGGAGCAGCTGTCCGGCGGGCAGCGCCAGCGTGTGGCACTGGCGCGCTCGCTGGCGCGGCGGCCGCAGGTGCTGCTGCTCGATGAGCCGCTCGCCGCGCTCGACAAGAAGCTGCGCGAGAGTACGCAAGCCGAATTGATGGAGTTGCAGCGCCGCCTCGGCATGACCTTCATCATCGTCACCCACGACCAGGAAGAGGCCATGACCATGGCAAGCCGCATCGGCGTGATGGACGCCGGCCGGCTCGACCAGGTGGCGACGCCGCGCGACCTCTACGAGACGCCGGCCTCGCGCTGGATCGCGGAGTTCGTCGGCGACATCAATCTGTTCGAGGGGCAGGTCGGCGCGACCGAGGCCGGCCGCTTCGCGGTTTCGACGCGCGATGCCGGCACGATCCAGGTCGCCGAGCCGCGCAGTGCTCCGACAAAATCCGTCGTCAGCGTCGCGATCCGGCCCGAGAAGGTCAAGCTGTCGCGCCGTGCACCGTCGGCCGATGGCACCAGCCTTCGCGCCTTCAACTGTCTGGAGGGCGTCATCACCGATGTCGGCTATCTCGGCGGGCTCACCACCTACAAGGTGAGGCTCGATTCCGGCGCGGTGATGCGCTCATCGATGGCGAACACCACGCGGGTCATCGATGCCTATACGGCGGGCCAGCGCGTAGTGGCGTGGTTCACGCCCGATGACTGCCTGGTGCTGGAACAATGAGCGCGCGCCGTATCTTCGCCCGTCCCGCGCGCTATGCGGCGATCGCACCCTATTTGTGGATGGTGCTGTTCTTCCTGGTACCGTTCGGCTTCGTACTCAAGATCGCGCTGTCGCAGACCGTGATCGCGCAGCCGCCCTATGTGCCGGTGTTCGACCTCTGGGAGGGGCGCGAGGCCACCAGGGCGGCGCTCGAGCAATTCACGCTCGATAATTTCAGGCTGCTGATCTCGGATAATCTTTACATCCTGTCCTATCTGCGCAGCCTCGCGGTCGCACTGTTCTCGACCGCGATGCTGCTCCTGATCGGCTATCCCATCGCCTATGGCATGGCGCGGCTGCCGCAGCGCTGGCAGGCAATCGCGATGATGCTGGTCATCGTGCCGTTCTGGACCTCGTTCCTGATCCGCATCTATGCCTGGATCAACATCCTCCAGCACGACGGCCTGCTCAACACCGTGCTGCTGAAACTGCACCTGATCTCGGCGCCGCTGGTCTGGCTCTCCACCGACACCGCGATGTATATCGGCATCGTCTATTCCTACCTGCCGTTCATGATCCTGCCGTTGTTTGCGACACTGGCGAAGCAGGACCCGGCGCTGCTGGAGGCCGCCGCCGATCTCGGCGCTTCGCCGCGGCAGGCGTTCTGGCAGGTGACGGTTCCGCTGTCGCTGCCGGGGGTAGGGGCGGGGGCGTTGCTCTGCTTCATCCCGATCGTCGGCGAGTTCGTGATCCCCGACCTGCTCGCAGGTTCCAACGCATTCATGATCGGCCAGACGCTGTGGCTCGAATTCTTCACCAATAAGGACTGGCCGGTGGCCTCTGCGGTAGCGGTCGTGCTGCTGGTTCTGCTGGTCGGGCCGCTGCTGCTATATGAGCGCGTGCAGCACCGCCGGCTGGGGGCGCGCTGATGGCCTCGCGCAAGATCAACCGCATCACGCCGTTCAACATCACCGCGCTCGCGCTGGGCCTTGCGTTCCTCTACCTGCCGATCGTCATCCTCGTGATCTATTCCTTCAACGACTCGAGGCTGGTGTCGGTATGGGGCGGCTGGTCGCTGCGCTGGTACCACGAGTTCTTCAACGACCGCGCGATGCTGGAGGCGGCCTGGATGAGCCTGCGCGTCGCCGCCGCGTCGGCAACGATTGCTACCGTTCTCGGCACGCTCGCCGCCGTCGCACTCACGCGCGGCGAGCGCTTCAAGGGTCGCATGCTGTTCTCCGGCATGCTCTATGCGCCGCTGGTGATGCCGGAAGTGATTTCCGGCCTGTCGCTGCTCCTGCTGTTCGTCGCGCTCGATGCCGGGCGCGGATTCTGGACCGTCACCATCGCGCATACCACGCTCACCATGTGCTTTGTCACCGTGGTGGTGCAGTCCCGGCTCGGTTCGATCGACCGCAGCCTGGAGGAAGCCGCGATGGATCTCGGCTGCAACCCCGTGCGCGCGTTCCTGTCGGTGACCCTGCCGTTGATCCTGCCTTCCATTGTGGCAGGCTGGATGCTCGCCTTCACGCTCTCGCTCGATGATGTCGTGATCGCCAGCTTCACCACCGGCCCCGGCTCGGCGACGCTGCCGATCCGCATCTATTCCGAAGTGCGGCTGGGCGTGAAGCCGGAGATCAACGCGATCTCCACCATGGTGCTCGCGCTGATCGCGGTCGTGATATCCGTGGCGTCGTTTGCCTCGAAACTCTCGCGTACGCAGGGCGAGAACGCCGTGCCGCTCTAACGATCGTCATCACGGGTCGCTTCGCTCGCGATGACGTCAGGGCCTCACGACTTCACCGCACCGGCGGTCAGCCCGCCGACCATGTAACGCCTGAAGACGTAGTAGATCGCGGCCGGCGGCAGCGCGTAGATGAAGCCCGTGGTCATCAAGAGTTCCCACGGCGAGTCGTCGGCGGCCAGGAAGTTGCCGAGCGCCACGGGCAGCGTGATGTCGGTATCCCTGGACAGCAGCAGGAACGCATAGAGATATTCGTTCCAGGCGAGCAGGATCGCATAGGTGCCGACTGCAACCAGCGAGGGCATCATCAGTGGCACATAGACCAGGCGGAACAGTTGCAGCGTGGTGGCGCCGTCCATGACGGCGGCCTCGTCGAGTTCGAGCGGCAGCTTGTCGGAGGCCTGTTTGAGCACCCAGATTGCGTAGGGCGAGGCGATGGTCACCATGGCGAGGATCAGCGACCAGTGGTTGTTGAGCAGGCCATAATTGCCCATGGTGCGGTACATCGGCACGGCGAGGAACGCGGCCGGGATGAAATAGGTGAGCAACGCGAGATTCATCACCGCGCGGCCGCCGGGCACGCGCAGCCGCGAGATCGAGAAGGCCGCGGCGGTGGCGATGAATAGCGTCAGCACGCCCGCGGCCAGCGCGATCACGGTGGAATTCCAGAACTGAATCCAGAAATCGCGCAGGAAGTAATGCTCCTGGTAGAACACGATCTTGAAATTGTTCAGCGTCGGATGCGCCGGCCACAGTTTGCCGGAGAACGCGTCTTCCTTCGGCGAGATCGCGAACAGGAACATGTGGTAGATCGGAATCATCGTCCAGATGAACACGGGGATGCCGATCAGCAAAAGCCGCGCCTCGGTGCCGACTTCGCGCAAGGATGGAAGCTTCATCGCGACAACCGTTTCATCATGAAATAGACCAGCGGCAGCACCAGCGGCAGCGCGCAGACGATCGACGCCATTGCGAGGTTGAGCTGGTCGAGCCGCAGATACCGGATGCCGAGCGTCGACAGCACATGGGTGAGGTCGGCCGGCCCGCCGCCGGTGAGCAGGTACACGCTGTTGAAGTCGCCGAGCGTCCAGATCATCGACAGCAGCGTGCAGGTGACATAGAGCGTGCGCACCGACGGCCAGGTGATGTAGCGGAACTTCTGCGACCAGCTGGCGCCATCGACGTCGGCGGCCTCGTACATGTCATGCGAGATCGCAAGGCGTCCGGTCAGCAGGATCAGCGTCCAGAACGGCAGCGATTTCCAGATGTGCACGGCGATCGCCATGCCGAGCGCGACAGCGGGGTCGTTGAGCCAGTTCGGGCCGTCCTCGGCGGTCAGCTTGAAGATAATCTGGTTGATCATGCCCCATTCGGGATTGAGCATGAAGCGCACCGACAGGATGGTCGGGATCGACGGCACCGCCCAGGGCAGGATGAACAGTACCGACAGCCACCGGATCCAGACGCGCTGCTGCGCGAAGAAACCGGACAGGAACAGTGCGATCAGCATTTTCAGGTTGATGCCGACCACGAGGAAGATCAGCGTGTTGACCGCGGCGCGCGCAAAGATCGGATCGTGCCAGAGCGCGACATAGTTGCTTGGCGCCCGCGCCAGCCAGAGCCCGTAGGAGACGGGATAGACCACGAAGGCGAGGAACACGAGCAGGTAGGGCGCCAGCAGAACCACGCCCCACGCCTGCGGCGTCGACAGCCGCGCCGACAGCGGCGGGCTGGATATCGCGTGGTCGCCGGAAAGCGTGATCGCCATATTTTCTACTCACCGGGATGACGCCGACTGCGCGCGGCAGCCGGCATCCAGTCTAGCCCATTTTTCAGTGGCTTCATCCTTCGAGACGCCCGCCTTTGGCGGGCTCCTCCGGATGAGGTCTTAAGACCCTCATGGTGAGGAGCGCGGTGGGCACCCGAGCCGGCCGAGCCCAGCTCGGCCGTCAGCGAATGGTGCAATCCAAAAAAGCCGCGCGCCTCGAACCATGTGGCCGTAGTCTAGCCCGCGACCTGCTTGATGCGGGCGATCAGCTCGTCGACGGCCTTCTCGACCGGCACCTTCTCGCTGACCACGCGGTTCATCGCCTTGGCCCAGACGTTCTCGTTGTTGAGAATGGTGAACTTCCAGTTCTTGGTGAAGTCGAACGGCGTGGTGCCGCCGGTGAACTGATTGTACACGGCCTTGCGATGGCGGTCCGCCTGCCAGAACGGGCTCTGCTGGCTGGCGGTGGTCACCGGGAACCAGCGGCCGAGCGCGCCCTCGATGTAGGGACGGAGGTTCTCTTCCTGCATCAGGAACTTGATGAACTCCTTGCCCTCCGCCTTGTTCTTGGCAGCGGCGAACATGAGCCCGGTCTTGACGTCGGAGCGGTACTTGATCTTCGAGCCGTCCGGCTTGTTCGGGAAGGAGGCGGTGATGATCGTCTCCTCATAGGCCTTCTTGCCGGCGGCGCGCTGTTCGGGCGTCAGCGTCGGGTTGGTGGAATCCTCGAACCACTTCGCCGCGATCGAGATCGTGAAGTTGTGCGTCATCACGATCGTCTTGTTGTGGAAGGCGACGTTGTTGTCCGGGTCCTTCCAGGTGGTGGAGGAGGGCGGCGTGCAGCCCTTGATGTAGGTGTCGGTGTAGTCCTTCAGCGCCTTGATCAGGCCGTCGCGGTTCTTGGGATCGTCGACCAGCAGCTTGCCGTCGTCGTCGACCAGCTTGACATTGTAGGCGTCCATGAAGGTGTAGAATGACTGGAAGCTGTCGGTCGATTCCACGCCCATCGGCTGGCCCACGGCATAGACGCGCTGGCCGGTGGCCTTGCGGCTGGCGGGCTGCACCTTGTTGCACCAGAACGACCAGTAGTCCTCCCACTTGGTCGGGATGTCGCTCTGCTTGAAGCCGGCCTGCTCCAGCATGTCCTGCCAGATCTGCACATGCATGCTCTGCTGCTTCAGCGGGAAGCCGTAATAGGCGCGCTTCTTGGCAACGTCGTTGTAGAGGTTCACCGTCTCCAGCGTATTCGGCGCGAATGCCGACTTCATCGGCGTCATGATATCGGACAGGTCTTCCAGCTTGCCCTCAAAGGCCCACTTGCCCTGCGCCTGCACGTCATAGCTGTCGGAATAGGCGACGTCGGGCACGGTGCCGGAATCCAGCGCGGCCACGGTCTTCGGAATCATGTCCTGAATGGCGTATTGTGACAGCTCGACCTTGATGCCCGTCTTGGCCTCGAACTTCTTGATCGCCTCGATCAGTGCGTCATCTTCGGACCTGTAGAAGCCCTTGGCGAACCAGACGGTGATTGTCTTTTGTTGCGCGAAAGCTGGAGCCGTCGCCGACAGAAGTCCTGCTATCGCGACCGCTCCTGACAGCGCTATCAATGCCTTGGATCTCACGATGTTCTCCCTAAGCTTTTCCCGGTCTTTGCCGGTCGATCAGCTGCCTTTACCGAATGGTTCCCAATCATTCCAGATGCTGATTGCTGTTCCCCGCGATGAAAAATCGGCAAGGCTTTGCGCAAGCACGTGCCCAGCGCAATTCTCAATACCAAAGTCTTAGTTGGGCTTGGCCGCTTCCTTTGCCGCCGGCGCCGCATCCGGTGCGGGCCGGCGCAGGCCGCCGCCGGTGAAGCGCTCGATCACCGATTTGACGGCGTCGCGCGTCTTCTTGTCTCTCACTGCATCGAGCAGCGGCTCGGTTGCGGGCGAGCGGCGGATCAGGCTTTCCGGATCGGGGAAGATCAGCGGATCGTCCCACGGCCCCTGCACGACGAAGGGCAGTTCGAAGCCGGGATTGCCGCTCGATGCCGAGATCAGGCTGGCAATGCCCTTGAGGTCGTATTCGCGCGCCGGCACCGACGCCGTCCCCGTCAGCTTCAGCCGCGAGGTCGGGCTCTCGACGCGGACGTCGTCGGCGGTCGCGATGCCGTCGGCAAATCTCACCGAGATATTGATGCTGTCATAGGGCGTCGAACCTTGCCGAAAATTGCCGGCGCCGGATAGCGGCCGGCGCTCCAGCCGCTTCAACAGCTGCTCGACATTGAAGCCCGAGATCGCGCCATCATGGCCGGTGAGCGTCGCCGTGCCGTCGAGCGAGGAGGCAAGGCCAAAGGGGCTGGAGCCGGAGGCGACCAGCGAGACGCTGAGGTTGCCGCGGCCGGAGAGCCTGTTGACGCCGAACAATTCGCCGGCGGCGGCCTGCAGATCGACATCGGTGAGCTGGAACTGGGCGCGAACGTCGGCGATGGTGTCCGAGCGCGCAATCCCCAGCGAGCCCTTGGCGATCCCGCCATACATCTGCGCTTCGCCGACAGAGAGCGCCAGCGCGCCATTGCGCAAATTCGCGCCGAACGCGGTCCGCCCGAGCCTGGTCGGGCCTACCGTCACCCTGGCGGCCGACAGGCGCATGTCGAGATCGGTCGCCGACAGCGCATTGAGGTCGAACAATTGCCGGTTCCAGTCGCGTGCACCGGAGGCGAGCAGGCGCACGGTGGAGATGTAGGGCGTGAAGTCGAGGTTGCCCGCGGCAAGCGTCGCCTGCACGGTCTGACGGCCGTTATTGGCGAAGGTCATGACGCCCTCGGCGGCATTGCCGTCGAGTTCGACATTGACGTTGGTGAGCGCCACCGAGCCGCCGACGACATTGGCGCGCGCCTTCAGCGCGAAGCGGCCGAAGCCGCCGCCGGCCGGCGCCTGTTGCCCGGTCCAGCGCAACGCGTTGCGCAGCGACAGCGAGTCGACGGTAACGGTGCCTTCCATCATCATGCTGGTGCGGTTGGCGACGGTGCCGTCGAAGGCAAGCTTCAGCGGCGCAGACGTAAGGCGCGCCTTCAGGCCCGAGCGTTCGCCCGAGAGCAGCGCGACGAAATCGCTGGCGCTGACCGAGCCATCGACGCGCTCGCCGCGCCAGTCGAACTGCCCGGTCGCCGCAAAGGAGCGCGAGATCGATGGCCACGCCAGCGAGAGATCGATGTCGCCAAGCGTCTCGACAGCATTGTTGGCCGCATCCTGGTATTTCAGCACGCCGTCCTGGATGCGGATTTCGGAAAACGACACCTGGTTCTCCGCGCCGGGCTTCATGGCCTTCGCGATGGTCTCGACGAACGGCGTCCAGTTGCTCTCGCCATTGCCGTCGCGCACCACGTGGATGGTCGGGCGCAACATCATCACGTCGGAGATTTCGAACCGGCGCAGCAGCAGCGGCAGCAGCCGCAGGTTGGCAGTCAGCACGTCGACATGCAGCGCGGGGTCGGCGGCCGCCGCGCCCTTCAGGCCGACGTCGTGGAAGGAGACGTAGCTTGCGGGAAACACCGAAATGTCGGTCGATCCCTTGACGACGAGATCGAGCCCGGTGACGGCGCGGATCTGCGCCTCGACCGCTTTCTGCAGGGCGTCACGGTTGAGGAACCATGATGTTGCAATCAGGCACAGCACGGCCACGCCTAAAAATGCCGCAACCGGCATCCCCAGGCGCTTCATTCCTTGGGCCATCGTCAATGCCATGATCCAGCTAAAATTCGTTTGGTGTTTGAGGAGACAAAGGCGGCGCGCCACACGGACCCTAGCCTACCCCCCGCCCGCGCCAACCTCCGCAACTTGATGGGTTTTCTTGTCCCTTTCAAGGCCGTAATGACGCGGAAACCGGCAGGTGCCCGTCATTGACGCGTTGCGAAGAATTCGCCTAATAAAAGCCAATCTCATAATAGCCCGCGAGAGCGCCGCCAGCGCCTTCGTCCCCTCCATCAGGTCAATCTCCATGAACAAGGTCTACCCCGACGCCAAATCGGCTCTCGACGGCATTCTCAAGGACGGCATGATGGTCATGTCCGGCGGTTTCGGCCTGTGCGGCATCCCCGAAACCCTGTCGGACGCCATCCGCGATTCCGGAGTGAAGGGTCTCACCTTCATCTCCAACAATGCCGGAGTCGACGGTATCGGGCTGAGCCGCCTGCTCGAAACGCGGCAGATCAAGAAGATGATCTCGTCCTATGTCGGTGAGAACAAGCTGTTCGCGCAGCAATACCTCGCCGGCGAACTGGAACTCGAATTCAATCCGCAGGGCACCCTGGCCGAGCGCATTCGCGCCGGCGGCGCCGGCATTCCGGCCTTCTATACCAAGACCGGCGTCGGCACGCTGATTGCCGAGGGCAAGGAGGTGAAGGATTTCGACGGCGAGAAGTACGTGATGGAGCGCGGCCTGTTCGCCGATCTGGCGATCGTACATGCTTGGAAAGGCGACACCGCCGGCAACCTGATCTACCGCAAGACCGCACGCAACTTTAACCCGATGATGGCGACGGCCGCGAAGATCACCGTGGCCGAGGTCGAGCACCTCGTGCCGGCCGGCGAGCTCAATCCGGACCACATCCATACGCCCGGCATCTTCGTCAAGCGCATCGTCGAAGTCGGCACCGAGAAGAAGCACATCGAATTCCGCAACACCCGTCCGCGCCCCGCCGCGTAGTCACACGAGGAGAATCAAGATGGCCTGGACCCGTGAACAGATGGCAGCCCGCGCCGCAAAGGAATTGCGCGACGGCTATTACGTCAATCTCGGTATCGGCATTCCGACGCTGGTCTCGAACTACATCCCCGACGGAATGGACGTGAACCTGCAGAGCGAGAACGGCATGCTCGGCATGGGCCCGTTCCCCTATGAGGACGAGGTCGATGCCGATCTCATCAACGCCGGCAAGCAGACGGTGAGCGAACTGCCCTCGACCAGCTATTTCTCCTCGGCCGATTCCTTCGGCATGGTGCGCGGCGGCCATATTGATCTTTCCATTCTCGGCGCGATGCAGGTGGCGCAGAACGGCGACCTCGCCAACTGGATGATCCCCGGCAAGATGGTGAAGGGCATGGGCGGCGCCATGGACCTCGTCGCCGGCGTCAAGCGCGTCGTTGTGGTCATGGAGCATTCCGCCAAGGACGGCCCGAAGCTTCTGAAGAAGTGCAACCTGCCGCTCACCGGCGAACGGGTGGTCGACATGGTCGTCACCGATCTTGCCGTGTTCACCATCGACAAGCACGGCAAGGATGGCATGGCGCTGATCGAGCTGGCCGACGGCGTGACCCTCGACGAGGTGAAGGCCAAGACCGAGGCCGAATTCCGCGTCGCGCTGAAGAACGCGTAAGGCTCGCGACTGAATTCGACCAGACCGGCCCTAGGCCGGTCCGCTCGGCATGTCCGAGAAGCGTGTCAGCCACGCCACCGGGCCGATGCTGGCAGCGACGATCAGCAGCGCCGCGAGCGCGCCTTCCTCGAAGCTGCCGCGGCTGGCGTACTGGTAGATCGAGGTGGCCAGCGTCTCGACATTCAGCGGCCGCAGCAGCAGCGTCGCCGGCAATTCCTTCAGGCAATCCACGAACACCACGATGACCGCACCGAGCATCGCCGGGCGCAGCAGCGGCAGGTGGATCAGCCGCATCGTCGTGCCTTGGCTGGCCCCGGCGGCGCGCGCGCTGTCGTCATAGTCGCGCGGAATCCGTTCGAAGCCCGCCTTGATGAAGCCGGTCGGCACCGCGAGAAAGCGGATCACATAGGCGATGACGACGGCAGCGCCGGAGCCGATGATGATCAGCCCCGGCAGCGAGCGTCCGAACCAGCTGGCGAGCGCGTTCAGGGCGTTGTCCACGGCAAGCAGTGGGGCGAGCAGGCCGAGCGCCAGCACCAATCCCGGCAAGGTGTAGCCGGTTTGTGCAATGGTCATGGCGGTAAAGCGCAGCATGTTCGGCCGCCAGCGCCAGGCGAGAATGGTCGCAAAGCCGAGCAGGAGTGCGGCCAGCGTGGCAAGGCTCGCGAACGCCACCGAGTTGAAGGCATCGCGCCACAATGCCGCGTCGAAATCCGCCAGCAAGCCACGCTTGAAGCTCTGATGCGCGAGAAAGGCCAGCGGCACCAGGAATCCGAGCACGACCGGCACGAGGCAGGCCGCGAGCGCGCAGCCGCCTTTCAGTCCCTTAAGCCTGGTCCTCGGCGTTAGCCGCGGGCTCTCGGCGGAAAATTCCGTGGTGACGTTGCGCCGTCCGTAGCGTTCGACCGCGATCAGCACGGCCACGATCGCCAGCATCAGGCAGGAAATCTGCGCGGCGCCGGCAAGGCTGCCGCGGTTGAGCCAGGTCGTGAATACCGACACGGTGAGCGTGCGCACGCCCAGATATTCGCTGGCGCCGATGTCGTTGAGGGTTTCCAGCGACACCAGCGCGACACCCACCGCCAGCGCCGGCCGCGCCATCGGCAGCGAGACGCGCCGGAAAATGGTCCAGCGGCTGGCGCCGAGCGTCCTGGCGGCTTCGGCAAACTCTGCGCTCTGCAGCTGGAACATCGTGCACGCGGAAAGATAGACGTAAGGATAGAGCACCAGCGCGATCACGACGACGGCGCCAGGCAGCGAACGCAGGTTAGGCAGCAGGCGCACCGCATCCTGCAGCGGAAGCGAGGCGGCGAGCGCTTGGTGGACAAGGCCGAACGGCTCGAACAGGTCGACATAGACGTAGGCGGCAAGGTAGGTAGGAATCGCGAGCGGCAGCGGCAGGAGCCACAGCAGCATCGCACGGCCGCGGAATTCATGCAGCGAAACCGCCCACGCCGTCCCGGAGCCGATGGCGAGCGACAGCAGAGCGACGCCGCCGAGCAGCAACGCGGTATCGAGAAGGCTGCGCGGCAGCACATATTCGATCAGCGGCTGCCAGACGTCGGGCGCAGGCTGCATCGCCAGCGCGATGATCGAGATGACGGGCGCGGCGACCAGGACGGCGGTCCCGATCGCGATCGCCGCCGCGATTCGCCCGGTCTGCGCGTTTCGCCTCACGCCCACTCACATCGGCAAGACGCCGGCGTCCCATGCAGCATGATGCCCTCTCCCGGCAAGGAGAGGGCATGCTGGCGGAAATGACGTCGCGACGTGTTGCGATCAATCAATTATCGAACCCGACCTTGTCCACCAGTGTCGCTGCCGCCCTGCGATTGGCGACGATCCTGGCGATCGGCGTCGGATCGGCGGTCAGCTTGCCGTAGCTCGCAATCGTTGCGTTGACGGCGACGCCGGCGCGGATCGGATATTCGTAGTTGGAATCCGCGTAGATTTTCTGTGCCTTCTCGCCGGCGAGCCAGTCGATCAGCTTCATGGCGTTGGCCTTGTTCGGCGCATGCTTGGCCAGCACCACGCCAGAGAGATTGACGTGGGTGCCGCCGCCTTCGAAGGTCGGCAGGATCACCCTGGTCGCTTCAGCCCACGGCTTCTTCTCGGGATCGTTGTTCATCATCAGCGCCCAGTAGTAGGTGTTGCCGATGCCGATGTCGCACTTGCCGGCCGCAACATCGCGCGCGGCTTCGCGATCGCCGCCGGAAGGTTTTTGCGCCAGATTGGCCTTGACGCCCTTCAGCCATTCCTCGGCCTTGGCCTCGCCGTACCTGGCCACATAGGCCGCAAACAGCCCGTTGTTGTAGATGTGCTGACCGGAGCGGATGCAGATCTTGCCCTTCCACTTGGGATCGGCGAGTTCCTCGTAGTTGATCTTGTCCTGCTTGACGCGGTCCTTCGAGGCATAGATCACGCGCGCGCGCATGGAAATGCCGGCCCATTGGCCGTCGGGATCGCGAAACTGCGGCGGCACGGTCTCGTCAATCACCACCGACTTGATCGGCTGGGTGACGCCGGCCTGCACGGCGTCGTCGAGGCGGCCAAGATCGACCGTGAGCAGTACGTCGGCCGGGCTGTTGGCGCCTTCGGCCTTCATGCGCTGCTCGAGCCCGGAGCTTGCCGAGACGATATTGACCTTGATGCCGGTATCCTTGGTGAAGGCGTCGAACAGCGGCTGGATCAGCTTGGTCTCGCGATAGGTGTAGACGTTGACTTCGCCACTTTGGGCGCCGGCGCTCGTCGGGGCCAGCGATGCTGCCAGGCAAAGCACTGCCGCGCTTGCGGCGAGGACGCGAAACTTCATCATGAGGACGCTCCGGCACGGGATGGTGGATGCCGCTGAGTAGCGCGGGCGAGGCGCCGCCGTCAGCGGCGCGATGTCGCGAAATGACGGATTTAGAGCGATTCCAGAGCGCGCTTCACCGCTGCGCGACACTTGCCTGCGGCAGTCTGCCCCGGCTGCCGATGCGATCCGACCTCTCTCGATGAGAGAGGTCGATTTCCGATGCCGTTCCAGCCTGGCCCAATTTCATCTCGCGCTAGCTGCGCGCGATATTCAGCGCCTTCGCGACGCGGCTGATCAAGGAGCGCGGCTCCCGCACCAGCCGGAAGCCGAGATTGTCCGGCGGCACGCCGACCGCGCAGCCGCCGGCACGGGCATCGCGGATGAAATCCGTGACGTAGGAGCGATGCTGGCCCTCGACGACGCGGACGCCGCAATTCGCCTTGCTCGATACGGTTTCGTCGGCATCGTCCAGCCGGTGGCGGGTAAAGCAGGTCGAGGTCCATTCCCAGACATTGCCCGCGAGGTCGGCAAGGCCGTTCTCATTGACGCCAAAATGGCCGAAGGCGCGCGTGTCGGCCCCGGCGGAATTGCGCGCGGACTCGCGCTCGTAGCGCGCGATCCAGCGTTTCGCGGGATCATCATCGTCGACGGGCAGCCCGTCATCGGCGAACTTGCTGCCGGCGGCGAACGCCCATTCCTCGTCGGTAGGAAGGCGGTATTTCTCGCCGATCCGCTGCGACAGCCAGGCAGCATAGGCGTTGGCGTCGTGCCAGCTCACCTGCACCGCGGGTCGATCGGCGGCGACAGTCACGGCGCGGTCGAGCGCGCGGCAGGCGCTATCGTCGACGCAGGCCTGATAATCGGCGGAACTGACCTGATGCTTCATGATGGCAAGCGGACTCTCGAAGCTGATCTGCCGCAAGGGGGCCGCCGCCTGTTTGCCGTTGCGGGTGAAATCGCCGGCAACGCGGTAGGACACGTTGCCGGCGCGCACCTCCACGATGGTCTGTTCGATGCCGTTAGCGCCGCCGCGAAGTCCGGCATTCGACAGCAGGGGTGCAACCGCGAGCGGGCCGGCAAGTCCGGCGACGCAGGCGAGAGTGAGCTTGAGTTTGAATGCGGTCAGCATGGCAATGCATTCGAGGATGGGAGAGGGCGCCGGCGCGCGGCGCCCTCATCGCGAGGTTAGTTGGTCTTGGGCGCCGGAATCTCCGCCGGAGCCTTTACCTGGGTCATCAGGTCGTCGTTCCACTTGCCTTCCACCTTGAAGTGGGCGGTGGCGCCGAGCTCGACGGCCTCGATCAGGTTATGCGTGACGTAGGCGTAGATGCCGGGCTGCAGGAACTTGTAGGTCGCAGCACCCGCCGAGCCGCCGCGGATGAACCAGGTCTCCAGCCCCGTCTCCGGCGCATTGGAGAATTTTCCGGTCTCCCAGACATAGTCGCCATGGCCGCCGATCAGGTGTGGACGGCTGTCGCGATTGGCCTGCGAGTGCACGATCAGCACGGTCTCGCCGACTTTGGCGGTCAACGCGTTCTTGCCGGTCAGCGCGCCCACCTTGCCGTTGAACACGACATGGGTCGGTGTCAGCTTGCGCATCACCTCGACGGTGTCGTTGTAGGACTCGCCGGGCGAATCGTAAGACTTGAAGTTGCCCTTCTCGTCGCGCGGCACATACATGTCCTGCTCACCGATATAGTAGACGCGGTCGTACTTGACCGGCTTGCCCTTGCCGTCGGTCAGCCCTTCACGCGGCAGCACCATGACGGCGCCGTTCATGCCGGAAACGACATGCCAGGGGATCATCGGGCCGCCCGGGGCGCAGTGATAGACGAAGGTGCCGGTGCGCGTGGCCTTCCAGCGCAACGTCGCCTGCTCGCCGGGGTTGACCAGCGTCAGCTCGGCGCCGCCGAGCGCGCCGGTCGCGGAGTGGAAGTCGACATTGTGCGGCATCGAGTTGGTGGCCGGGTTGACCAGCGTCACCTCGACATAGTCGCCCTCGTGCACGACCATCAGCGGGCCGGGCATCGAGCCGTTGAAAGTCATGGCCTGGAAGGTGGTGCCCTTCTCGTCGATGACGACCTTCTTCTCCTCGATCGTGAGCGTGAACTCCATGATCTTCGGACCCTGCTTGGTGGCCTGCTCGTGCGCGTGCACGAAGGGTGGGGCGACCAGCTCGACTTTCTGGCGTGGCAGCTTCAGATCGTCGGCGGCTTTGGCAGGTGCGGACGCAGCCAGCATCAGGGCTGCAGCGGCTGCGCTCATCAATGCGGCTCTGCGGGTCAACATGGAAAGTGCTCCTTGCGTTTGACTACCGCCGCACTCTGCTCCCTTTTTTGCGTCGCAGTATTTGCGCTGCAACAACTAGCCAGTGGTTTGAAACTACTTAAGGAATCATACGTAGGTCAGTGCAGCAAACTCGGTGACTCGGCGTTTACAGTGTCGGTCGTTGAGGTCTTCGCGGCGGTGCCGCAGCCGCCTTACGCGAGCCTTGAGGCCAGCCAGAGCGCGCTCGCCAGCGAAAGCGATAGCAGCACGACGCCGGCCGCGAAACTCGCCCAGATCCCGATCACGAGGCCGCTGCCGCCCACCGGTTCGGTCCGGGCGGGACGAAGGTCATGGTACGGCGGAATCTGGCAGCACATCGCCGGCTCTGGTGGTTGTCGATACCGTTTTTTCTCGCCCGAAGCCGCACCGGCCGCCTTGCGCGAGCGCAAGAAGATGCGAACGGTTCCGCTCCTTTCCGCGAAGCCGGTTTGACCGGGCGCAAACCGCTTGCAGAACTCGGCCTGTAAGAACAGGGCAGAACCGGGTGCCGGCCAGGCTCCCGCACCATTCCAGCCGGGAATTACATCGCGATGAGGCCAGATCTTGCGGTTTGCTACGGGCAGGAGCGCCTGCCGCGCTACACCAGCTATCCCACCGCTCCCCATTTTGCTCCCGCAATCGGAGCGAACACCTATGCCGAATGGCTGAAGGCGATCCCGCGTGAGGCCAGCGCCTCGCTTTACCTGCATGTGCCGTTCTGCCGGGCGATGTGCACCTATTGCGGCTGCCACACCACGGTAGCGAAGCGCGATGAGCCGATCGCAGCGTATGAATCGGTGCTCCGCTGCGAAATCGATCAGGTGGTCCGGCAGATCGACCGCCGCATCAGGGTCGAGCACATCCATTTCGGCGGCGGCACGCCCACCATCATGGCACCGGAGGCCTTTGCCGACCTGATCGGGCTGCTCCGGCATTGCTTTTTCGTGGCGCCTTCCGCCGAGGTCGCCGTCGAGATCGATCCGCGCACGCTGTCGTCGCGTATGATCGAGGCCCTGGCGCTCGGCGGCGTCAACCGCGCCAGTCTCGGCGTGCAGAGCTTTGACCCGAAGGTGCAGCACGCGATCAATCGCGTGCAGAGCTTTGAGCAAACGGAAGCGGCGAGCAGCGGCCTTCGCCGCGCCGGCGTTCTGGGCATCAATTTCGACCTGATCTACGGCTTGCCGCACCAGACGGTGGCCTCATGCCTCGACACGGTTGCACGTGCTATCGAGCTACGCCCCGACCGCTTCTCCGTGTTCGGCTACGCGCATGTGCCGGCCTTCAAGAAGCATCAGCGCAAGATCAAGGATGACTGGCTCCCGGACAGCCTCGAGCGCCACGAGCAGTCGAGCGCGATCGCGCAAAGCCTGCGCGAGGCTGGCTATGTGCAGATCGGGCTCGATCACTTTGCGCTGCCGGAAGATTCCATGGCGCGCGCGCTTGCCGGCGGCACGCTGCGGCGGAACTTCCAAGGCTATACCACCGACCAGAGCAGCGTCCTGCTTGGCTTCGGCGCCAGCGCCATCGGCCGCCTGCCGCAAGGGTTCGTGCAAAACGAGGTCGCTATCCCCGCCTATTCGAAGACCGTCGCGCAGGGCGGTCTCGCAACCGTGCGCGGCTATCGGCTCACTGATGACGATCGCCTGCGCGCCGAGATCATCGAACGCATCATGTGCGATTTCGCCGTCGATCTCGATTCGGTCTGCGCGCGCCACGGTTCGGTGGCGGACGAGATGCTGCGATCCGCACCGCGCCTGCACGATCTCGTCTCCGACGGCATAGTCGAGCTCGAGGGCTCTTCGCTGGCGGTGCCTGAGGATTCGCGGTTCCTGGTGCGCAGCGTGGCGGCTGCCTTCGACGCGCATCTCGACCAATCGCAGCGGCTGCACAGCCGCGCGGTGTGACGAAAGCTCGAAGCCCGGCCTGATTTCGTCAGGTCTCGTCGGACGCCTGCTCGGCGAGCGCAAAAATCTGCTCCGGATCGCGCAGCACGACGCGCTGCCTCGCGCTTTCGATCAGGCCGGCCTGTTCCCAGCCCGAGAGGATGCGGCTGACAGTGTGCAGCGTGGTTCCCGTCATCTGCGCGATGTCCTGGCGGCTGATCGGGAAATCGATCTCGATACCGCCGTCGACCTGGCGGCCGGATCGCTTGGCGAGCCGCACCAGCGCATGCGCAACGCGCTGCTCAACCTGCTCGGTCGACATTTCCACCACGCGGGTAAACGACTCCTGGAGCCGGCTGCCGACCGCCTGCAGCGTATTGGTGGCCAGCGCCGGGAACTTCGTCACCAGGCGGGGCCACGCCGCCGACGGCCAGACCAGCACCACGCTGTCGTCGACCGCCATTGCCGTGGCTGGATATTGCTTCAGCCCCATTGCAGGCGCGACGCCGAAAATCTCGCCGGGCGCGACATAGCGCATCACCACCTGCTCGCCGGTCGGTGTCGTCTTGCTGGCGCGCACATGGCCGTTCAGCAGCAGGAAGAACGAGTGGACTTCCTCGCCTTGCGAGAAGATCTCGCTGTTCCGGGGATATCGCACCGACCGGGCCTCGCGCAGGACCTCGGCGAGTTCCTCACCGGACAAGCCCAAAAATGTCGGCAGATGGGCCACCAGCGTGGCGTCGACCGCGGTCATATTTTTCCCACCTAAGCAAGATTTTGATGAGGTTGAAGATTTTGGCGGACTCTAAAGAGCGATGCGGGGTGATCAAGCAGAAGTTTGCGCTGGCGCAACCCACCACATGCCAGTTTCTCTTAGAAAACTTCTGAGAACGCCTCGCAAGGGCAACAATTTACCGGAGAAGGAACATGCGAAAGGTAATGTCGCTGGCCGCATTCGCGCTGCTGATGAGCGCGAGCATGGCGCCGGCCGCCGAGGTTGAGGTCAAGATGCTGAACAAGGGCACGGATGGAGGCCTGATGGTGTTCGAGCCTTCGCTGGTGAAGATCGCGCCCGGCGATACCGTCAAGTTCGTCGCCGCGGACAAGACCCACAATGCCGAGACCGTCAAGGGCATGTTGCCGGAAGGCGCCACGCCCTTTGCCGGCAAGATGAGCGAGAACGTTTCCGTCACCTTCGACAAGCCCGGCGTCTACGGTGTCAAGTGCATGCCGCACTACGCCATGGGCATGGTCGCCCTCGTGGTGGTCGGCAAGCCCGACAATCTCGATCAGGCCAAGGCGATCCCGCAGAGCGGCAAGGCCAAGCAGGTCTTTGCGACGCTGTTCGACCGGCTCTCGCAGCAGGCCGCGACGAAGTGAGTGGAGCGGCGGCGGTGGCTGGTCAGGCTGCAGCAGGTGGCATTCCCCGGTACCGCGCGTACCAGGGCTGGCCGTTGTTTGCCGCCGGCTTCCGGCCGTTCTTCCTGCTCGGCGCGATCCAGGCCGGGCTTACGATCCTGGTCTGGTTGCCGGCGTTTTACGGCGAACTGAAGCTCTTCTCGGCCTTCGCGCCGCGCGACTGGCATGTGCATGAGATGCTCTACGGCTATCTGCCTGCCGTCATCACCGGATTCCTGCTCACGGCAATTCCGAACTGGACCGGCCGGCTGCCGCTGCAAGGCGCGCCGCTGGTGACGCTCGTCGTGGTGTGGATTGCCGGCCGGCTCGCCGTGACCTTCTCCGCCGCGACCGGCTGGTGGGTTGCAATGCTTGTTGACGCGAGCTTTCTGCTGCTGGTGGCCGCCGCGGCCGGGCGCGAGATCGCGGCGGGACGCAACTGGCGCAATCTCAAGGTGGTCGCGCTGGTCGGGCTGCTGTTTGCCGGCAATGTCACCTTTCACCTGGAGGCGCATTTTCGCGGTGTTGCCGAGTTCGGCATCCGCATCGGCATTGCCGTGGTCGTGATACTAATCTCGCTGATCGGCGGGCGCATCATTCCGAGCTTTACCCGCAACTGGATGGTCCGGGAGAATCCCGGCCGTCTGCCCGTGCCGTTCAATCGCTTCGACATGATCGTGGTTGCGATCGGCGCCTTGGCTGTCGCGGGCTGGATCGTGGCGCCGGACAGCCGCGTCACGGGCGTGGCGCTTGGCATCGCCGGGCTTCTGCATCTGGTGAGGTTGTCGCGCTGGGCTGGCGACCGCACGCTGCGCGAGCGGCTCCTGACCATCCTGCATGTCGGCTACTTCTTCGTGCCGCTCGGCTTCCTGCTCAATGCGGCCAGCGCCTTCGGCTTCATCGAAGACAGCGCCGGAATCCACGCCTGGATGGCGGGCGCCGCCGGCATCATGACGCTCGCGGTGATGACCCGTGCCTCGCTTGGCCATACCGGAAACGCGCTGACGGCTTCCGCGGCTACCCAGGCGATCTTTGCCGCCATCACCGTTGCGGCGCTGGCGCGCATCTGCGCGGTGATCCATACCGCGCAGAGCGAAGTGCTGCTGTACGTCGCGGCCGCGGCCTGGGTGATCGCTTTCCTCGGCTTCGCGCTCACTTACGGGCCGCTGCTACTCGGCCGCCGCCGCGACCCACGGATGCGAGCGGTCGGCTGAATGCGCTCGCCTCCTATTTGAAGTCACACATCGTTTGCTGGTGCCGGCGGACGACTTCCGTCTCGCGCATCGAGAGATTGTTCCACCACTGGTCCAGCGCAGTGCGCTTGCAGGCGAGCTTTACTGTCATGCCGCCGGCGAACTTGATCCAGTCGGCAAAACGGTCGCCCGCGACCGCGATTACCACGGGGATGTCGGCGTCGAGCGCGCGCTCGATGAGATAGCCCAATCCCTTGCCGTCGCGCTCCCGCTTGCCGAAGCGGTTGATGACGACGAGGTCCGCGCCCTGTCGCATCGCTTCGGAAATCCGCTCTCCGGCGTCGTGCAGCCGACCAAGGTCGAGCCGGCAGCCGCTGGCGGCGGGGTCGAAATCCTGCGCCAGCAGCAGTTTCTCGCCATTGTGCAGCAGCACCGCTGACAGGCTGGAGTCGGCGCATTGGCCGGTCTGCACCATGCCGACGGCCCGAAGGCCCCGGGCATTCAGGTCGGTCGCGAAGCCGCGCAGGACAGCGTCGGGATACTGATGCGGCTGGTAGACGAGGGCGGCAAGGTCGCATTGAGCATCGAACATGAGTCTGCTCCGTTCTAGTGGCAACAGAGAAGGGGCCGCGGCGGTTCCGCCGCGACCCCGATCGCCATCACGCCGCTGCTGCAGGTCCGTTGATGATTTGCAACTGGATGAATTCGCAAGGCTTCCTTCCGCGAATTCCGCCCCAAGTCGGACTGCTTGGCGGCGCCGAAGCTGGTGGTCGCTCATTGGCCTTGCTCCCCTGTCGAAACGGCCGTTCTTGGGCCTCGTTATATCCACGTATATATCACGTATCAGACCGTCCGGCCACTAGCTGGACGTGGGGCCGCCTTATCGATATATTCTATGATATATAACGAAAAGGCGAGGCGGAGTTCGGACATGGAAATTGAGACACAGGCGTTGACGAACTGCGAGATTGCACCTGATGGCGACGTCATTTCGCTGGGGTTCGTCGATTCCGGCGGCAAGCCCGCGATCATCCGCCTTTCCCTGAGCCAGACCGGCGCGCTTGCGATGACCCTGCCCGGCCTGATCGACAGGGCACTGCAGGCTCGCTTTCGCGATAACAGCCTGCGCTATGCCTATCCGCTGGAATCGTGGGCGGTCGAGCAGTCGACCGACTGCAAGCACGGCATGATGACGTTGAAGACGTTCGACGGCTTCAGCGTGTGCTTTTCCCTACGGCGCAAGCAGCAAAGCGAACTTGGCGAGGTACTCGTAGCCGTGGCCCAGCTGGAGTCCAAGGCGGCAATGCGCGCGAACTAGGGCCGCCCGTGATGCTCGCCTCACGCCTGCTTCGCGAACGCGGCGAATGCTTCGGCATGGTCGGGATGCCAGCGCGATAATGCGAGCCGGTTATTGACGATGTCTCCGATGGCCCAGAGCATGCGCCGCTCGCCGAGGCTCCGCGGCACGTCGTTATCGGGACCGAGGATGTAGAAATCGCCCGCCTCGAGACTCTTGATCATGAAATCGATCGCCTGTTCGGCGGTTGCAAGATGAGCGGCTATGGCCTGAAATCCAGCAGGCCGCATGTGGAGGAGTATCTCAACGTCAAGGCGGTCTGGATCAAGGCGGCCTGAGGCATGCATGCTCTGATGCTGGCGAGAATGGCGGCCTTCGGTCCGCCGTTTGATTCAGCGGTTTGCTGTCCTCTTCGGCCGCCCGATGTCGGAGCGAAGCGCCTGCAGTTCCTTGCGCACCGCACTGGCAGCATCACGCTCGATCTTGCGGTAGCGCGCGACCAGCGAGGCTCCGAATGGCGTCAGCGCCGCTCCGCCCCCGTTTTTGCCGCCGGCCTGCCGCTCCACGGCGGGCTGGCGGCAGATGCGGTTGATCTCGTCCACAAGGTCCCAAGCCCGCTTGTAGGACATGTCCATTGCGCGGCCGCCGGCCGAAATCGATCCGAACTGCTGGATTTTCTCCAGCAACTGGATCTTGCCCGGCCCGATCCGGCCCTCCGCATCGAGGTCGATACGCAGGCTCAGTGTGGGCAGTGGTGAACCGGCGGGTTTCTGCATTAGCTCGCTTTCTGATTCCAGGAT
>DASWVJ010000270.1:0-15667 GCA_036406295.1 Bradyrhizobium sp.
TGCTGGCCTGGCGGGATGCCGAAATCACCATCGAACGGCCGCCAAGGCCGCCCCGGAACCGGTGATATCCGGGAATGGCACGGCATTTGTGCAATGCAAAAATGCCGATTGTGTTTTGAAACCTCCGGCCTACTTCTGCGACCAACAGTTGAAAGATGAAACAGCCGCCGCACCCCGCGTCATTGATGACGCTGACGGGCTTGTCGGCTGCCTGGCACGATCTTCTCCGAAAACCGGTTTCGCTTTTCGGGATCGTGCCGCTACCCAAATCAGGATCGACCCAAAATGACAGAGCATAGCCTCTGGCGTTTCTCGCGCGCATTGCATCGCGCGATCAACGAGCGCCAGTTCTCCGAGATCGAGCCGCTGATCGACGAAGATGTCGACTGGACCATTCATGGGCCGGTCGAGCTGTTTCCCTATTTCGGCTCGCGCCGCGGCAAGGCCGCGGTGCTGGAGGTGATCCGTCAGATCGCGGAGAAGGTGCGCGTGCACCGCTTCGACCGCGAGTCGATCATGCTGGGGCTGGAGTCGGCATCGTCCCTGCTGCGCTACTCGCTGACGGTGCTGGACACCAACAAGCCGATGCGGCTGCGGGTGGCGCATTTCGCCCAGTTCAGGGAAGGCCGGCTGTCCAGGATGCGCGTCCTGGTCGACTGCTACGACCTGGCCGAACAGGCGCTCTTTCCGCCGCATGCAAGGATGGTTGCGGTATCGGCGTGATTTGATGTGTACCGTCATTCCGGGGCGATGCGAAGCATCGAACTATGGGGCGCGCTTGCGCCCCAGAGAATCTCGAGATTCCGGGTCTGGTATTGCGGACCATCCCGGAATGACAGCACGCTGAAACGGCCTCGCCACAATTTTGCGCCAGAATGACCGCATGTAGGTCCGACTGGAACCGGGCAGGGTCATGAAGTTCAGCACGTCGACGCGGCCATGGCGGCTGCTTTCGCTGGCGGCCAGCCTTGTGCTGGCCCTTGCGCTGGTTTCGGCAACGGCGCTGGCGCAGTCCCCTCCGGCCGCCGGGGAAGCCGATGAGGCCGGGGAAGAGGCCGCCCCGCCGCCGGAGCAGAACGACGAAGACCTCCTGAAAGATATCGACATCGACAAGCTCGACTGGAGCCAGCTCAATATCGACGCCTCGATGCTGGACCTGCCATCCGTCAAGGCTCGCTCCGCTGCGAAGAGCGCCGCCGGCGGCGACACCTTGTGGACGTCCTCCGCCAAAGGCGATGGCGTGTCTTCCATGTCGGTCAGGCAATCGATCTCGCCGTTCTGGGATACCCGCATCGGCGCCGACATGACCGTCGTCAACCCGCCCCCGGGCATCACCAGCGGCGATCTGCTGCGGCAGAAAATCTCGCCCGATGCGCCGCCTGAAAATTCCTCCGGCAGCGCCTGGGCCGCCATCACCGCACCCGGCGTCGGCGCGATCTGGGACAAGACGTCGGTCGAGGCGCGCGTCGATCCCGGCACCGACCAGGGCAGGCTCGGCACCAGCATCAGCAAGTCGGTGCCGCTGAGCGAGGGCTATTCGCTGACCCTGCAGAACGGCTACAACGTGATCCAGCAAGGTCTCGTCCCCGTGCCGGGCGTGCCCGCGCATCCCTCGCGCGATTACGAGACCGAACAGTCGGCAAGGCTGTCGATCGGCGACACCGGCACCAGCTTCACCGCCGGGCGGACGCTGTCCTCCAGCGACGACATCTGGCTCGGCAGGATCGGCGCCGAGCAGAAGCTGCTCGACGGCGTCACCGTGTCCGGATCGATTGGCGAGACCGCGAGCGGTGCCACCAGCAAGAGCATCAGCGCCGGCTTCAAGCGCAGCTGGTAAGCCGGCCAAAATCGCAGCAGTGAGAAGGGGTTTCCCGCCCCTTCCCTTCCTTGAATCAACCCAGCATCGCCGCAGATTGGCCCAGATGCGGTCAAATTCGGCACGCCTAGATGACCGTGCACTTAACTTTCGTCGTGCGGGGGACTCCGCGCTCGCGCCAACGCGAACATAGGAAATAGCCGATGAACGCCATCAATCGTGCCGAACAGATCGAAGACAACGTCGACATGGATGAAACCAACTCTGCCGTCTCGCAAGTCGAGGAAGGCATCCGCGAGTTCGTCCGCAATGACATTGCCTATCTGCGGCGGCCTCCGGTCCCGAGCTCGGAAACCGCGCCGATGGATCCCAATGCGGAGGCCACCGTGAACAATGTCAATACGCTGATCCAGCGCGTCGCCGGCACCTCGCTGGCCGAAATCGAAAAGCTGATCGCGGAGCTGGAAAGCCTGCGCGATCTCCTGCATGCCGAGGGCCAGCGCGTGCAGCGCGAAATCTCCGGCTATGCCCAGCTCAGCCACGCCGCGATGAAATCCACCCGCATGATCGCCGACAACGTCACGCAGTGGAAACGCGCCGCCGACGGACTTCGCAACGGCTAAAGGTCCTGGTTCCCGAGAAAGCCCCGCCGCTCTCCACATCGGGAGGGCGGCGGATTCGCTTCAGGCCGGAAAAGCCTTGCCGGGAAAGCAAGGCGGAAAATTTTCAAATCTGAATTTGAACTTCGCGATTGCAGGGAGCGACCAAGAGCGGGGCCGTCACAGGCGGGCGTTCAGTTTTGGGACATATCGATGGAAAGCATTCGTCCGAGCAATACCGATCCGATTCCGGTGCAGACGTCGCAGCACCATCTCGGAACCATTCTGATCCGGTTCGTGGGAATCCTGATCGCGGCAACCACCGTGATGGCGCTGCTGTGGAGCCGCTGAGTTCCCGCGCGATGATTAGGGGACGATGACCGTTCGGCTGCCGTCAAGCGAGTAGACGCCGTCGGCGTAGCCCTTCACCACCATGCCCGTGGCCAGCATCACCGCCAGCGTCAGAGTCGCGAAGATAAAGCCGACAAACTGCAATGCGCCGCGATCCGCCATGGTGATCTCCCGCCCCTTTATCCGCGGGACTATTGCCTTGAGAAGTTCACAATGCGTTAGCGCAAACGATCTGCTTTTCGACAGGATTAATTGCGCGGTAACGGCGACAGGCCGCGGTAACCATACTCTCGCGCCGTCATGGCCGGGCATTTCCTGGAACGTCATTCCGGGGCGATGCACAAGCATCGAACCTCAGATGCGCAATTGCGCATCGGGGAATCTCGAAATTCTCAGGGGCGCAAGAGCGCCCCATAGTTCGGCTCTGCGAGCCGCCCCGGAATGACGCCGTCCTCACCGCGCCGCATCGCGCAGCGGCACGAAGGCGGTGGCGCGGATGGAGTAGACTTCCTCGCCGCGCTGGTTCACGCCGCCCGTGCGGGTCTGCAGGATGCCCCAGCCCGGACGCGATTCCGATACGCGCTTGGATTCGATCCCGGTCGAAAAGCTGACGGTATCGCCGGCGAGCACCGGCCGGATCCAGCGCAGGTCGCGAAAGCCCGGCGACGGGCCCCAGACCCCGACCTTCTCGCCGCGTGCGACGGCTTCCTTCACCCGCCGCTGCCCGTCGGCCACCAGCATCTTCATGCAAACCGAGCCGACATGCCAGCCGGAGGCGGCGAGCCCGCCGAACAGCGACTTGCGGCCTTCCTCTTCGTCCAGATGGAAGCGTTGCGGATCGTATTTCGCGGCGAATTTCTTGATCGCCTCCGCCGTGAAGGTGTAGGCGCCGATCTCGCGGCGCTGGCCCACTGCCATGTCCTCGTAGAAATTCATCGCTATTGCTCCGCCGTCACGACGGCGCGCCTGACGATGATCGGCGACGTCATCTCGCACAGCGCCTGGCCCGCCGCATTGCGCGCAGTGCACTTCAAGGTGACGATGCCGGTCTCGGGCCGGCTTTTCGAGACGCGGGCCTCGGTGACGTCGACCTCAAGCGTGAGGTCATCGTCGGGACGCAGCGGCGCCATCCAGCGGACCTCGCTCACCCCCGGCGAGCCGAGCGAGGCGGTACGGCCGATGAAGCCGTCGAACAACAGGCGCATCATCACCGAGCAGAGGTGCCAGCCCGAGCCGGACAGGCCCTTGAGCATCGAGCGGCTGGCGGCCTCCTCGTCGAGATGCATCGGCTGCGGGTCGAATTCGCCCGCAAACTCGAGGATTTCCGCGCGCGTCACGCGGCGCGGACCGAACGTCCCGAAACGGCCGGGTTTGAAGTCTTCGAATGTCAGCGTGGTCATGATGAGGAAAAATTGCCGGAAGGAAGCCTGATTGTGGCCGTTATTTCCGGCAATCTCAACCCGACGATACGCATGGCGTGTAAGCGTTCCGATTCGGGGCCGCTCCGGACTTGTCCGGTGCGTTTTTCGGAGCTAGCCAGCGGCCAATTCGACGCGAGCTAAATCTTATCTACCTTCAGGCTGGGGGAAGACCGATGTTCGATCTTCAGGATCTGTTTCAGTGGGACCGTTTCATCACGCCCACCATCATCAAGACATTCTACTGGCTGGCCATCGGGCTGATCGTGCTGTTCGGCATCTACGGCATCCTGTCCGGCCTGACCTACATGGCGATCAGCCCGTTTGTCGGCTTCATCCTGCTGCTGGCCTCGATCGCGAGCGTGATCGTCGGCGTCGTGTTCTCGCGCATCGCCGCCGAATTCATCCTGATCGTGTTCCGCATCAACGAACACCTCGGCGCAATCCGCGACCAGGGCGGGATGCATTAACACATGCTGTCATTCCGGGCGCATCGAAGATGCGAACCCGGAATCTCGAGATTCTCTGGGGCGCAAGCGCGCCCCATAGTTCGATGCTTGGCATCGCGCCGGAATGACGTTGCAAATTACGTATTAAACCGGAAATGCATCACGTCGCCGTCGGCGACGACGTATTCCTTGCCTTCCAGCCGCAGCTTGCCGGCGTCGCGCGCGCCGGCTTCGCCGCCAAGCGTCACGTAATCGTCATAGGCGATGGTCTCGGCGCGGATGAAGCCTTTTTCGAAATCGGTATGGATGACGCCGGCGGCCGCTGGCGCCTTGGTGCCGCGGTCGATGGTCCAGGCCCGCGCCTCCTTCGGGCCGACGGTGAAATAGGTGATGAGGTCGAGCAGCTCGTAGCCGGCGCGGATCAGGCGGTCGAGGCCGGCCTCCTCCAGTCCCAGCGTCTCCAGGAAGTCGGCGCGCTCCTCGCGTGACAGCGTCGCGATCTCCGACTCGATCTTGGCGGAGATGACGACCGCTACTGCGCCCTCTTTCTTGGCGAGCTCGAACACCTGCCTGGAAAAATTGTTGCCGTCCTTCGCAGAAGCTTCCTCGACGTTGCACACATAGAGCACCGGCTTCGAGGTCAGGAGCCCGAGCATACGAAAATTGCGCTCTTCCTCTACCTTGCGCTCCAGGAGGCGCGTCGGCTTGCCGTCGCGGAGCAGCGCC
Organism: Bradyrhizobium sp.; assembly: GCA_036406295.1. Lineage (GTDB taxonomy): Bacteria > Pseudomonadota > Alphaproteobacteria > Rhizobiales > Xanthobacteraceae > Bradyrhizobium. The sequence continues at coordinate 5,360 of DASWVJ010000270.1, forward strand.
AGCGCGCGATTGACGAGGTCGAGCTGTTCCTTGGCTTCCTTGTCGTTGCCCTTGGCTTTCTTGGAGAGGTTGTCGACACGCTTCTCCAGGCTGTCGAGGTCGGCGAGCATCAATTCGGTCTCGATGGTCTCGATATCAGCGAGCGGGGCGATCTTGCCCTCGACATGGGTGATGTCGGAATCCTCGAAGCAGCGCACGACATGGGCGATCGCATCGACCTCGCGGATGTTGGCGAGGAACTGGTTGCCGAGGCCCTCACCCTTGGAGGCACCGCGCACGAGCCCTGCGATGTCGACGAAGGTCAGCCGGGTCGGAATGATCTGCGCGGACTTGCTTATCGTGGCAAGCTTGTCGAGCCGCGGGTCGGGCACGGCCACCTCGCCGACATTCGGCTCGATGGTGCAGAACGGATAGTTCGCCGCCTGCGCCGCCGCCGTCTCCGTCAGCGCATTGAACAGCGTCGACTTGCCGACGTTGGGCAACCCGACGATACCGCATTTGAATCCCATAGTGCTTCCCGAAATCCCTTCGCGATGTCAGACGTTGCCTTTGGCCGCGCCATTATCGCCCTTGTCCAAAAATCCCTTGGCCAGCAGCGCCAGATGCACCTTGTTCTGGAACGAGGAGTCGTGCCCCGCGGCCAGCAGCGCTGCGTTGTCGGCGATCGCCTGGCACAGCGCCTCCACCCACGGCCGGTCCGCCTTGGCGAAATCCGACAGCACGTGGTGATGCACCAGTTCCTTGATGCCGGGATGACCGATGCCGAGCCGCACGCGGCGATAGTCGTTGCCGATATGCGAAGTGATCGAGCGCAGGCCGTTGTGGCCGGCAATGCCGCCGCCGACCTTTACCCGCACCTTCGCCGCCGGCAGTTCGAGCTCGTCCTGGAACACGGTGACGTCGCCGGCCGCGATCTTGAAGAAGTTGGCCGCCTCCTGCACGGCGCGGCCCGACTCGTTCATGTAGGTCGCAGGCTTGAGCAGCACGATGCGCTCGCGATCGAGCACACCTTCCGAGGTCTCGCCCTGAAAACGACGGCGCCACGGTGCGAAACCATGACGCCGCGCGATTTCCTCAACGGCCATGAACCCGATGTTGTGCCGGTTCTGCGCGTATTTCGCGCCGGGATTACCGAGGCCAACAAACAGGCGCATGACGCGGCATCCTGCCGGACCCGCTTACTTCTTCTTGTCGCCGGCAGGCGCTTTCGCAGCCTCAGCCGGAGCCGCCGCAGCCGGGGCAGCAGCCGGAGCCGCAGCGCCCGCAGCCGGAGCCGCAGCACCCGCACCAGCCGCCGCGGCAGCCGCAGCCGCCTTCTGCTCTTCGGCGTAGCCGGAGGGCGGCACGATGGTGACGAGCGTCGCGTCCGCGCGGGTCAGCGACTTCACGCCGGCCGGCAGCTTGACGTCGGTGAGATGCAGCGAGTGGCCAATCTCAAGGGCCGAGGCATCGGCTTCGATATATTGCGGAATGTTGTCGACCGAGCATTCCAGCTCGAGCGCGTGAGTGACGATGTTGACGGTGCCGCCGCGCTTGACGCCCGGAGCGCCTTCCGACTTCACGACGTGCAGCGGCACGCTGATGCGGATGGTGGCGCCTTCGCCGAGCCGCATGAAGTCGACATGGATCGGGAAGTCGCGCACGGGATCGAGATGGAAGTCACGCGGAATCACGCGGTGCTTCTTGCCATCAAGCTCGATGTCATAAATCGTGGTGAGGAAGCGGCCGGCGAGGATGCGCTGGCGCAGTTCACGGTCGTCGACCGAGATGGTCACCGGGGGCTGGTTGTTGCCGTAGATCACTCCGGGAACTTTCCCGGCGCGACGCTCTGCCCGGGCGGCCCCCTTGCCGCTCTTCGGACGCGCGGTCGCCTTCAATTCCTTGACGGTCGTCGCCATTGCGTTAAGTCCTTGTTTTGTAAAAAGATATAGGCCGCGTCGCGGCCTATTGCGCACCTCGCAGCAAGCCTCCAGGGGTGCGGGGGCTGCGAAGTTGGCGGGCTTTTAGCCCCAAAGTCCGAAAATGACAAGGAAATGTGGGGCTTTCTCTTCGTCATGCCCGGGCTTGTCCCGGGCATCCACGTCTATCTTTCCACGTCCAAGAACGTGGATGGCCGGGACAAGCCCGGCCATGACGGGGATAGAGCGTGGCCTTAACCCTACGCCCCGCCGACCTTCGCCTCCAGCGCCGCAATGCGCGCCTTCAGTGCCTCGTTCTCCTCGCGGGCCAGCCGCGCCATGTCCTTCACCGCCTCGAATTCCTCGCGCTTGACCACGTCGAGGTCGCGCAGGATGCGCTCGGCCTGGTTGCGCATGACCGTATCGAACTCGCGCTTGACCCCCTGCGCGGCGCCGGCGGCGTCGTTCATCAGGCGTCCGATCTCGTCGAAGAACCGGTTGGTGGTCTGGGTCATCGCAAAAATCTCCGCTTCGGCTACCAATGGCACGTCCTGCAAAATGGCAATGTCGGCGCCGCAGTTCAAGTCCGGCATGCAAGCCACTATCCTTGTCATGCTACGGTTTCCTTGCAATCGTAATGAACGCGCGAACGAAAAGCAGAACCAGCAAACGGCAGCGAACCGCCCATGATCGATCAGCAAGTCGAAATTCCCACCGGGGACGGCAGCACCACCACCTTCATCACCCATCCCGAGCGCGGCGGGCCGTTCCCCGTCATCATCTTCTACATGGACGCGCCGGCGATCCGCGAGGAGCTGCGCGACATGGCGCGCCGGCTTGGCACATCAGGTTATTACGTGATGCTGCCGAACATGTACTACCGCGCCGGCGTGATGGAGATCGGTCCGATTCCGCCCGATCCTGAATCGCCCGAGCGCAAGCGCATGTTCGAGCTGATGAACTCGCTCAACATCGCGCTCGTGATGGAGGATACCAAGGCGTTGCTCGCCTATGCCGAGGGCCAGAAGGCCGCGAACACCAGAATCGTCGGCACTGTCGGCTATTGCATGAGCGGACGCTATGCGGTGAACGCCGCCACGCATTTTCCCGATCGTGTCAAGGCCGCCGCCTCGGTCTATGGCGTGCAACTGGCGACCGACCAGCCGGACAGCCCGCATCTTGCCGCATCGAGAACGAAGGCCGAGCTCTACTTCGCCTGCGCCGAGACCGACATCTACGCACCGCAGGAGATCATCGACAAGGTGAAGCAGGGGATGCAAGGGACGAAGAACGAGGTCGAGATTTATCCCGGGACGCATCACGGCTTTGCCTTTCTGAAGCGTCCCGTCTATCACCGCGACGCCGCCGAGCGGCACTGGGAGCGGCTGCTTTCGCTCTATCGCCGCAATCTCGTCTAAGCTCGCGAACCCATGCCCTATCTCGCCATTGCCTTTCCCGTATTCGATCCGGTCGCGATCTCGCTCGGGCCGATCGCGATCCGCTGGTACGCGCTGGCCTATATCGGCGGCATCGTGCTGGGCTGGATCTATGCCCGCGCGCTGATCAAGAACGGGAAGCTGTGGGGCGGGCCAGCGCCGATTTCGCTGGTGCAGATGGACGACTTCATCCTCTGGGTCACCGTCGGCATCATCGTCGGCGGCCGCACCGGCTACGTGCTGTTCTACAACCTGCCCTTCTTCATCGAGCACCCGGCCGCGATCTTCAAGCTCTGGGAAGGCGGCATGTCCTTCCACGGCGGCTTCCTGGGCTGCGTGGTGGCCGTGATGTGGTTTGCCCGCAGGAACGGCATCCCCATCCTGTCGCTCGGCGATATCGTGACCGCGGTCGGACCGATCGGCCTGTTCCTCGGGCGGCTCGCCAACTTCATCAACAGCGAATTGTGGGGACGGGTTGCCGACCTGCCCTGGGCAATCGTCTTCCCCAATGGTGGGCCATTACCCCGCCATCCGAGCCAGCTCTATGAAGCCTTCCTCGAAGGCATCGTGTTGTTCACGGTGCTGGCGGTGATGATCCGGATGGGCGCCTTGAAGCGGCCCGGCCTGATCCTCGGCAGTTTCATCACGATCTACGCGCTGGCGCGCATTACCGGCGAGATGTTCAGGGAGCCCGACCCGCAGCTCGGTTTCCTGTGGGGCGGCCTGACCATGGGCATGCTGCTGTCGCTGCCGATGATTGTTGCAGGGATCATCCTTATTGTGCTGGCATGGCGGCGCAAGGGAACCGCCAACTAGAGCGTTTTCAAGCGAAGTGGATACCGGTTCGCGTGAAGAAAACGCGTCAAATCAAGTGTTAATTTCATTCAAGGCTGAACGTGACTACCGAATCTTCGCCGCTGCTAAGCGAGATCAGGAAGCTGATCAAGTCGTCGGGACCGATGCCGGTCTGGCGCTACATGGAATTGTGCCTGATGCATCCGGAGCACGGCTATTACGTCTCGCGCGATCCGCTCGGCCGCGAGGGCGATTTCATCACCGCGCCGGAAGTCAGCCAGATGTTCGGCGAACTGCTCGGACTATGGGCCGCCTCGGTGTGGCGCGCGATCGGCCAGCCGCCCTTGATGCGGCTGATCGAGCTCGGCCCCGGCCGCGGCACCATGATGGCGGACGCGCTGCGCGCGCTTCGCGTATTGCCGCCGCTCTATCAGTCGCTCACCATCCACATGGTGGAGGTCAATCCGGTGCTGCGCGAAAAGCAGCGCTCGACGCTGTCGGGCGTGCGCAACATCACCTGGCATGACAGCATCGACGACGTGCTGGACGGCCCGGCCGTGATCTTCGCCAATGAATTCTTCGACGTGCTGCCGATCCACCAGATGGTCAAGCGCGAGACCGGCTGGCACGAGCGCACCGTCGAGCTCGACCAGAACGAGAATCTGGTGTTCACCCATGCGAGCGAGCCGACGCCGCGCTTCGAGGTGCTGCTGCCGCCCCTGGTGCGCGCCGCCCCGGTCGGCGCGGTGTTCGAATGGCGGCCGGACAGGGAGATCATGAAGATCGCGCGGCGCGTGCGCGAGCAGGACGGCGCGGCGCTGATCGTCGACTACGGCCATATGCGTAGCGATGCCGGCGACACCTTCCAGGCGATCGCCCGCCACAGCTTCACCGATCCCTTGAAGAATCCGGGCCAGGCCGACGTCACCGCCCATGTCGACTTCCAGGCGCTGGGGCGTGCCGCCGAAGATCTCGGCGCGCGGGTGCACGGCCCGGTGACGCAGGGCGATTTCCTCATGCGGCTCGGCATCGAGACGCGCGCGGCGAGCCTGATGGCCAAGGCCACGCCCGAAGTCTCCGCCGGTATCGACAGCGCACTGAAGCGGCTCACGGATTCGGGCCGCGGCGGCATGGGGTCGATGTTCAAGGTGATCGGCATCTCGCAGCCCGATCTGGTTTCGCTCGCCGGGCTCTCCGACAACACGCAGGATGAAGAGGCCAGGCAGCCATGATGCTGGGCTCGTCGCTGCTTTCGGCCGTTCCCGGCCTGCGCCACGCCTTCTTCACCTGCGAGGGCGGCGTGTCCGAGGGTGTCTACGCGACGCTCAACGGCGGTCCGGGATCAAAAGACGATCCGTCGAAGGTCGCCGAGAACCGCGCGCGCATGGCAGCGCAGATGGGCGTGACGCCCGAGACTTTCCTCACGCTGCACCAGATCCACTCACCCGACACCATGGTGGCCACGGGACCGTGGAACGGGTCGCGGCCCAGGGCCGACGCCATCGTCACCCGGACGGAAGGGCTGGCCATCGGCGTCTCCACGGCGGATTGCGGACCCGTACTGCTCGTCGATCCCTCCGCGCGCGTGATCGGCGCCGCGCATGCCGGTTGGAAGGGCGCGCTGACCGGCATCGTGGAATCCACCATCGATGCGATGGAGAAGCTTGGCGCCGTCCGCGGCGGCATCGTCGCCGCGATCGGCCCACTGATCCGCCAGCCTTCCTATGAAGTGGGTTCCGAATTCGTCGAACGCTTCCTCGATGCGGATGCCGAATATGCACGCTTCTTCCTGCCTGGCGAGCGCGACGGGCGCGCGATGTTCGATCTCGCCGGCTTCATCCGCCTGCGGCTGGAAAATGCCGGCATCCTTGTCATCGACGACCTCGGCATCGACACCTATTCCGACGGGCGCTGCTTCAGCTATCGCCGCTCGGTGCATCGCGGGGAGACGGACTACGGCCGCCACGTCCACGCGATCGCGCTGGAACGCGAATAGTCCCTAGACTAGCTGGCGGCTCTGAGGCTCGTGTCATGCAGGCACTGCGGGAGCATGCTCAACGCGATTTTAAATCGCGCGGTCCTCAACCTGCCATCGCGGCACAAATGCTTAAAGCATGATCCGGAAAAGTGTGCAGCGGTTTTCCGAAAAGATCATGCTCAAACAAAGAGCTAAAGCGCGATGATGATTCATTCTGAAATCATCGCGCTTTAGCCGAGCTTGCAAAAGTCGAGCGGGGACCTCTGTGTTCACGCGTCCATCAGGCGACTTGGCCAGCCGATTCGCACCAACAAATCGTCGGGACCATTGAGAGAGAATTCGTACATTCCCCACGCCTTATGGGTCGGCGCCTTCTCTTGCTCAATGATCTCATCGCGCATTGTCTCTGCGAGCGCTTCTACCTTGGGAGTGTAGATATAGACGCCGAACGGGTTGCATCCCGGGACAACCCATCCCTTCACCGCGCGATTGAGATGTACCTCGCCGCCATCGCCATCGGAGAGTATGCGGTAGTCTTCATAGCTTTGGTCGACAGGCCGGCTGAATCCCAACCTGTTCCACCACCCCTCGGCTGCGTCGAGATCATTGCAGGGGATGATCGCGGTTGCGCGGGGCGATGCGGACATGATTCGAATCCGATTAAGTCGAGAAAATTTGTACACTGCGCGTAGCATTATAGCACAGCTAGTCTAACGCACCTTGAGCACCACCTTGCCGCGCGCGTGCCCGTTCTCGAGGTAGGCCAGCGCCGCGGGCAGTTGATCGAAGGCGAATTCGCGGTCGATCACCGGCCTGATCGCGCCGGCATCGACGAGGCCGGCGATCTCGCGCAGCTGATCGCCATTGGGCTCGGTGAAGAACCAGCAATAGCTGGCGCCGGCCGCTTCGCTTGCCGCATAGACCTTCCGGCTCATCAGCCAGACCGCGACGCGCACCAGTAGGCCGGCACCCTCGCGCCGCGCGAAATCGCGGTCGGGCGGGCCGCTCAGCGAGATGACGGCGCCGCCCCGCTTCACCAGCTTGAAGGCGTCGACCGTGAACGCGCCGCCCAGCGTGTCGTAGACGATGTCGTAACCGCCGCCCTGCTCGAGATAGTTCTCGCGGTCATAGGCAATCACCCTGTCGGCGCCGAGCGACTTCACGAAGTCGGCATTCTTGGAACTCGTGGTCGTGGCGACGTGAAGGCCGATATGCTTCGCGTATTGAATTGCGAAGGCGCCGATGCCGCCGGCGCCGGCATGGATCAGGATGCGCTGGCCGGCGCGGGCGCCGACCCGGCCGAATCCCTGCATTGTGGTCAACCCCACCAGCGGCAGCGAGGCGGCTTGCTCATGCGTGAGGCTTGCCGGCTTCAGCGCAACGAACCTTTCGGCAAGCGCGATCCTTTCGGCGAACGTGCCGATGCTCTCGCGCGGGACGCGGGCATAGACCGCATCGCCCGCCTTGAACCTCGTCGCACGCGTACCCGCCGACAGCACGATGCCGCTCGCATCGAACCCGAATGTGCGCGGCAGCCGGTACTTGGACACGCGCTTCAGGTCGCCGCGCACGATCTTGAAGTCGATCGGATTGAGGCTTGCGGCATGGATTTCGATCAGCACGTCGTCAAAGCGCGGGACGGGATCGGCGACATCGGCCAGCCTGACGTGATCCGCGATCGCCCCGTAGCCGTCGAGAAGAAAGGCCCGCATGGATCACCCGCTGCCGGTTGACGAATTGTGCCGATAGTAGCGCGAAAGCCTGCGCACCGGGCGTTACCAGCCCTCCTGCGCGCGCATTGTCCCAAGGTGAGGCAAATCGGCCGATTTCTCCGCCGATTTCCGCCCGTTCCTGTGTCTTGCCTGCCCTAGACGTTAACGGCCATTAACGCTATCGCAGGCGTCAATGTGGGGTGCGTCAACAAGGCTTCGGACCATTTCGTACGCGGCAATCGCCGCGACGTTGCTGGCCGCGTGCGCGCTGGGCGGTTGCGCCTCGAGTGGAGGTCCGGCCAGCGGCGCGTTCGCAATGGCGGGCGGCGGGGCGACGACCGTCACGTTCGAATCCATCGACGGGCCGCCGCCACAGGTGTTCGACCGCATGGTCAGCGTGCTCGACAGCGAATCCAAGCTGCGCAACCTGGCCATCGTCTCACGCGAGAATGCCGCGACCTATCGCGTGCGCAGCTATCTCTCGGCGCAGGTGGTACGCGGCCGCACCATGATCGCCTGGGTCTGGGACGTCTATGACGGCAGCCAGCAGCGCGCGCTGCGCCTTTCCGGCGAGGAGCCCGCCGGCAAGGGTGGCCGCGACGCCTGGGCCGCGGCCGACGACATGGTGCTGCGGAAAATCGCCCAAGCGGGCCTCAGCGGCCTCAACAGCATGATCAACGGCACACCGGCCGAGACGCCGCCACCCGCCCCCGCCCCGGGGAAACACGGGCCGGCGGTAGCGGCCGTGGAGGGGGTTGATCAGGCGCTGGCCTACAACGCCCGCTAGGCGTCTAACCCCGGGAATTTTCGGCCCATTTTTGCCCAGGAAAAGGCGGTTACCGGGTTGCCAGCGACACTTTGTCCCTGATATTTCCTCGCCCATCGAAAACCCGCCGGACTCGAAGGTAGCGCGAGAGATGCTGAACGTCGTATCCAGCAAGGCGAGGCAAGAGGCGTCAATGTCGGCCAAGAACGGCTCCATCAAGCTGATTGCCGGCAATTCCAATCCAGCGCTGGCGCAGGCGATCGCCGACGGGATCGGGGTGCCGCTGACCAAGGGCGTGGTCCGCCGCTTCGCCGACATGGAGATATTCGTCGAGATCCAGGAAAACGTCCGCGGGTCCGATGCCTACATCCTGCAATCGACATCGTTCCCGGCGAACGACCACCTGATGGAGCTTTTGATCATCACCGACGCGCTGCGCCGCTCCTCGGCGCGCCGTATCACGGCGGTGATCCCCTATTTCGGTTATGCAAGGCAGGATCGCCGGTCCGGCTCCCGCACCCCGATCTCGGCCAAGCTGGTCGCGAACCTCATCACGCAGGCCGGCGTCGACCGCGTCATGACGCTCGACCTGCATGCCGGCCAGATCCAGGGCTTCTTCGACATTCCGACCGACAATTTGTTCGCTTCGCCCGTGATGGTCCGCGACATCAAGGAGCGCTTCGACCTCTCCAAGGTGATGGTGGTCTCGCCCGACGTCGGCGGCGTGGTGCGCGCCCGCGGCCTTGCCAAGCGCATCAACACTCCGCTCGCCATCATCGACAAGCGCCGCGAACGCGCCGGCGAGTCCGAGGTGATGAACGTGATCGGCGAGGTCGAGGGTTACACCTGCATCCTGGTCGACGATATCGTGGACTCCGGCGGCACGCTGGTGAATGCGGCCGATGCGCTGCTCGCCAACGGCGCCAAGGACGTCTATGCCTATATCAGCCATGGCGTGCTCTCGGGCGGCGCCACCCAGCGCATCACCTCGTCCAGGCTGAAAGAACTCGTCATCACCGACTCGATCCAGCCGACCGAAGCGGTGAAAAAGGCGCCGAACATCCGCTTGCTGTCGATTGCCGGCCTGATCTCCGAAGCGATCCTGCGCACCGCGGCGGAAGAGTCGGTGTCGAGCCTGTTCGACTGAGGTCGATTTTGTAGGGTGGGCAAAGCGTAGCGTGCCCACCTTTCTTGCCAAAATCTGAAAGCAGCGCGCTGAAGGTGGGCACGGCGCAAATGCGCCTTTGCCCACCCTACCGATTCACGCCCCGTGGCCCGGCCGCGGCACCAGGTTCATGATCGTCCGGGTAAAGCCGCCGTCTACGGTGATCTCGTCGCCGTTGATATAGGAGGCGCGCTCGCTCGCCAGGAACAAGATGGCGTCGGCCATGTCCTGCGGCGCGCCGATGCGCCGCATCGGCACCACAGCGGTCCGGCGCTCGGTCACGCCGGGCGTGTCGTAGAACGCCTGGCTCATCGGCGTGACCACGAGGCCAGGGCTCACCACATTGCTGCGGATGCCGTGCGGACCCCATTCGCTGGCGAGCTGCCGCGACAGCATGACGACGCCGGCCTTGCTGACGCTGTAGGCCCCCGAAAAACCCTGCGCATTGGAGGCGGCGACCGAAGCGACATGGACGAGACTGCCGCGCCCGAGCTTGCGCATCTGCCGGCCGAAGATTTGCGCGCAGAGGAAATAGCCGGTGAGGTTGACCGCGAGCGT
>DASWVJ010000271.1:0-34370 GCA_036406295.1 Bradyrhizobium sp.
CGAGATGTAAGTGTTCTTCATCCACATCGAGATCTGCTGCTCCGGCGAGAAGTCGAACAGCATGCCTTTGCCGTCGGCGAGCTCCTTGCGGTACATCAGCCCCTTCTGCTTCTCCTCCTCGGTCGTCGCCATCTCGACGGAAAAGATGTGCACGCCGGACTTGGTGGCAATCTCGAGCGTGCTGAAGCTGGCGGCCCGCGCCAGCGTGCCCACCAGCAGAGCGGACACGGCGATCAGAGCGGCCGCCAGCCAAATGCGCGCGGCGCACCAATCAGGATTTCGAACTGGAATCATCGGGAAGCGCTCAAGTCAGCCCACAGAGAATGGCGGCCAACCTAACCCGGCGGTCACGGCAAAGGCCAGAGGCTCCCGCCGCGCGGCGAGGCTCACAATCCCGTCAAATAGCAATCGCTTAGGGAGTTTTCAAGCGAAGTGGAGAGCGGTTCGCGTGAAGAAAACGCGTCGAATCAAGAATCTAGAACTTTGTTTTCGATTCAATCAGAAGCGAAGCTCTAGTGGGACGACAGCGCCGATGGCCCGGTCTCAGGATGGATTTCCGCGGCCATCATGCCCTTGGAACCGGGCCCGTAGCGAACCAGCACATACTGGCCGGGACGCAGCTCGGTCATGCCGAAGCGCCGGAGCGTTTCCATGTGCACGAAAATATCGGCCGTACCTTCGCCGCAGGTCAGGAAGCCGAAGCCGCGCAAGCGGTTGAACCATTTGACCTGCGCCCGCTCCAGTCCCGAGGTCGGGGTGACCGTGACATGAGTCCGCGGCGGCAGCATCTGCGCCGGGTGGATGGCGGTCGATTCATCCATCGAAAGGATGCGGAAGGCCTGGTATCCCTTGGAGCGCTGCACGCATTCGACCACCACGCGAGCGCCTTCATAGGCGGTCTGATAGCCGTCGCGCCGCAGCACGGTCACGTGCAGGAGCACGTCCGGCCAGCCATTGTCAGGGACGATGAAGCCGTAGCCCTTGGAGGCATCGAACCATTTGATGACGCCCGAGATTTCGATGAGGTTGGCTGCGGCATCGCCGAGGCCGGAAAATGCATCCAGTGCGTGGTCGCGCGATGCACTACTTTGAAATTCGCTCGCCGGTCCAAGGCGGTTGGCCCCCGCCCCGCCTGGCGGCACACCGAGCTTCTTGGACTCAAATCCGTCCGACCCCATGACCCCGGAACCCCACACCTCGTTGACGGTGCGCCCCTCAGCAGCGACACCGAACGCGCACCCCATTCCATGAGAACTCATGACAACGCCGCGCGAATCTCTCGAATCAACGATAACACTCCGGCCTGCGGCGCATAGCTAAAAAACAATTTGGTGGGGAACTATGAACAGGTTGCACAGGCGCGAATCAGTTTCCGCCATCAATTTCCCACAAAGGGCCCGAGCGTTTCGCCGATGTCGTAGCGCAACACCAGATCGGCAATGTCGTCCTGCTCGGTCGGCTCGCGGTTGATGATGACCAGTTTCGCGCCATTGCGTTTGGCCATCAGCGGAAATCCGGCTGCCGGCCACACCACCAGCGACGAGCCGACGGCGAGGAACAGATCGCATTCCTGCGCCAGTTCGCTGGCGCGGCGCATCTCCTCTTCCGGCATGGCCTGGCCGAACGAGATCGTTGCGGTTTTGACGGGCTCGTCGCAGGCCGTACAGTCAGGCGCCCTGCCTTGCTCGTCGAAGCGCGCCTTCACCCATTGAAGTTCAAAGGATTTTCCGCAGCCGATGCAGCGGGCATAAGTGGTGTTGCCGTGCAGTTCGATGACGTCGCCTGCCTCGAAGCCGGATGCCTGGTGCAGATTGTCGATGTTCTGGGTGATGATCGCCGGCGTCTTGCCGGCCCGGTAGAGGGAAGCCAGCGCACGGTGTCCCCGCCCCGGCTTCGCGGCTGCAAAAGTCGCCTCCATGGCAAAGCGTCGCCGCCACGACTCATCGCGCGCCTCCTGGCTGGCGACGAATTCGTCGAACGGGATCGGCCGGTTGCGGGTCCAGATGCCGCCGGGCGAGCGGAAGTCGGGGATGCCGCATTCGGTGGAGATGCCGGCGCCGGTGAACGGCACGATCACGGAGGCTTCCGCGATCATCTCGCCGAGCCGTTCGACGCCGCTGTGCAGATCCATTGCGATCACGGGCGAACCTCAAAAAGCAAAAGGGCGCAGCCACTATAGCCACGCCCCAACCGATTGCCAGTCAGCGAAGTCTAGGCGGCTTCAGCGTCAGCCTCGGCGGCGGGCGGCTCCTTCAGTGCGGGCACCTCGTCCGTTTTCTTTGCCTTGGCTGCCGGCGCGGCCTTCTTGGCGGGCTTGCCATACTGCGAAAGCTTCGCCAGTTCCGCCTCGAGCTCGGCCTGACGCGCCGCGACTTTCTCCGTGATCTTTTCGCTGGTGCGCTCGCGCAACGCGACGAGTTCCTCGATGTTCATGGAATCCAGATCGATCTTTGCCATGTAATGCCTCCCGTTAGTTGCCTCTCGCTATCGGGAAGCCGCGCAAGCGACAACAACGTCATCAGCCTTATCCACGACGTTCGATTTTTCCACGACCATCTAAGTGCAGCCACAATCCTGCACCCATGCGTTCAAAATCGTGCCCCAATCGCGGCAACCAATCCCCCGCGGAACGACTCAAAGAACAGGGTGGGCGATGAACGAGAAGAAGAAGGAGTGGATTGCACGCGAACGGGAGGAAATCGCCGCGCGCGTTGCACGCTTCCGCGCTACGCAGAAGAAATTCGAGAAGGAGCGTGAGGAATATTACGCCGCTACCCTCTCCAGCGTGTGGGACGGCTTGAACAAGCCGATTGTCTGGAACTGAGAAATCATCCGCAACTCAAGGCTGGCCGCAAAAAAAGCCCGGAGCATCGCTCCGGGCTTTTCTCGCCGCTCTGTCCTACCAGTGGCGATAGTAGCGGTGGTAGTGCCGCCGCGGATAATAGACCGGTCCGCCGTAATAGACGGATCGCGGTGCGTAGTAGCTCGGTCCGTAGTCGTAGTAGCCATACGAATACGCCGGGCCGTAATAGGGATAGGCGCTCGCGGCGGCCGCGCCGGCGATCAACGCGCCTGCGGCCAGACCGAACCCAAGTCCGGGGCCGAAATGCCGCGCCTCGGCAGGTGCTGGAGCCGCGATGGCGGCTGCGCCGACCAGACCGACGGTAGCCAAAGTTGCCAGCGTCTTTTTCATTACAGTCTCCTCCTCTTGGTCCGCGGGAATAACGTCGGGGCTGCGCCGCGGTTCCGGGGAACCCGCACATGCATGTGTTACGCGCATGCATCAGACATGCGTGATGTAGGGGAACGAACCGCGTATTGCGCCGTTGGCGTCTCAACTGCAGGAGCCTCGAAAGGGGTGAGAGCATGAAAGCCTCATCGGTGTCTCCGGACGTCGGTGGGGCTTTTGATTTTGGGAGGTGCTGGCAGCGCTGCGCAAGTGCCACGGGAGGGAACAACCAAGGAGGCTTGCCATGCCGATTTCCGCCCTGCTCGCTCGGATCAGAAAGCTCATTCCGCGCCGTCAGGACCATCACCGCCAGGAGATCGTGCGCGGTTTCGAGGATGGCGCGTTGCGCGCGTCACGCAAGCCGATGAGCGACCGCGAACTGTCGCGGGCGATCGCCGAATTCCTGAAGAAGGCGCCCACATCGGGTTCAGTCGGCCGTTTCAGCCGAAAGCTTGATCCGCCGCCGCGAAAGTGATCCAGGCGGAACCGGCGCCGCCCTTGCGGAGTTGTTCCGGGAAAGGGGTTTCTCATGCCAGTTTGGATGGAGGTCTTGCTGAACGTGATCGGCTATGCCGGCTTTGTTGCCGTTGCGACATTCAACAGGTCTTCAGACCAAGCGCCGGGCGGCGAGCCGCATCAGGCGGGCCGTGTCAGTTGGCCTTCTGCACCCCGCCCGCGGTGCGCACGAGCCGGTCGGCCTTGACCAGCACGCGGTCGTCTTGCGGCGGCGCGCGCAGCGAGATGCTGAGGCCCACCGCCATCACCCGCCGATGGGTAGGTCTGTCCGCATTGTGAAACGAAGGAATATTGTGAAACGAAGGGACCATGGCTGCACTTCCTGCGGCCACACCTAACGCAACGCGCCTCGCGCGCAACGCAATCCCGTCCTTAACCTAACTGAATGGCGTTATCCCTTGCCGGGTAAGTGCAAATTAGCCTTCGCGCTGCAGCACCGGTCAAATGAAGAGCGTGATGAAATCGATCGTGCTCTTGAGCATGGCTACCAAGAGCCCCGCCAGGCAGACAGCCAGGCCGAAATCGGCCAGTTCAAGCAACGCTTCGCGCTGCTCCTCATCCAGTAGCGCCAAGATCTTGCGCTCGACCTTGCGCATGGCGGTCTTGCTCCATCACTTGCCATGGCAACGCATGGGGGACGGCAGCGGTTCCATACGACTTCTTGGAACGTTAACCCAACCTGTTTACAAGACGTAAACGCGGGATAGGGGATTCTACGGAGAAGGAGGTGTCGTGCCATGCTCGTATACCCCGTACCCCACGCGGTGACGCAGGCCCGAGTCCAACTCGTCGCCGATCAGACCGAAAAGGCCCCGTCGCACATCATCCAGGAAGACGTGCTGGACGTTTTCGCGGCAAAGAACCAGGCCGAGCGCCAGGCGCTGGCGGAGTTTCGCCAGACCCAGGTTAGAGAAGCCCAGGCGAAAGAGGCCAAAGCGAAAGAAGCCAAAGCCGGGGATGACCACGTGGACGTGAAGGCTTGAGCCGGACCGCGCCGGCCGACAGGCTTTAGCCGCCCGAGGTGCGGCTCGCTTGCGTTGCGAGCACCGGCTCGCTCGCGCCCTCCTCTGCGGATTGCTCCGGCCAGCGAGCCCGCGACCGCAGCACCGATTTTGCCGATTTGAGCGCGCCGCGCCAAAGGCCGCGCCAGGACAGGTCGAGCACGATCTCGTGGTGCCGTAACCCCTTGCCGCCCTTCACCGGACCGAGGTCGCGTATCACGCAATAATGTCCGCTGCTCATCCGCGCGAGCCGCGTATTTTTGAACCGACGCATACAGGGAGCATGCACTGACACATGATTGTGTCAAATCTTGACGCGGGGCGAATCAGGATGGCCGGCTTGCGCTTTTCGCGGAGGAAATTCGGCCACCCCATCGCTCGCGTCGCCCGGACGTTCTGCGTCTGACTCTATTTCGTTCTCAAAGAACGAATCGGAATCGGAGAAATCAGCGCGGGCCGGAGATTAACATTTCGTTTGCGCGGGCAGGATCAGGACCTGGCTTCGCTGATCAACCAGCTCGTTCACCGGCCAAATCCGCTCGTCCTTCATGTTTGAGTAAACATGTCGTGGCTAAAATACGCTTAGTTAGTTGCGTGGAGTATGCGTGTGATCGATTTTGACCAGCTGCGCGGGCTCGCAGATGAGACCCGCACCTTCATCCAGATGTCCGAAGACAAGGCGCTCGCGTTGCGGGCGGTGATCGCCGGACACGACGTGGTTCTCGGCATCTTCCCCTCGGCCGATCAAGGCGTCGGCCTGCACGTCATCAAGGGCGATGCACTGCTGCGTCACATCGCAAATTCAAACGAGACCGGCGACTACACTCACACCGCGATTGCCGTTCACAATCTCGAGCAGGCGGTGACGCTGAAGGCGCTGGTGGCGTAAGGCGCGCATCCGCCATTCAAAACTCCGTGGCCGGCCTATCGAATAGCTAGTGAATTCGAGCCGGCACAACGCGCCCCGCCGGCTCCCCCTGCCCCTTCCCGCAATCTTCTGCTATTACGCCGCGACTTAACAAGAACACCTCAGGGAGCCCTACCATGCGCTATCTCCACACTATGCTGCGCGTGCGCAATCTCGATGCCGCGCTGAAATTTTACCAGGACGCGCTGGGGCTGAAGGAAGTGCGCCGGATCGACAACGACAAGGGCCGCTTCACGCTGGTGTTCCTCTGTGCGGCCGAGGACCTTGATCTCCTGAAGAGCCTGCCGCAGACGCGCGGGGCGCCGCTGGTCGAGCTCACCTACAATTGGGACGAGGAGAAATACGGCGAAGACCGTTATTTCGGTCACCTCGCCTATGAGGTCGACGACATCTACGCCACCTGCGACAAGCTGATGAAGATGGGCGTCACCATCAACCGCCCGCCGCGCGACGGCAACATGGCCTTCGTGCGCTCGCCCGACCTGCACTCGATCGAGCTGCTGCAGAAGGGCAACCCGAAGCCGCGGGCCGAGCCGTGGGCATCGATGCCGAATACCGGCCACTGGTGAGCGCCTACGCCTTCTTCGTGCACGTCCGCCATGGCGCCTTTCGCCTGGTGCTGAAGGCGGACGCGCCATTTCCGCCGGAGACCACCGAAACGGAATGGAGGCGTACGCGACTCCGCGAAGCCGCCGACGTCAACGCGGAAATTCGCGAGGCCGTCGATCGCGACGGCTATTCGCTGTTCCGGATCGGGCTGTCGCTGTCGGACATACCAAAGGCATGAGCGGCACGTCGCAAAGATAATGGGAGCACGCATGGCTGCACAATTGACGATCTGGGGCCGGGCCAACTCGGTCAACGTGCAGAAGGTGTTGTGGTGCCTGGCCGAGCTCGACATCCCCTATCACCGCATCGATGCCGGCATGGCTTTCGGCAAGAACGACACGGCTGAATATCTCGCGATGAATCCCAACGGCCGCGTGCCGACGCTGGTCGACGGCGACTACGTGCTGTGGGAATCCAATTCCATCATGCGCTATCTCAACCTCGCCTATGGCAAGGGCTCGCCCATCTATCCGCAGGACGCCAGGGGCCGCGCCGCGGTGGACCGCTGGCTGGACTGGACGTTGTCGACCTTGCAGCCGGTCGACCGCCCGGTGTTCTGGGGCCTGGTGCGCACGCCGCCGGAGAAGCGCGACATGGCCGCGCTGCAGAAGGCCGCCGATGCGGAAGCGGTGGTGTGGCGCGTGGTGGAAGCGCAGCTCGCAACGCGCCGCTTCATCGAAGGCGATCAGTTCACCATCGCCGACATTGCGCTTGCCGCCTTCGCGCGGCGCTGGTTCGGCGTCGAGGACGTGACCAGGCCGAAGCAGCCCAACATGGAACGCTGGTTCGCGCAATTCGCCGAGCGGGCGGGATTTCAAAAGTACATCGCGCCGCCGATGAGTTGAGCATCCGCGCCCCCCGCTCTCTCCTTCGTCATGCCCGGCTCGTCCCAGGCATGACGACAGAGAAAGCGTTGTCGGAAAAGCGACCTGCGTCAGCGCACGAATTTCACGCCAACGGTCCGGCCGCGGCGCCACACCACTTCGCAGGGACGCCCCGAACGCGCATCGCGCGAAAACGCCAGTCGCAGTCTTGCCGGCAGCGTGTTGTTGTCCTCGACCGTGACCTTCGCACCCGAGGCGGAGATATCCTCCACCACGCAGGCGCGCGCAGCAAAGCCGCCCTCCAGCGTGATCCACCCGGGCTGACGCAGCGACTTGCGCGCCTCGCGTTTCTTGGCTCCCAGCTTGCTCTGTCCCACTGCCATCGCGCTCATTTCCGTAAAACTCAAATCGATTTACGGCACGCGGCTTTAAATTCCGTTGCTGAATAGCCGCTCTTTTCCGGCATCCGGAACCACAGCGGGCCGGCGAGATGCGAGGCGATGATTTCAGGACCAAGCTTGCAGGATTTGGCGCTCCCTAGCGGAATCGAACCGCTCTCTCCACCGTGAAAGGGTGGCGTCCTAACCGATAGACGAAGGGAGCAAAACATAAGGAAAATCAGCGCTTTGGACGCATGATTTAACTCGGTTTGCGGCCGGCCGCGGGGAACGCCCCGGCCGATTGCGAGCGAACGTATAGTGGCGTTTGCCAAGCCCGGCAAGTCGCCGCGCGCGCCAATCAAGCGCTTTCAGACCGGCGGCCACTCAGGCGCGAGCCGAAGGTTTCTAGCGCGGAAACAGCTTGTCGCGGATGTAGCGCGACGTCGGCGTCAGGCGGATGCCGCGCGGCTTGCACCAGGCCGCCTTGTCGATCTCCTTCTTGTCGCCGATCTTCAGGTGGCCGGAGACCTTCTTGGCCAGGAAGATCGCGTCGCTCATCCTGCGGCCTGACCTGCGGTTCCTGGCCTTCACTTCCTTCCAGAGCTTGACCGGCCCGACCTTGAGCTTCGGCAGTTCCTCTCCGATCTCGCGGCGCAGGCAACGCCGGTCGCTTTCATCTGCTTGCCGGCGGCCGCCCGGAAACATCCAGAGGCGGTCGCGCCGGCGCCTGACAAGAAGTACGCGCCCCTTTCTCGCGGCGACAAGCTTTGCTGACTTTGCCATTCCCATCCCGATTCGCTGCCTTGCTTTATTGTAGCCCAACGCAAGTGTTGTGAGGTTCCATTGCGCCAATGCTCTGGAATTTCACGGCCGTAGCACTACGGGCCCGCTTCGCATGACAGGCGTCTATCGCCGAGACCTGGCCAGGGTTTCCGATGGCATCTCGCCGAATTGCTCGCGATACGCCTGCGCGAAGTCGCCAAGGTGCCAGAAGCCATATGCCAACGCGGCAGCCTTGACGCTGTCCGCACCGGCGACCAGCCGGCGTCGCACCAGCCACAACCGGCGCAAGCGGAGATAGCGATGCAGGCTCATCCCGCGATAGCGCTGCACCGCATCGTGCATGGTGCGCACCGACACTCCGATGTGGTCTGCGAGTTCCTCGCTGTAGATAACGTCTCCGACATGACCGGACAACGCCGCCTCGATGTCCCTGAAGATCTTGATCTGCCGGGAAGCGTTCGCCTGGCTGGACCATCGCGCCGGAATGAATTCGGCAACGGCGCTGTCGATGGCGGCAAGCAAGGACTCGCGCATCGCCACCGCAACGTTGCCGGTGCCGGGCAAGCCGCCGATTTCCGAGGCGGTGGCGAAGATCTTCCTGACCAGGCGGCGCAGCTTCAGGAAGGTGCCGCGGCTTGCCTCGAACAGATGAAAGTTCGCGCCGGTCTGCGGCCAACCCCGGTTGATGATCTCCGGCCGGAAGATGATGGAGACGAACTGCCTCGGTGTCGTCTCCACCGAATTGTAAATCGCCCCGCCCCCGCCGATCGTGATGACCGTGTCGTCACGTTCGACGCCGTTGAATCGAATGGGAACGCCGTCATCCATCGAAAAGGCGACGGCGGTGCAGTTGGGCCCAAGCTGGGCGTCGGTGATCCGCGGAAACGACTTTGTTAAGTTCACCTCGCATCCGGGAAGACTGAGGATGGATTGCTCGGCAGCGATGGCGCGTACCAGCGGCGTGAAATCCACACTCAGGTCACGAACCGAACTTCTGAACTCATCGATATCCGTAAATCGAAATATCCTTGGCGCCTGCAGCGGCGCGAAATCGTCGCCAGTCATCCCCTTTGCTTTCCCGGAGCGCCATGCTCGCGCCCGGTGAAAATGTGATCAATAATCAAAATGTTGGTCGCCCTCACGATACCCAGACACCATCTGAAATGGAAAGAGTCGCAACCGAATCGCAATCAGCGAGCAGGGTCCTCGCCGAATTTCGATAGTGTTTTGATCTATGTTATAGGTATTTAGATACTGAGAACCTGCCTTCCTATAAGCCGAATTAAGATTTGTCGCGTGGAATTTGATTTTCGCACCAATAACGTTTGCACACATAAAATAGCAGGCTCAGCGCATGGTCGCGATCAGTTCCGCCGAGCTCGTTGCCGAATTGGAACGGAGCGTGAGGGCGTCTCCCGGGCGAACCAGCAAGATGCTGCACCGCATTGCGGACCTGTTTTCCGCTACCGCCGGCCGGCTCAATCAAGGCCAGCTCGACATCTTCGACCAGATACTGATCCGTCTGAGCGATCACGCCGAGCCGCAGGCCCTGGTGCAACTCAGCCGGCTGCTTGCCGAATTGCCGTCGGCCCAACTGGAGATCGTCCGGCGGCTGGCGCGCCATGAGGAGGCAACGGTCGCCTCGCCGGTCCTGCAGAAGTCGGAATACCTTTCCGAGGAGGACCTGATCGAAATAGCCGCATGTCGCAGCGTGGCGCATGGACTGGCGATCGCACAGCGCACCCTCGTCGGCGAAGCCATCGTTGACGTGCTCCTGGATCATGGCGACACCGGCGTTTGCCTCCAGCTCACGAAAAGCCGCGGCGCCAGGATTTCGAGCGAAGGCTACTTGCGCCTTGCCCAAATGGCGGAGCGCAACGACGAGTTGGCGGATCTGTTTGTGAGCCGCGCGGATGTGCCACCGGAGGTGCTTCGCCGGCTGCTGGCCAATCTGCCGCGGTCGGTGCGGGCAAGGCTCCTCAAGATCGCCGCGCCGGAGCTGCGCGAAGCGGTCAAGACGGCCCTCGAGAGCGTCGAGGCCACCATTTGCACGAAGGCGCCCCAGCGGGTCGATTACTCGGAGGCGCAGGCCAGGATAGTCGAGCTGAACAATCTCGGAAAGCTCAACGACTCCACGGTAAACCGCTTCGCAACCTGGCGTGAATATCGCAACCTCGTCGCCGCCCTGTCACAGCTGGCCCTGGTCACGATCGAGACCATCGAAGCACTGCTGCACGAGCGCGACTACTACGGCCTGATTGTAGCCTGCCGCGCCTCCCGCCTGAACTGGAACACGACACTGGCTGTCATCCGCAGCCGCCCGGATCAGGCGAGACTCTCCGACAAGGAAATCGAGCAGGCCGAGGCGGCATTCGAATCCCTCAATCTTTCGGCCGCCCAGCGGCTGATCCGTTTCGGCTCCGTCCGCGACTTCGCGGTGAAATTCCGGCGTGACGGAGACGTTGCGATTGCGGAGGCCGGCTGATGGCCTACGGCGACCGGAAATCGGAACGCGTTCGTTTCGAACACCGCTATCCGATGAACCTGATGGGCGTCGACGGCACGTGGCGCCGAAGCTGCGTCTTGCTTGACGTATCGGCCACCGGCGCGAGGCTGGAAGTCGACGGGGCGCTCGATGTCCTGCGTGCACAGGAATTCTTCCTGGTGCTGTCGTCGACCGGACTGGCTTTCCGCCGGTGCGAACTTGTGCGCATCGACGGATGCGAAATCGGCGTTCGCTTCGTGGTTCCCGACAAGAAAAAGAAGCAGCGCTCCGGCCTGGGCTGAACGGACTCGACCGCCCATGACCGTTCACCTCATCGCAGATAACGCTCCCAAGGCTTCCGCCCTGCGCGCCATGCTCGAGCAGCGGTACATGGTGACGTCGGAAATGCTGGCCGGCGCAAGCATCAAGCGGAGCGGTATCGAGGCTGTCGTAATAGCAGCCGATGTCGGCAGACTCGACAACGTTGCGGCCTTGAAGGCCATTTCGGCCAGGCTCTCGCGCATTCCCAAGCGCATCTTCCTGATTGACGGTAAGGAACGCCTCGCGATCGTCCAGGCCTATGCGTTGGGCGCGACCTATGTGCTGACCAACCCGGTGGCTCCTGCCCAATTGCTGACAAGGCTCGCGCCAGTCGAGGCGGCGCTCGTCCCTCCCTCGAAACGAAGCCTGGAAGTAGCTTCGGCCAGCGCGGCGAGCATCGCCGCCATGTTTTCGGCCGTCATGAATGGAGCGGCAATCGACGTCGGGGATGCGAAAGCCGCGGGCGGCAGGATCGCCAATAACGTTGCCGAAAATGGCCTCACCGACTGGCTTGCCACGGTACGGCGTCATCACGAAGGTACCTACCAGCACTGCCTGCTCGTGACGGGACTTGCCGTCGACTTTGGCCTGAGCCTTGGCCTGGGAAATGTCGATCTGGAGCGATTGTACTCGGCAGCCATGTTTCACGACATCGGAAAAGCAAGGATTCCGCGCGCTGTCCTGGACAAGCCCGGCCGCCTCGACGACAACGAACGTGCGCTCATTGAAACGCACCCCGTCGCCGGATTCGAAGTGCTACAGGGAAACAGCGCGATCTCGCCGGAAGTTCTCGATGCAGTGCGCCATCATCATGAATTCCTCGACGGCAGCGGATACCCCGATGCGCTGTGTGCGGAAAGCATCTCGGACATCGTGCGGGTTCTGACCATCTCCGACATCTTCGCAGCCCTGATCGAGCACCGCCCGTACAAGCCCGCAATGCCGCGCGAGAAGGCCTATGCAATCCTGCAGGGCATGCGCGGCAAGCTCGAAAAGCCGCTGGTCGACGCCTTCCGCGATGTGGCGCTCAATCGATGAGACCCGCTCGCGCCAAAATGTGAAACCGTGAACATCGAATGTGGCGGGCCGGCCCGGAGTGCCGCCCGGCTTCATGCCGGAGGCGGCGCTCCGAGTCATCGAAACTGCTTTTTTGCAATCTGCGCGGTCAGCCTCTCGACGGCTTCTTCTCGACCTTATTCGTCGTCATCTTCGGATTCGATACGACGTTCAATCGTATCGCGTATTCCACGCGCGGCCACGACTGTCACAAACGCCATCCTCTTCTTCTGATCCTGGCTTAGCGTCTTGTAGAGTGGCTCCCATGCATCGGCGAGCTTCTTGAGATCGGCGGCACGTTGGCTGAGCGATTCCGCCCGACGTTGCATGAGTTCGACCGGATTGCGCCCGCTGAGGGCTTCCATGGGGCTTTCGCGCAGTTCCGCCAGTCGTTGCCACCGGGCCTGCCGGTTCTTCGCTCTGGTCCGGATGGCATCCTCCACGGCCGGCCAGTATTTTTCCTGGTCGGCTGTCAGCTGCAAGGCGGCCTTGATGATTGTCACACGTGCATCAGTCAAGGCGTTGAGGTCTGCGGCACTTGGATGCGTCATTCCTACAGTGTTGGGCGAGGTTTCTGCTGCATAGGAAAGAGACGATGTCGTTATGAGAAGTGCAACTGATGCAACGACTGCTTTCTTGATCATCATCGCAAGCTCCTGGTCTCGCATCGTTCGCCCCCGGAGCAAAAGTTGGCAATCGGGGCTGCCCGAGGTTGATTCAAGTCAAGACCACATTCACGCGTTGGTGAATTCCGTTGTCTGTCGCGCGGCCACTTCGCTGTGTTCCGGGTGGGCTTCCAATCCAGTTCCAAGTCGACTGGCCTTCGAGATCATGCGCTCCGGGTAGAAGCGTCCGCCTTGGGGATGCGGGAATGAATGCGACGCCCGAATCCTCGCGCTGCGGACGACCTCATCGAACAGGCTGCCGACTTCCGTTGTTGGCCCCGTCACGAAAAACAACCGGCTTCCGCCCGCTACTCCTTGCCGTGCACAGGTATGAGCACGACGTCCAGCTTCAAACCCGGCGTTTGCTTTGCAAAGCCGCTGCATGAAAAGCCTGCACCACCGTCGGACTGTCCGGCCACGACGATATCGATCTCATCCATGCCAAATACGCCGGGCGGACCGGACACGACTCTTTTGGCGGACATGGTGGCCCTGAGCCGCTCTCCCTCCAGAGTCCAATTGCCGTTGTACGAAAACGTTGAATCGCTGCCGCTAAGGCTGCCGTCAGGTCTGAGCTCAACGATGCCCGAACCTTCGCCGATCGGCGTTTTGAACCAAACGGTATATTTGCCCTGACCGACCACGCTGTCGCACTCCCGAACAGCGTCCTAATTGGGTTCGCGGGGAACGAAATGCAACGCGGTCGCCAGCAGATTCAATATTGAGGGTGATGGGTTAAATTGTGACTCACCCGGCGAGTGGAACTTTTGTGCCGGGTGTCTCCATGCGATGTGCACCACTTTCCTTGATCGTCACTGCGTCGTCTACGATCACAACCAGAAAGCCCTGCCCGTCCGATTTCGCTATCAGTTTTAGGCAGAACAGAGGCCGCCAGCCGATCTTCCCCGCGGGAATCAACTAACGTTCATAGGCCATGCAGCTGAGGACAGACGAAGTCGTTCTAGCTGCAACCGAGGCCGCGCCAACGGGGAGACCGTTATGGATTCGATTGGCTTGGCGCTTATGGTCGGCGGCTTTGCGCTCGTCGTCAGCAGCATCATCTTCCTCGTGCCGAACGGGCGCGAAAGATCGGCTGAGCAGGCGAAGACGGATGAGAGCCTGGAGGCGATAAACCACTATCTGCGAGAGATACGTCAGCAAAGAAACGACTACGCTGAGCGACTTTTGAGCGGTCCTGATGTGGCCAACGACTCCGGCCGAACCGCGGGCCGTCGCTACGTCGCGCGGCCGGCCGGAGCGGGCTGAACGGCTGTTTCCACATCACTGCGAGCGACTTGTCCGCCATAGCTCGAAGAGCAAAGGCGGAAGCGAAGCAATCCATCTTTCCCCACACGTGATATGAATTGCTTCGCGGAGCCTGTCATGGGGTACGCATTCGCGCGAGCCGTTGGCTCGCAATGATGGACGGACCACTCGATGCCCCCCACTCCTCCACAAGCCAATGGCGCCCGTGTCCTCGCCGACCTCAACGCGCTACGCGCCATCGGCGCCTACAAGACCGGCGTGCACAAGCCGACCTTCTCCGAACCGCATGCGCGCTCGCTCGAATGGCTTGCGAACAAGATGCCCGAAGCACGGCTCACCGCAGCGGTTGACGGCATCGGCAATGTGCTGGGCACCAGCACGAAGAGCGGGCCGAAGCTGCTCGCAGGCTCCCACCTGGAAAGCCAGAATTATGCCGGCTGGCTCGATGGTCCCCTTGGCGTCATCTATGCGCTGGAGGCCGCGCGCGTCCTCAACCCCGATCCGAACGTGAACGGCGCCGTGGAAGTCGCCTCCTGGTGCGACGAGGAAGGCCATTTCGGTCATTTCCTTGGCAGCCGCTCCTTTGTCGGCGCCGTGAGCGAAGCCGACATCGACGCCGCGCGCGACCGCAACAGCAATCGCAATCGCACCATGCGCGAGGCCCTGGCAGCCGTCGGCCTCGCCGGCCGCCCCCGCCTGCGGGCCGTGCGCGACCGCTACATCGGCTATCTGGAGGCGCATATCGAACAGGGTGAAACGCTGGAAAGCGGCGGCCTCAAGATCGGTATCGTCACCTCGATCGTCGGCATCTGGCAGTACCGGATCGTCTTTACCGGCGAGCAGAACCATGCCGGCACCACCCGAATGGCGATCCGCAAGGACGCAGGGCTTGCGCTGACGCGCTTCTGCGTCGCGATCGACGAGACATTCCCGAAGATTTGCGGGCCGCGCACGGTGTGGACCACCGGCCGCATCACGCTCGATCCCGGCGCGCCCAGCATCATTCCCGGCAGCGCGGAAATGCTGTTCCAGATGCGCGATGCGGATGCCGCGGTAATCGAGCGGCTCGAGGATAGGCTGAGCAGCATGGCTGCCGAGGCCACCGCACGGGGCCCCTGCCGCGTCACGGTGGAGCGCATCCGAACCGGCGCACCGGCCATGATGAATGCGTCGTTTCAGGATGCGATCGAAGCGGCCAGCGCCGATTTCGCCGGCGGCAAGTCGCTGCGGATGCCGAGCGGCGCGGGCCACGACGCGCAGATCCTCGCCACCATCATGCCGGCGGGCATGCTGTTCGTGCCCTCGATCGGCGGCATCAGCCATCACTGGAGCGAAAATACCGACGATGCCGACATCGTCACCGGCGCCGAGGTGTTTGTCGAGACGTGCCGGAAATTACTGACGAGGTGAGGTAGCGGCGCGGTCGCAGCCGCGCACGCCCGCGCATTGCGCTTTCTAGCGGCCCCAGGGAATGTAGCCGTGATATTCCTTCGGGATCTGGCTCTTGTAGCGTGACGGCACGGTCCTGGAGTCGATCGAGCGGTCGAGTTCGCTCTGACTGCCCTTCTTCGAAGCCGTCTTTTTCTTGCCGGACTTGTCGTCGGCCGCCTTGTCGGTGGCCGCCGGCTTGCCGGCCGGCGCAGTCGTGGTGGTTGTCGTTGTCGCTGGTGGCGTGGTGGCGGTCGTTGCCGCCGATGGCGCGGTGGTCGTCGCGGGCGCCGCCGTCGTGGCAGGAGCCGCCGCACCGGCCGCCGGTGCTGCCGCAGCGCCGGCCGCCGTGCCCTGGGCCAAAACATGGCTCGCCGGCAGGGAAGCCAGGCCAACCGCGGCTACTGCCGCCGCAATGCAATAAAGTCTGCTCATGTGACGCTCCAATGTTACCGAGCCACAACAAGCCAACCGTAATCTCTCCATACGCAGCCGTCGAGTGCAGCAAATTCCGTTACAATTGCGGTTGCAACAGCGTCAGCCCTTGTACCGAAGGGCCGGCTGGGATTGGATACGCTGCCGGGCTTGGGGGAAGCCATGAAACAGCAGCGCGAGCGGGAAAGCATGCCCCTGTGGGTGTGGCTGGCTCTTGGGCTGATGGCCATCGGCGCCGCAACCTATCTGACCGGCTACTGGGTGTTCGAGGAGTTGATCGCCCACTTCAGGAAGTAGGGCGCGAAGAAGTACGGCACGCCGAGTACATTTTGCCGGCCCGGGCCGCGGCGTGCCGCCGCACGCCGTCGTTCGCCCGCGGCGGTGGATAACGCTGCAAATCTGGCATATCTGCGATTGAGTGATGCTGCTCCTTGAATCCCTCCCCACCGTGATCGGCACCGCCGCGATTGCGCCGGCGTTGCTGTTCCTGTGGCTTGTGATCGCCACCGACGAGCGGCCGGGGCCGCCGCTGCGGGTGTGGTCGGCCTTCTTCCTCGGCGCGGCCAGCATTTCCCTGCTCGGCATCGCCCGCGCGCCATTTGCGAAGCTCAGCGTGGTCGGGCCCGATCATCCCTGGCTGGCGATGGTGCTGCACTCGTTGCTCGGCGTCGCCGTGCCGGAGGAGATCGTCAAGGTGCTGGTGATCGTGGCCGTGGGTATGCGCAACCGCAGCCGCGGCGTCGATCCCATGGACACCGTGGTCTATGGCGCGGCCGCAGGCCTCGGCTTTGCCGCTTACGAGAACCTCGCCTACCTCGTGCAGCACGCCGACATCTGGCGCTCTCTGGCGGCGCTGCGCAGCGTGCTGACCGTGCCGTTCCACGGTGCACTCGGTATCATCGCCGGCGCATATCTTGCGATCGCCCGTTCCGGCACGGCGCTCGGCGCCAACCGGCACAACCGCGACTGGGCGCGCATTTCCAGCTGGGCGCTGGTGCTGCTGGGACCGATCGCCCTGCATGCGGCGTTCGATTTTCCGCTCTTGATGCTGCAGCAAAATCCCGACCTTCCGTCCACCACGCGGATGCTGCTCGGCGCCACCAGCATCGTGATCGGATTTGCGTCGATCGGTTTTGCCATTCGCCTAGTGCGCCGCGTCGGCCGCCATCACGCGCCGCGCACGGAAGTGGCGCGCGAACGGCTGAGCCAGCTCCGGCGGATGTGGGCGCTGCTCGTGTTCGGCGGCGGCGCGGGCTTTGCCGGCCTCACCTTCGTGCTCGGCGCCGCGCATCGCTGGCTGATCAATCCCGACCGCAACATGACCGTCGTGGCCGGGTCGGTCGGACTGATCTCGATCGTGGTCGGCGTCGCGCTGCTGGTCGCCACTACCGCCGTCTACTTCCTCGGCCGCAACCGGATACGCGCCTCTTCGGAAGGATTTTCGTCAATGACCGGTCATGGCGGCTGAATAAATTCGGCCATGCAGGATTTGGCACGAGCTATAATGTACACCACCTTTCGGCAGCGCAGAGTTTGGAAATGACCCTCCCCCACGATCTCAACGAATTGCAGGCGAAGATGCGGGAGGCCGTGCGGGCGCACTGGAGGGCCTTTCTGGTTGAAGGCATCCTGCTTGCGGTCATGGGCTTTGCTGCCGTGATCGTGCCGCAGGTGGCGAGCCTTGCGGTGGCGATCCTGCTCGGCTGGCTATTCCTGATATCAGGCATCGGCGGCCTGATCGTCACGTACTGGGCGCGGGAGATGCCGGGCTTCTGGTGGTCCCTGATCTCGGCGGCGCTGGCGGTGCTGGCAGGCGGCACCTTGCTGGCGCGGCCGATGCAGGGCGTGCTGACGCTGACCATCGTGGTCGGCGCCTATTTCCTCGCCGAGGGCGTCGCCACCATCCTCTATGCGCTGGAGCATCGCCGCGAATTGTCCGAGCGCTGGTCGTGGCTTCTGATTGGTGGCGCAATGGACATCGTCATCGCCGGCCTGATCTTCGCCGGTCTGCCCGGCTCGGCGGAATGGGCCATCGGCCTGCTCGCCGGCCTCAACCTGATGTTCGGCGGCGCCACGCTGATCGGAATGGCGCTCGCCGCCCGCAAGACCTGACGCCGCAAGACCTGATACCAATTGGCAACACTGCCTGCATGAATACGCGATCAGGGGGTGACAAGCGGCCGTGGACGGGCTATGTGCGTCTCCCATGATCAACCGCGCCGCCAGCTATTTCTGGTATTTTAGCTACGACAGCTCGCTGGCGGTGGGAGGATCGCGCGCACTCTAGACATAGAAGTTGCAAGCCCAAGTCCGAACAAGCCGCCAGACCTGGCGGCTTTTTGTTTGGCCGGCAGGTCCTCGAAACCAAAGAGGAACTTTGCCATGTTGAGTACAACCGACGATCTTCGCATCCGCGAGCTGAAAGAGCTCTCGACCCCCGAGCAGGTGACGCGCGAGATCCCGCGTACGCTCACCGCCACGCGTGTCGTGATGGCGGCGCGCAATGCCATCCACGCCATCCTGAACGGCTCAGATGAGCGGCTGCTGGTCGTGGTCGGCCCCTGCTCCATCCACGATCCCGCTGCCGCTATCGACTACGCGGAGCGGCTCGCCACCTTGCGCGAGCGTCTCGCCGACCGGCTGGAAATCGTGATGCGCGTCTATTTCGAGAAGCCCCGCACCACCGTCGGCTGGAAGGGCCTGATCAACGATCCTGATCTCGACGGCAGCTTCAATATCAACAAGGGCCTGCGGCTCGCCCGCAACGTGCTCTCCGCTGTCAACAATCTCGGTCTTCCTGCGGGCACCGAATTCCTGGACATGACGACGCCGCAGTATATCGCCGACCTCGTCAGTTGGGCCGCCATCGGCGCACGCACGACGGAGAGCCAGATTCATCGCGAGCTGGCGTCAGGCCTGTCCTGCCCGGTCGGCTTCAAGAACGGCACCGACGGCAATGTCCGCATCGCAGCCGATGCCGTGAAGTCGGCCTCTCATCCGCACCATTTCATGGCGGTGAGCAAGGGCGGACGCTCGGCGATTGCGGCCACCGCCGGCAACGAGGACTGCCACATCATCCTGCGCGGCGGCAGCCAGCCGAACTACGATGCCGCAAGCGTCGAGACGGCGGCCGCCGACCTTGCCCGTGCCGGCGTCAAGCCGCGCATCATGATCGACACCAGTCATGCCAACAGCAACAAGAAGCCGGAGAACCAGCCAATGGTGGTCGCCGACATCGCGCGGCAGGTGGCATCCGGCGAAAGGCGCATCATGGGCGTGATGATCGAGAGCCACCTCGTTGCGGGCCGGCAGGACGTCGAGCCGGGCAAGCCCCTTACTTACGGGCAGAGCATCACCGATGGCTGCATCGATTGGGAGACGACCGTCTCCGCGCTGCAACAGCTAGCCGATGCGGTCAAGGCACGAGGCGATGCACGCGGGCGCCGCATGAGCGAATTGTCGGCGTAACCGCGGGCAAAGCGGGGCGCGGCGTGGCGCGCCCTGCTTCAGCAGCCGCGGCAGATGCTCTTGAGCTTCTTGTCGAGCGCCGCGTTTTCCTTGGTCAGGAAATCGTTCGGGTTCATGTTCTTGTCATCGGGCACATCAGCCGCGCGCGGCTGACGGTGGCCGACAGGCGCCTGCGGCACGCTGCCCGAATTCTTCACCGCGGTCGACGAGCCGCCGCCGCTCTGGGCAAATCCGGCGGGAGCACCGATCACGATCACCAGTGCCATCGACAGAAGGGTTTTACGCATCCCGCTTCTCCCATTCTTCTTCAATTCATCATCGTGTCCGTTCGGGCACTTCGATTGTTGCACAATTTCGCCGTCCCTGGGCGGCGCAATCCTGCGCCTTCCGCACGTCTGCCATGGTCCCCAGCAACCAGATACCCGCGGCCACCAGCACGACGAAGAAGCCGGCCATGACCACATTTTCGACGGTGCGGTTACCCTCTTCCGGCGGCTCCGGCTGCCTTTCTCCCTCGGTCATGACGATTGCGGCGGATAGAGATGGGTTTCACCGCAATAATCGACGACGCGATAGCGCGCTTCCGCAAGCTTATCACGTTGCTGCGAGTCTGGCTGCGACAAATAGCTCGGTCCAACCGGCACCTTGCCGTGACCTCCCGGGATATCCAGCACATATTCCGGCTGGCACAGGCCCGAGACGCGCCCGCGCAAACCGCGCATCAGTTCCTGCCCACGCTCGAGCGTCGTGCGCAGATGCGCGGTGCCGGGGGCGAGATCGCCGTGATGCAGATAATACGGCTTGATTCTCAGCTCGACGAATGTACGCATCAGGGCTTCCAGGGTCGCCGCATCGTCGTTGACGCCGCGCAGCAGCACGGACTGGCTCACCAGCGGAATGCCGGCGTCCGCCAGCCGCGCGCAGGCGGCACGCGCAGCATACGAAAATTCGCGCGGGTGGTTGGCATGCACGGCGACCCAGGTCGTCGCGCCCCGAACCCCGAGCGCCGCGACCATTTCCGCGCTCACCCGCGCCGGATCAGCAATTGGCACGCGGGTGTGAATACGGACGATCTTCACATGATCGATCGCGGCAAGGTCGACCATGATCTCGGCGAGCCGGCGCGACGACAGCATCAAGGGATCGCCGCCCGTCAGGATCACTTCCCAAATTTCGTGATGCGCACGGATGTAGTCGAGCGCAGCGCGGTAGGCATCATCGGACAGCGCATTCGGCTTGCCGGGGCCGACCATCTCGCGGCGGAAGCAGAAGCGGCAATAGACGGCACAGACCTGCACGAGCTTGAACAGCACACGGTCGGGATAGCGGTGCACGATCCCGGCAACCGGCGAATGCGCCTCATCGCCGATCGGATCGGCATTCTCGCCCGGCGTCATCGCCAGTTCCCGCGCGCTCGGGATGAATTGCCGCGCAATGGGATCGGCCGGATCATCGGGATCGATCAGCGCGGCGATCTCCGGCGTCACGGCGATGGCATAGCGGGCTGCGACCTTTTCCATCTCGGTCAGCGCAGTGGCAGGCGCAAGCCCGCGCGCCACCAGCTCGGCCGGCTGGCGCAAGGTGGCCGAAAGTTTGGGATCGATCCTGTTCATGCCTCTCCTGCCGGCGGCGTCCACACCACCTGGTCGATTTTCGGCGCACCGCTTGCCAGCATCACCAGCCGGTCGAAGCCGAGCGCGACGCCGCTCGCCTCCGGCATATGGGCAACCGCAGCCAGAAAATCATCATCCAGCGGGTAGCGCTCGCCATAGCGGCGCTCTTTTTCGTCCATGGAAGCGCTGAAGCGATGACGCTGTTCCGCCTCGTCGGTCAACTCGCCGAAGCCATTGGCAAGCTCCACGCCGCAGGCGTAGACCTCGAACCGTTCGGCCACGCGCGGATCGGAAGGTTTCGTGCGGGCGAGCGCCGCCTCCGGCGCCGGATATTCGAACAGCACGGTCAGCCGCCCCTGCCCCAGATTGGGCTCGATATGCTCGACCAGGACCTTGCTGAAAATATCGGACCAGGTGTCGTCATCGGCAATACGCACGCAGCCCTTCGCGGCTGCCGCCAACGCCGCGCGGTCGCCCTCGCCGCCGCGGATTGTCGCCAGCAGATCGACGCCTGCAAAGCGATCGAAGGCGGATGCCACGGTCAGTAGTTCCGGCTCGGCGAAGGGATCGCAATTCTTGCCGCGGAACGAGAAGTTTCCGGTACCGGTCGCCTGCGCGGCATGCGCGATCACCATGATCGTGTCGGCCATGACGGCATCGTAGCCGGCATTGGCGCGATACCATTCCAGCATGGTGAATTCCGGCAGATGCAGATCGCCGCGCTCGCGGTCGCGGAACACACGCGCGAACTCGAAGATTTTTTGCTCGCCCGCAGCGAGCAGCTTCTTGCATGCGAACTCCGGTGACGTGCGCAAGTATCGGCTCACGCGGCTGCCATCGCCGCGCATGAGTTCGGTGCGCGGCGCATGAAGATGGGTTTCATTGCCGGGCGAGACCTGCAGGATGCCGGTCTCAACCTCGAAAAATCCCTGCTCGTCGAACCAGGCTCGGATGGCACGGATAATCTCCCGGCGCGCCAGCAGAAACGGCCTTCGATCGACATGCCGGGCCGGCGACCACCAGGGCGATGGCTGATCCCGCCCGGGCATCATTGGCCCGACCGTACGCGATTAATGAAAGACCCCTTGAAAACCATTGATATCGTTCGATTTTCCACGGAAGTATGGCGTGCACTGAGGCTCCAGGGCCCACCATTGGGCTTTAATGTCCAAAGACCCGCGCGTTGTCCATGTCCTTTGCCTGAACCTTGCGGGGGGATGCCGCGTCCCATGCGCAGGATACGGAGCGGGTCAGACCATGCGCAGTTCCCTGATACGCGGACTCGGAATTCTCATGCTCATCACGACGGTTTCGGCGACACCGGCTCGCGCCGAAGGCCCGGGGCCTGACGTGAAGCTCCTTGATGGCCCCAAGGACACCTTCAAATCGCCCGACAAGACATTGGTCATCGAGCAATACTCCAGGAATGGCGGTGACGAGGGCTTCACCTATCAGTTCTGGGTCTTCGACAAGGACCACAACAACGCCTTCCTCCTCAATCGCAACGAGGATGAGGATCTTGCGAGCTATCCGGCCGGATTCCGCTTCTCGCCGAACAGCAGATGGCTGGTCCGCATGCAGGGCACCGGCGCGGGCTTTGCAACGCTCCTGCTCTACAAGCGCGACGGCGACCGCTTCGTATCGGCGACCAGGAAGCCACTTGGCGAGCTTGCCTGGGATTACTTCTTCACCCAGCCTGCCGCAAAGGACATGCCGACGGAGCCCGACGAACTCAACCACAAGCGCGCCGACCTCTTAAAGGGTATGGAAGAAAACTATGACTGGCTCGGCCAGAAGTGGCCGGACAGCCGCTATGTCGTGATCACGCTATCGTTCGACATCCAGGGCAACGACAAGCCCACCCCGTGGATCGATGGCTGGCGCTGCGTCTACGACACCCAAACCGGCAGGTTCTCGGTGCCCGCCGCCTTCGCCGAGCACAACGCCCAGGCCCGCCACTTACCGAGGCCCAAGGCCAGGCGCGGCTGACCGTATCTCCGGGTCACGGAGGGCACGTCCCGCCAAATAGGGCCGGAAAAGGGTAGCATCTGCAGGCCAAATCAGTATGTTGCGCCCCGAAACCGCCTCCCTGAGCCGTGGGCAGACCTGCCCAGATTGGCCGGAGGCCAGCCATTCGGGAAAAAACCTTTGAAAGTCATCGCCAGCTCCATTCGCAAGGGCAACATCATTGAGCAGGACGGCAAGCTCTACGTCGTCCTCAGCGCCGAAAACATTCATCCCGGCAAGGGAACCCCGGTCAGCCAGATCGAAATGCGCCGCATCGGCGACGGCGTGAAGGTGTCCGAGCGCTACAAGACCACCGACCAGGTCGAGAAGGCGACCGTCGAGGACCGCAACTTCAACTACCTCTACGAGGACGGCGACGGCTTCCACTTCATGAATTCCGAAACCTATGACCAGGTGATGGTGGCGAAGGACGTCGTCGGCAGCTCCGCGCCGTACTTGCAGGAAAACATGACGGTGAAAATCTCGATGCACGAGATGAACCCGGTTGCAATCACCCTGCCGCAGCGCGCGACCCTCGAAGTAGTTGAGACCGAGCCGGTCACCAAGGGCCAAACCGCCTCGTCCTCCTATAAGCCGGCCATCCTGTCCAACGGCGTGCGCACCTCGGTGCCGCCGCATGTGGCCGCCGGGACACGCATCGTCGTCATGACGGAAGACGGGTCTTACGTCGAGCGCGCAAAGGATTAGACTGCGACTCTCTTGAAGGGGCAATTCGCCGGGGGGCGAGGGAGTTGGGGAAGAGAGCTGACCGGTTCGTTCTGTGCCTGCTGGCAGCTTCCCTTGTGCCACTGGCCGGCAGCGGCTTTGCCGCGGCCGACGAATTCCATACCCCCTCCATCTCCGCGATGCGCGTCGAATGGCGCGCCGCGCTCGACCAGTTCCGCACCGAGGTGAGCGGCCAGCCTGCCGCCTCCACCTTCAGCTTCGCGATCCAGCAGCGCGTGCCGGCCTCCGATCCGCGCTCGATGCCGGCGCTGGTGCAACTCAACGCCATCACATCGGAGATATTCACCGGTATCGGCCGCAGCCCCATTCCGGTGCTGCTGCCATTCGCGACGGCGGCCTGGCTCGAGGCAAGGCAGAACGGCGCGGCCGATCCTGCCAATGTCGCGCGCTATCAGGCCGACTTCGGTCCCGTTGATGTCTTCCACGCTGGGCCATCGGGCTATGACGCCACCTTCTCGCTGGCGCCCGGCGCCGCCGAAGACCTGCCGCACCGGACGTTTGCGAAGCCGGTCGAGGTGCAGATCACGGGCTCGCTCCTGGTCTACGACCTCGCCGACCCCGCCGGCGGCAAGGGCGAGCCGGTCAAATCGCTGGCCGCACAATTTCCCGACATGCGCCGCTTCATCCGCGAAGGCTACGTGCGCTACGCCTTCACCAGATTCGGCATACCTTATGTGGTCTCGATCCAGTGCCTGGACTCCGCGCCGCGGGCGCGGCGGCTGGCCTGCCGCGAGGCCTATCCGATCGCCGAGCGCTTCCTGAAAGCGTTGCGGGTCGTCGGCGGCCTGCCGGCGCGGCAGCGCAAAGACATCGCCTCCATCACTGCCCAGCGGCCGATCGCAGCATCTGCCGACTTCACCTATCGCCCGAGTGGCGACATCATCGCCAGAACCGGATCGCGCAGGCAGTCCGGCCGATCCGACAACACGGCCTACTCGCAGATTCGCTTTCCCCTGGTGCGCGTCCCCGCCGCAATCCGCTCGCAATCATTTGCACGGCGCGACAAGACCAGGCTCGTGGATGGCGTGTATCCGTGGCGGGACAATTTCTGCGAGGACCGCAGCTTCAATGTCGGCCAGTGCGCCAGCGGTTTCGGCCATCAGGGGCAGGACATCCGGCCGCGGCCCTGTGCGGCCGACGAGAGCGCGGAGGGCTGCGACGACAAACGGCAGGCCGTCGTCGCGGTGCGCGACGCCATCGTCATCCGCGCCCCCAGGCAGCAGGCGGCAACGCTGCAGATCAACACCCGCACCGAGCACATCCGCTTCCGCTACATGCACATGAATCCCGTGGCGATGGACGCCGATGGCCTGTTCAATGGCCGCGGCGTCGCCGAAGGCGAGCCCATCGGCGTGGTCTCGAACTATCTCGACCGCCCGAACGGCACCAGCCGCCATCTGCATTTCGACGTCCAGGTGTTCACGCGCGATGGCTGGCTCTGGGTCAATCCCTACACCACGCTGGTCTCCGCCTACGAGCGGCTGATCAGCGGCCGCGGTCGTGAAATCGGCACAGAGCCCGTCACTGCCGCGACGATCGCACATGCCCTGCCGGCAGAAGCTATTCGGCGCGATCCGCGCGAGGGCGGCGAGAACTAGCTCACGAGGCCGCCGCGCTCGCGTTCTGCTGCCGCGCCGGCGGCGTCCAGCGGTAGGCGGCGCCGAACCGGTTCCAGGTGTTGATCGCTGCTATCGCCGAGGTCAGGTACAGCAATTCCGTCTCCGGAAATTCCGCGCTTGCCTGCGCAAAGACCTCGTCGCTGACGCCGTTCGAGAGCACCGTCAACGCTTCCGTCCATGCCAGTGCGGCGCGCTCGCGCGGCGAAAACTGCGGCGCCTCGCGCCAGACCGCGACGAGGTTGATCTTGTCTTCCGCCAGTCCAAGCGTCTCCGCCTGCAGGACGTGATACTGCAGGCAGAAGGCACAGCCGTTGATCTGCGATGCCCGGATCTTGATGAGCTCGAGGAGCTGTTTGTCGATGCCTGCCTTGGCAGCAATCGCACTCAGCGCGCGGACGGCGCTGAAAGCGTCGGGAGTCAGGGTCTGGAAATCCGCGTACTCGCTGCGGGCATGTGACATCGACATTACCTCATGTTATCAGTGCTCCGATTTATTATAAGAGCTCTTATATGCCTCGCAAGTCCGATGCTCCCGCGATACGAAAATCGCAGCCGGCGCGCAAGCCGCCGCGAAAGTCGAAAAAGCGCGAAAAGCCGTCGCGCGCCAAACCAGCCTCGCGAGGCGGGACCGAAGCCGCTATCCTCCCCCCGCCGCCGGGCCAGGGCAAGCGCGGCGAGCAGGGCTACCTCGCCTATCTCCTGCGCCAGGCGCAGGCGGCCGCGCGGCTGTCGATGGAGCGCTCACTTGCCGGCCTGGGCGTGACCCCACCGCAATTCGTCGTGCTGACCATGCTGCGGGCCTATCCCGGCCTGTCCGGTGCCGAGCTGGCCCGCGTCGCGCTGCTGACGCCGCAGACCGTCGGCGTCATCATCCGCAATCTCGAGCGCGACGGCGCCATCGCGAAGGCACCGCATCCCGTGCACGGCCGCGTGCTGCAGTGGAGGCTGACCCGGCGCGGCGCGCGGCGATTGCAGAGTTGCCGCCGCCATGCGCTGGCGCTGGAGCGACGGCTTGCCGCCGGACTGAACAAGAAATCGCAAATCGCGGTGCGCCGCTGGCTGTCCGAAATAGCCCGCGAGCTTCACTAGAGACTTGAACAGGTGTGGCGGGGATCGCGGGATGCCGGAACGAAGAATAGCGCAGGATCAATTTTCGTGCCGTTCCCTGCATGAGATGGTTCCCACGCATTGCGGTCACGATGCCGCAGAACCACATGATCTTTGGCCGGGCACCCCGCGCGCGGCTACAATGACCCCATGAGCCAGATCGATTCTCCCAAAATGCCCTCGCGGCGCGAAGTTCTGCTGGCCGGCCTCGGCGCGACTGCCCTGGTCGCGAGCCCAGCCCGCGCCGCGGTTCCGCCCGGCTTCGATCAGTGGCACGACTCCTTCCGTGCGCGTGCGCTGGCCAAAGGCATTTCGGATGCGACCTGGACGCGCGTGATGGGCCGGATCGAGCCCGACATGTCGGTGTTCAAGCAGTTTCAGAAGCAGCCGGAATTCAACGAGCAGATCTGGCAGTACATCAACCGCCGCGTTTCCGACTGGCGCATCATCAATGGCCGCGAGGCGCTGCGCAAGAACGAAGCGCTGTTCGCGCGCATCGAGAAGGATTTTGGCGTCGAGCGCGGCACGTTGCTGGCACTGTGGGGCGTGGAATCGGCCTTCGGCGATCCGCTGGTGCAGCAGAACCATATGCGGCCCGTCTTTCCCTCGCTCGCCGCGCTCGCCTGGCATGAGCCGCGACGCAAGGCCTATTGGGAGACGGAGCTGATCAATGCGCTCCGTATCGTCGATCGCGGCTGGAGCACGCCGGAGGAAATGCGCGGCTCGTGGGCCGGCGCGATGGGCCATACGCAATGGATGCCGGAGGTCTGGCTCAACGTCGGCATCGACTACGACCGCGACGGCAAGGTCTCGCCGTTCGGCAGACCGGACGATGCGCTGGGCTCAACCGCGAAATATCTGGTCAACCGAGGCAAATATCACCGCGGCGAACATTGGGGCTATGAGGTCCGCGCCCCCGGTGGCTCCTCCAGCGGCAACCGCACCTATGCGGCATGGGCCAGCGCCGGCGTCACCCGCGCCGACGGCCAGCCGTTTCCGCAGCCGAATGCCTCGGCCCAGATGTGGGTGCCCGTCGCGGGCGGTCCCACTTTCCTCCTTGGTCCGAACTTCTATTCGGTGAAGAGCTACAATCCCTCGATGAACTATGCGCTCGCGATTTGCCATCTCGGCGACCGCATCCTTGGCGGGCCGCCCTTCATCCAGCCGTTCCCGGGTTCAGAACGCGCATTGACGCTGGCCGAAGTGCAGGAATTGCAGACGCGGCTGACCAAGGCGGGCTTCGACACCGGCGGCACGGACGGCCGCGTCGGCAATGACACCATGAAGGCGGTCAGGGATTTCCAGACCAAGATGGGCCTGCTGCCCGCCGACGGCTACGGCGGACTTAAGGTGCTGTCGCGCTTGCGGCAGGGCGGCTAGCGCGCGTTTCTTGCCTGTTACCGGATCGTTGCCGGTCCCTCGTCGGGGACTGCGACGTCGGCCACACGCATCTGCACACGTTCGGCGCCCTGCCAACGGTCTACCGTGAGCGAGCCTGCGATATGCAGCTGCTGGCCGCGGTTCTGCACCAGCGCGTTGCCAAGCTTCTGGCCGATGGCGCGGAACGCCATGGCGTTGACGACGGCGCCGTCGCCGGACTTGAAGCGCAGCCGCAAATGCGCCTGTCCCACTTCGTCAGCGAACACAAGCTGGTGCGACGGCAGCGCAATCACGGGCTCCGGATTGCCAGCGCCAAAGGGGCCTGCGCGATTGAGTGTATTGACGAATTCCGGCGTCAGGGCGCGCGCGCTGGCGGCGCCGTCGATGAAGAGCTCGTTCTCATGGCGGGAATTGGCGACATCGGCAGCAAGCGCGCTTTCCATGTACGCCCGAAATTCGGCGAGCCGCTCCTTCCGCAGCGTCACGCCCGCAGCCATCGCATGGCCACCGCCCTTCATCAGAAGCCCGTCCTTCACCGCCTGCCGCACGGCCTTGCCGAGATCGACGCCGGAAATCGAACGGCCGGAGCCGGTGCCGATGCCGCCGGGCTCGAGCGCGATCGCAAAGGCCGGCCGTGAGAATTTTTCCTTCAGCCGCGAGGCGACGAGACCGACGACGCCGGGGTGCCAGCCTTCGGACGCGGTGACGATCACGGCGCCCTTGTCCTCTGCACCGAGCGAGGCCAGCGCCTCGGCCTCGGCCTGCGCTTCAGCGGCCTGCTCGATCAGGCGGCGCTCGCCGTTGAGGCGATCGAGCTCGGCCGCAATCCGCGCGGCCTCGGAAATATCGCCCTCCAGCAAAAGGCGCACGCCGAGATCGGCGCGGCCGATCCGTCCGCCGGCGTTGATGCGCGGGCCCAGCATGAAGCCGAGGTGCCAGGCCTCCGGCGGGCCGCTCAGCCGCGACACGTCCATGAGCGCGGTGTGGCCGACATGGTCACGCCGGCGCATCGCGATCAGCCCCTTGGCGACAAAGGCGCGGTTCAGCCCCGTCAGCGGCGCGACATCGGCGACGGTGCCCAGCGCGACGTGGTGCAACACGCTGAGCAGGTCGGGTTCCGGCATTTCCGCGGTCCAGAAGCCGCGCTGGCGCAGCTCACGATTCACCGCGACCAGCGTAACCAGCACGAGGCCAACGGCAGCGAGATAGCCGAGGCCGGAAAGATCGTCCGGCCGGTTCGGGTTCACCAGTGCATCGACCTCGGGCAACTGCTCGCCGCATTGGTGATGGTCGATGACGACCACGGACATGCCGAGCCTCTTGGCCTCCGCCAGCGGCTCGATGCTGGTGGTGCCGCAATCCACGCTCACCAGCAGCGTGGCGCCCTTGCCCGCCAGCATGCGGACTGCTTCGGTGTTGGGGCCGTAGCCCTCGAACAGCCGGTCCGGAATGTGGATCAGCGGATCGAGCCCGCAATGCCGCAAATGCCAGGCGAGCAGCGCCGCCGATGTCGCACCGTCGACGTCATAGTCGCCGAAGATCGCGACCTTCTCGCCGCGCATGGCCGCGTCCGCGATGCGTTTTGCCGCCGCCTCCATCTGCGTGACCGTGAAGGGATCGGGCATCAGCTTACGAATGGTCGGATCGAGAAAGTCCTGGACGGCATCGATCTCGACATCGCGGCCCGCCAGCACCCGCGCCAGCATTTCCGGCACCTGGTAGCGCTGCGTAATGGCGAGCGCCCTCGCCTGTCCGCGCGCATCGAGCCGATCGCGCCAGAGCTTGCCGGTCACCGACCGTGCGACTCCAAGGAACGCCTGTGGCGTCTCGACAGGCAATGCGGTTGCGGGAAGCGTCATGATGCCATCTGAGCTAGGCACGAAGCGTCACGCGTCAATGATTCGCGCGATCGCAACGCCTTAGCAACCCATCCGGTCCGCTATCCCACCGAAATCCTTCGCCACGATGTCCCAATCGCCCTTGGCCTCGAAATCGTATTTCTGATGCGGGCCATATTCGGTCGGCCGCGCGACGAAGGCGGTTTTCAACCCCAGTTTCTGCGCAGCCTTCAGATCGTTGTTGTGAGCGGCGACCATCATCACTTCGGCAGGCTGAAGGCACAGCAGCCTGGCCGCGCCGAGATAGGTCTCGGGATCGGGCTTGTAGTGCTCGAACAGCTCCGCCGACATGACGAGATCCCAGGGCATGCCGGCAAACTTCGCCATGTTGGTCAACAGCGCGACATTGCCGTTGGAGAGCGGCGAGATGATGTATTTCTTCTTCAGCCGTGTCAGACCGGCATTGGTATCGGGCCATGAATGCAGGCGGTGCCAGCCCATGGTGAGATAGTGCAGATCGGAATCGGTCAGGCCCTCGATGCCGAATTGGGCGACCAGCTTTTCCAGCGAGCGGCGGTGCAGCACGTCTAGGATGACGTAGCCGTTCTGCGGGTTCTTTCGCACCTCATCCATCGAGGCCGCATAGACCGAGCGCCAGCCGTCGACCAGCGCAGTCCAGTCCGCCGCGATGCCGCGCTTTGCCGACCATTTCGTGAAATCGTCGATCAGGCTGGTGCGCCAGTC
The DNA here is from genome assembly GCA_036406295.1 of Bradyrhizobium sp. Taxonomy (GTDB): domain Bacteria; phylum Pseudomonadota; class Alphaproteobacteria; order Rhizobiales; family Xanthobacteraceae; genus Bradyrhizobium. The sequence goes on from DASWVJ010000271.1 coordinate 30,450, forward strand.
GACGCAGGTGCCGAACACGTCGAAGACCAGGGCTCTCACACCGGAAATGTCTGACATGTTCGCTTCCTCCCTTTGCTGTCATTCCGGCGCGCGCGAAGCGCGAACCTCAGATGCGCAATTGCGCATCGGGGAATCTCGAGGTTCTCAGGAGCGCAAGTGCGCTCCATAGTTCGCTGCTGCGCATCGCCCCGGAACGACGTTAGAGTTTTTTCCGATACTGCACGAACCCCGGGCGATCGGCGACCTTGTTGTACAGCATTTGCGCGGTTTCGTTGGTCTCGTGCGTCATCCAGTAGAGCCGGCTGGCGCCGGCTGCGCGCGCCGCAGCCTCCACCGCCACGATCAGCTTGCGCCCGACGCCGCCGCCGCGCAGCGACGGCTCAACGAAAAGGTCTTCGAGATAGCAATAGCAAACCGGCGCCCAGGTCGAGCGGTGCAGCAGATAGTGCGTAAGCCCGACCAGCTTGCCGTCGCGTTCGGCGACCAGCGCGTAGAGCGGCTCGATCGGATCGAAAAACCGCTGCCAGGTCGCATCCGTCACTTCGGGTGCGAGCGCGGATTTGTAGAAGGTGAGATAGGCCTGCCAGAGCGGCTCCCACGCGGCGCGATCATCCCCTCGCACCGGCCGGACGATGATGTCGCCCACGCGTCACCCCTCCGTCAGTCGAGGTGGAATTTTGCCAGTTCCCGGTGCTCGGCCTTGATGTAGCGCACGGTGCCCGTGACGGAGCGCATCACCACCGTCTCTGTCTCGATCACGTTATCCTTCCGGAATTTCACGCCCGTAAGCAGCGAGCCCGTGGTGACGCCGGTGGCGGCGAACAGGCAGTCGCCCTTCACCATGTCCTCGATGCCGTACACCATGCGGGGATCGCTCACGCCCATCTTCTCGGCGCGCTCCCGCTTCTCGGCGCTATCGAGCACCAGGCGGCACTGCATCTGGCCACCGATACAGCGCAGGGCTGCGGCCGCCAGCACGCCTTCCGGCGCGCCGCCAGTGCCCATGTAGATGTCGACACCGGTTTCGTCCGGAGACGCAGTATGGATCACGCCCGCAACGTCGCCGTCAGTGATCAGGCGAACGGCAGCGCCGGTGCCGCGGACCGCTGAAATGATCTCGGCATGCCGCGGACGGTCAAGCACGAGCGCGGTGATGGCGGAAGCGGGCACGCCCTTGGCCTTGGCGAGGCGCTGGATGTTCTCGGCCGGCGGTGCGTCGAGGTCGATAGTATTCTTGGCGTAGCCCGGGCCGATCGCGATCTTCTCCATGTAGACGTCGGGGGCGTGCAACAGCGTGCCGCCGTCGGCCATCGCCATGGTCGCGATCGCGCCCGGCATGTTCTTGGCGCACAACGTGGTGCCTTCGAGCGGATCGACGGCGATATCGACCTGCGGGCCGGCATTGAGGCCGACCTTTTCGCCGATGAACAGCATCGGCGCTTCGTCACGCTCACCCTCGCCGATCACGACGGTGCCCTCGATCGGCAGCTTGTTGAGCTCGCGCCGCATTGCATCGACCGCGGCCTGATCGGCCGCCTTTTCCTGGCCATGGCCGCGCAGCCGCGCGGCCGACACTGCCGCCCGCTCCGTCACCCGCACGATCTCGAGCGTCAGGATGCGCTCCAGCAGCAGTTGCGGCGGAACGGAAATATGGGTCGACATCTCGATACTCCTTAGGTCCCCAGGCGGGCCGGACGGCCCGCAACGATTAATCCTCTGACCCGCGAAACGTTTCTCGGGCGCTAGTTCTTCTCGATCCGGATCACCTGCGGCCGGCCGCTGATGACCTTGTCCTTCTGCACGGCGGCGAGCGCCCGATACACGGCATCCTCGTGGGTGGCGTAGGTGATCAGGATGACCGGCACCGGCGAACCATTCTTGGTGGCGCCCGCGGCGTCCACGCCCTCGGGATGCCGCTGCACGATCGATTCCAGCGAAATCTTCTGGTCGGCCAGCCGTGTCGCGATCGTTGCAGCGGTGCCGGCGAGATCGCGCGCCATCAGGCGGATGTAGTAGCCGCCTTCGTGGCGCTCCATCGGCGCCTTCTTGGTCTCGCGCAGCCTGTCCACGGGACGGCCGAATGGCGTCGAGCGGATGCCGCGCGCGACATCCACGATATCGGCGAGCACCGAGGCCGCGGTCGCGGCCCCGCCGGCGCCGGGACCGACCAGCGTGATCGGCGAAATGCCCTCGCCGTCGATGGTCACGGCGTTGGTGACGCCCATCACCTGCGCGATGGAGGAGGTCTTCGGCACCATGGTCGGATGCACGCGCTGCTCAATGCCCTTTGCCGTGCGCACGGCGACGCCGAGCAGCTTGACGCGATAGCCGAGTTCTTCAGCAGCGCGCAGGTCTTCCGGCTTGATCGAGGAAATTCCTTCGACATAGATCGCGCTCTGCGACACCTTGGTACCGAAGGCGAGGCTCGCGAGGATCGCCAGCTTCTGCGCGGTGTCGTGGCCGTCGACGTCGAACGACGGATTAGCTTCGGCATAGCCGAGCCGCTGCGCGTCCTTCAGGCATTCGGCAAAGGTCAGCCCCTCCTGCTCCATCCGGCTCAGGATGTAATTGCAGGTGCCGTTGAGGATGCCGTAGACCCGGTTGACGGTGGTTCCGGCAAGGCCTTCGCGCAACGTCTTGATGATCGGGATGCCGCCGGCGACGGCCGCCTCGTAATTCAGCGCGCCGCCGTGCTTCTCGGCGACCTTCGCGAGTCGTACGCCGTGCTTGGCGATCAGCGCCTTGTTGGCCGTCACCACTGACTTGCCGGCCTTCAGCGCCGCTTCCACCGCCGAGAACGCAGGATCGCCAGAACCGCCCATCAGTTCCACGAAGCAGTCGACGTTGGGATCGGTGGCGAGTGCCAGCGGAGACTTCGCCCAGTCGATGCCGCGCAAATCAATGCTGCGCTTCTTGGCCTTGGAGCGGGCAGTCACGGCGACGACGCGGATACCGCGGCCGCTGCGCGCCGACAGCGTCCGACCCTGCTCTTCGATGAGGCGGACGACTTCGGCGCCAACAGTGCCGAGCCCCGCAATACCCACTTTCAGGGGTGCGACCATGAGATGAAAGAACCTGCCGGTAGGATTAGCGCCGGTTGGCGAGAGGAACCACGTTGTGCAACGTTTCAATGCCGCTTTCAAGGAAGCGGCGCACGCCGCGCGCGGCCTGGCGAATTCGCTGCTCGTTTTCCACCATGGCGATGCGGACATAGCCCTCGCCATGCTCGCCGAAGGCAACGCCCGGCGAGACCACGACGCCGGACTTTTCCACCATCAGCGTGGCGAATTCCATGCTGCCTAGCCCAGCGAACGCCTTGGGCAGCGGCGCCCAGGCAAACATGGAGGCCTGCGGCGGCGGGATGTCCCACCCGGCCCGGCCGAACGATTCGACCAGCGCATCGCGGCGCTTGCGGTAGGTCTCGCGCATCTCGCGGATGCAGTCTTCCGGCCCGTTCAGCGCGGCGGTCGCCGCCACCTGGACCGGCGTGAACGCGCCGTAATCGAGATACGATTTCACCCGCGCCAGCGCCGCAATGATCCGCTCATTACCGACGGCAAAGCCCATGCGCCAGCCCGCCATCGAGAACGTCTTCGACATCGAAGTGAACTCGACGGTGACGTCGATGGCGCCAGGAACCTGCAGCACCGAAGGCGGCGGGTTCTTTTCGTCGAAATAGACCTCGGCGTAAGCGAGATCGGACAGGATGAAGATGTCGTGCTTCTTGGCGAAGGCGACGAGATCCCGGTAGAAATCGAGATCGGCGACATAGGCGGTCGGATTCGAAGGGTAACAGACGATCAGCGCGATCGGCTTCGGGATCGAGTGGATGATCGCGCGTTCAACCGCCTCGAAGAAGTGCGGCGTCGGTTCCGACGGCACCGAACGGATCACGCCGCCCGCCATCAGGAAGCCGAAAGC
>DASWVJ010000272.1:0-14455 GCA_036406295.1 Bradyrhizobium sp.
ATCGGTCTCACCGCGCGCCTCGACACCATGCAGGCCGCAATCCTCATCGAGAAGCTGAAAATCTTCGACGACGAGATCGCCGCGCGCAACGAAGCGGCCGAGCGCTATTCGCGCGGGCTTGGCAATGTCGTGACCGTGCCGCACCTGGCACCCGGCTGCACCTCGGTATGGGCACAGTACACCATCCGCCTGCCCAAGGGTGTCGACCGCGACGGCTTTGCCGCGGCGCTGAAGGCCAAGGGCGTGCCGACGGCGATCTACTATCCGAAGTCGATGCACCAGCAGACGGCGTACATGGGTTTCCCGGTCGCAGACGGCGGCTTGGGTTCCAGCGAGCGGCTGTCGGCCGATGTCATCAGCCTGCCGATGCACGCCTATCTCGACGAGCCGGCGCAGGAGCGCGTCATCGCCGCAGTGCGCGGCGCGCTTTAGGCCATATGCGCGGCCTCATGCTATAGAGGCAGCGAATGCTCGGACGTATTTTCACCGTCGGCGGCTACACGCTGCTCTCCCGGCTGACCGGTTTCGCGCGCGACATCATGCTCGCCGCGATTCTCGGCGCGGGCCCCGTGGCGGACGCGTTCTTCGTCGCCCTGCGGCTACCCAACCATTTTCGCGCGATCTTCGCCGAGGGCGCCTTCAACGCCGCCTTCGTGCCGGCCTATGCCCATGTGCAAGGCCAGAGCGAAGCCAATGCAAAAGTCTTCGCCAGCCGCATCTTCACTTTGCTGTTTTCGGCGCAGGTGATCCTGCTGGTCGTGGCCTTGCTGTTCATGCCGCAGGTGATCGCGATCCTCGCGCCCGGATTTTCAAAGGATCCCGAGCGTGGCCAGCTCGCGATCGACCTGACGCGGATCACGTTTCCCTATCTGCTGCTGGTCACGCTGGTGACGCTCTATGGCGGCATGCTCAACGTGATGCAGCGCTTTGCCAGCGCCGCGGCGGCGCCGATCTTCCTCAACCTTTCCATGATGGTGACGCTGGCGCTGGCGGCTTTCTTCCCGGGCGCCGGATACGCGGCGGCCTGGGGCGTGCTGATTGCCGGCATCCTCGAATTCCTCCTGCTGGCGGGCGATGCCTGGCGGAGCGGCATCCTGCCGCGCTTTGCATGGCCAAGGCTGGACGAGGACGTCCGCGCTTTCTTCCGTGCGCTCGGACCCGCCACCATCGGCTCGATGGGAACGCAGGTCGCGCTGTTCGCCGACACCATCATCGCGACCTTTCTTCCGGCCGGCGCGCTCTCGGCGCTCTATTACGCCGATCGTCTCAACCAGCTTCCGATCGGGGTGATCGGCATTGCGATCGGCACGGTACTGCTGCCGGAGATGTCGCGACGGCTGACCGCAGGCGATTTTGACGGCGCGGCGGTCTCGCAGCGCCGCGCCTTCGATTTCACGCTGCTGTTGTCGGTGCCGTTCGTCGCCGCCTTCATCGCGGTCCCTGACGCCATCATGCGGGCGATGTTCGCGCGCGGCGCCTTCACCAAGGGCGATGCGGCCGCGGCCGGCGCAACGCTCGCGGCCTACGCCATCGGGCTCATTCCGTTCGTGCTGATCCGCAGCGCGGTTGCGGCCTTCTTCGCCCGCAAGGACACCGCGACGCCCGTGAAGGCCTCGCTGACCGGCGTCGCCGTCAATGTCGCGCTGAAGGTTGCGCTGGTCGGCTCGCTGGCGCAGATCGGCCTGGCGCTGGCGACTGCGGTCGGAGCCTGGATCAACCTCCTTCTGGTCATAGGCTTTGCTGTGCGGGCCGGCTATCTCACACTGGATCGGTCGCTGCTGCAGTCCTTTGCGAAATTCGTCATTGCCGGGGCCATTCTCGGGACCGTGCTGTGGTTCACGGCGCGATTCGCCGCTAGTGGCCTTGCGAAAATCGCATTCCGTGACGAGGCGATTCTGGGACTTCTGATCGTGGTTGGCGCCGTGGTTTACACGGCTTCCATTCTCGCCCTGTTCGGACGGCGCTGGCTGATTTCCCTCGTGCGCTGATCGGCGCGTCACAATGTTGCGCTGCAACCAGTAGTGATTGCAGCCATGCTAAAGGCGGTTTGCGCCGCCGGGCGAACCGCTGCAATATGCCGGCCGGAATCCGCACGGCAATCGGAGACGAGATGGCTGCCCCAATCAAATTCGGCGTCGGACAGAGTGTTCGCCGCAAGGAAGACGACGCGCTGATCCGCGGTAAGGGGCGCTACACCGACGACGTCGCGCCGCAGCCGGCGCTGCACGCGCTGATGCTGCGCTCGCCCCACGCGCATGCGAAATTCACCATCAATGTCGCCGGGGCGCGCAGCCTGCCGGGCGTGTCGCTGATCCTCACCGCCGAGGACGTCAAGGATCTCGGCAGTCTGCCGTGCCTGTTCAATTTCGAGGTCGATCCCTTCACCGGCCCGCCATACCCGATCCTGCCGGCGGACGAGGTGCGCCATGTCGGCGATGCCATCGCCTTCGTGATTGCCGACACCGTTGAGCACGCCCGCGATGCGATCGAGGCAATCGAGGTGAACTGGACGCCGTTGCCGGCGGTGGTCGGCGTCGTCAATGCCGTCAAGAAGGATGCGCCGCAGGTCTGGCCTGATCAGCCCGGCAACGTTCTGTTCGACGTCTCGATCGGCGACAAGAAGGCGGCTGAAGCCGCCTTCGCCAAGGCGCATGCCGTCGCGGAGGTCAGGATCGTCAACCCGCGCGTCATCACCAACTTCATGGAGACGCGCGCGGCGGTGTGCGAATACGACGCCAAGCGCGATCATCTCACGCTCACCGTCGGTAGCCAGGGCAGCCATCGCCTGCGCGACATCCTGTGCCAGAACGTACTGAAGATTCCGGTCGAGAAGATGCGGGTGATCTGCCCCGACGTCGGCGGCGGTTTCGGCACCAAGCTGTTCCCGTATCGCGAATATGCGCTGATGGCGGTGGCCGCGCGCAAGCTGAAGAAGACCATCAAGTGGACCGCCGACCGCTCCGATCATTTCATGGGCGACGCGCAGGGCCGTGACAACGTCACGGTGGCGCGGATGGCGCTTGCCGAGGACGGCAAATTCCTCGGCATGGATGTCGACCTGATGGGCGACATGGGTGCGTATCTCTCGACCTTCGGCCCTTACATTCCCCATGGCGGCGCCGGCATGCTGCCGGGCCTCTACGACATCCAGGCCTTCCACTGCCGCGTCCGCACGGTCTTCACCAACACCGTGCCGGTCGACGCCTATCGCGGCGCCGGACGTCCCGAGGCCGCCTACGTGGTGGAGCGCCTTGTCGACGCTGCTGCGCGAAAACTCGGCATGACGCCGGATGCGATCCGACGCAAGAATTTCATTACGCCGAAGGCGATGCCTTACACGACCGCGACGGGCAAGGTTTACGATTCCGGCGACTTCACCGCGCATATGAAGCGCGCGATGGAGATCGCCGGCTGGAAGGAGTTTTCCAAGCGCGCCAGGGCGGCGAAGAAGCAGGGGCTCGTGCGCGGCATTGGCCTGGCGAGCTACGTCGAGGTCTGCGGCACCATGGGCGAGGAGACCGCCAACGTTGCGCTCGATCCCAACGGCGACGTCACCATCCTGATCGGCACGCAGTCGACCGGGCAGGGGCACCAGACCGCTTATGCCCAGCTCGTCGCCGAGCAGTTCGGATTGCCGCCGGAGCGCGTGCATATCCTGCAGGGCGATACCGACCAGATCGCCACGGGCCTCGGTACCGGTGGTTCGTCCTCGATTCCGACCGGCGGCGTCTGCGTCGAGCGCGCCACGCGCGACCTCGGCAACAAGCTGAAGGAGATCGCCGCGCAAGCGCTCGAAGCCGGCATAGGCGACCTCGAAATCAGCAACGGCACCGTACGTGTTGCCGGCACCGACCGCTCGGTCGGCTTCGCCGATCTGGCGAAGCGTCCCGGCGTCGATCCCTCGAAGCTGAAGGCGAGCTCGACCTTCACGCAGGCCGACGGCACCTATCCGAACGGCACGCATCTGGCCGAGGTCGAGATCGATCCGGCGACCGGCATCATCCGGATCGTCAACTATGTGATCGTCGACGACTTTGGCGCGACGCTCAATCCGCTGCTGCTGGCCGGCCAGGTGCATGGCGGCGCGATGCAGGGCATCGGTCAGGCGCTGATGGAGCAGGCGGTCTACAGCAACAAGGACGGCCAGTTGGTCACCGGCACCTTCATGGACTATGCGCTGCCGCGTGCATCCGACGGCCCGTCCTTCGTGTTCGAGACCCACAACGTGCCCTGTACGACCAATCCCCTAGGCGTGAAGGGCGCGGGCGAGGCGGGGGCGATCGGCTCGTGTCCAGCGGTCATGAATGCCATCATCGAAGGGCTGTGGCGCGAATACAAGATCGACCACATTGACATGCCCGCGACTGCTGAGCGGGTCTGGATCGCCATCCGCGAGGCGCAGCGCCAACACAGGCTCTAGCCCTTTTTGTCGCAGGCGGAATGAAGTATGTCCCCCGGTGTTTGCAACGTATTGGGGCCGGTCCGCGGCTGGCGCGGGCTGCCGTGAACTATAGGAGAAAGGCTTGATGAAACGAGTTATCGTGGTGGCAGGAGCGTTGTTGCTCAGCATGGGCGCGGTCGTGGCGCAGCAGGATGTCGTGAAGTCCACGCAGGCGCAGATGAAGGCAACCGGAAAGGCGCTGGGCGCGACGCTCGTCCCGATGAACAAGGGCGAAAAGCCCTATGATCAGGCGGCGGTCGATGAGGCATTGAAGACGCTTGATGAGACCGCAAGGAAGCTTCCCACCATGTTTCCCGAGCACATCAAGGCCGTGAAATTCGACGGCGACTACAATACTTCGCCCAAGATCTGGGAAGACAAGACGGGCTTCACTGCAAAGATCGACGACTTTGCCAAGGCCGTCTCCGAGGCCAAGGCGAACATCAAGGACGCCAACTCGCTCAAGGCAAACTTCCCTGCGATCGGCAAGGCCTGCGGCGGCTGTCACGAGACGTTTCGCGTCAAGAACGGCTGATCCGCGGTCAGCAACGGAAAAGGCGGACGCTCGGCGCCCGCCTTTTTTGCATTGTTGTTGTGGTCGGCTTACTTCGTGACTTGGCCGCGGATTTCGCCGCCCGGGTTCGCCGCCGTGTGGATGTTGATGTAGTACTTGCCGGCGGCAAGGTCGGCGGCCTGCGCATCGGTCAACGTGGCGCTGCCCTCGACCGGGCTTTTCCCGGCATTCGGAATCGCGACCGCTACGCCGGCATTCTTGCCTGCTTCCGCGGGGCCGTGGAAATGGGCCGCCGTGGCCGGGCCGGACAAGCCGCTATAGGTTACCTTCCAGCTCAGCTTTTTCGACGCAGCGTCGTAGTCGAGCTCCGCGGTCCCCTTGCCGGCGCTCGTATTGGCGGGCACCTCCGACTTGCCATCCAGCGTCGCCTTCATCTTGTCGGCAAAGGCCGGCCCGGCAAAGGCAACCGCAGCACTGAATGCAAGCGTGGCAAGCATAGTCTTGGTCATGGCTCTCTCCCTGTTGTTGTCAGCTTCAAAACAGCGCGTTCGCGAATTTATTCCCGAAATGGGCATGGTCCTTATGAAATTTCGCGCGAGCGAATGGCGGCGAAAATAGCCATACTGCCCCGAATCGAAGCTTCTCGATAACGGATTGATGAATGCTGAAGCGTGCTCTCATTGGGCTGATCGTCCTCGCCGCCATTGGCCTCGGCGTGTTCTGGTGGCTTACCATTCCTGCACGCGTCGCAGCGACTTCGTTGCCGGCCTATCAGCCGGATGTCGCCAACGGGCAGACAATGTTCAACGTGGGCGGATGTTCCTCATGCCATGCGGTGCCGAACCAGCCCGACCGGCTGAAGCTCGGCGGCGGACTCGCGATCCCTTCGCCGTTCGGCACCTTCTATGCGCCCAACATCTCGCCCGATCCGAACGACGGCATCGGGCGATGGAGCGAGGCGGATTTCGTCACTGCCGTGGTGAAAGGCAGTTCGCCTTCGGGCGCGCACTACTATCCGGCGTTTCCCTACGCTTCCTATCAGCGCGCCAGGATCGAAGATGTCCGCGATCTCTTCGCGTATCTCAAGACGCTGGCGCCGGCGACGGGCCGGGTGCGCGACCACGACATGCCTTTTCCGTTCAACATTCGCCGCACGGTCGGGATCTGGAAGTTGCTGTTCCTCGACGGCGAGCTATTCGTCCCCGACTCTGCACACTCGCCCTCGTGGAATCGCGGCGCGTATCTGGTCAACGGTCTTGGTCATTGCGCGGAGTGCCATAGCCCGCGCAATTTCCTCGGCGGCATCGTCGAGGCGCAACGCTTCGCCGGCGGTCCCAATCCGGAAGGCGAGGGTTGGGTACCCAACATCACGCAAAAAGGGCTCTCCGACTGGAGCGCCAAGGATATCGACTATTTCCTGGAGACGGGACAATTCCCGGATGGCGACACGGCCGGGGGATCGATGGCCCGTGTCATCCGCAACACGTCGCAGCTTGGGCCCGCAGATCGCAGCGCAATGGCGGAATATGTAAAGTCGCTGCCGCCGGTCGAAGGGCCGCCGCGGCCGAAGCGGAAGAGCGAGAAGGACGGCGAGTAGGATACGGCTACGGCGTGACGGCTGCCGTCATGCGCCAGAGCGGCACCGGAACGTGGCTGATGCTGAGCGGTGCTGACGGCTTCTCGCGTGTTTGTGCGACCGGCCCGGGCTTGTTCTTGCCGGTCCTGGCCAGACGCTTGGCGTGCGACATGTCGGCAAAGGCACGGCCGAAATTGCGCATGCGATAGAACACGATGCCGCGATCGATGTAGGCCGCGGCAAAACCGGGATCCTGCGCGATCGCCAGGTTGAAATGCGCCAGCGCGCTGCCGAGGTCACCGCCGCGATAGGCAAACATTCCGCGCTGATGCAACGTCTTGGCGTCGGCAGGGGCTGGGGCGGGCGAGGCTGCCAGCGCAGGCAAGGTAATGACGGCCAGCGGCGGATTGATCGCATTCGCAGCCACTGCAACCGCGTCAGTCGCTGTGGGCTCATTGACGGCGGCGCTCTCGCGCGTCTCGGCGGCTACGTCTCGAACGCCGGCGGGCTGCGGCAACGCCGAGGCGAGCTCGACGGGCGAACTCTCGACGGTCCTCGCAGTGCTGTCCGGCATCGCTTCCGTCTTCGAGACGTGGCTGAACACGGTGTAACCGCCGATCAGCACGGCTGAGATGATCGTGGCCGCCATCGTGTTGGTGGCGCCCCGGTGAATCTTCTCGTAGACCGCCGCGCGCGGAGGCGGTGCCGGCGGTAGGGGCGGACGCGTCGCGATCGCGAGCAACTGGTCGTAAGCGGCGCGCTGATCGGCATCGCTGAGGATATTGTGCGCGCGGACCAGCTGCCTGAAGCGCAGCGCCGCGTCCGGATCGTCGGGATTGGTATCGGGATGGGTCGCCTTGGCGGCCCGCCGGAAAGCGACTCTCAAACCCTCCGCATCATCGTTCGGAAGGGCCCCGAGCAGATCGTAGAGCGTCCCCATGGTGGTACTCACAACTGATTCCCCCTCAGAAATTCCACGACCGTGGAACTCCTGATCGACGACTTCCTTAGGTAATGGAAAACTTCAGGGCTTCCCCGTGATCGACATATGGCGAAACCGTGCCGCAGCCGGGGTGCATTTAAGTCATGATGTTACCGGCTGGTGGCCAGCGAAGGCGCTGGCCTGGCCTCGCAGGCGCCGGATGCTTGCAGTTCGCGCATGCGCTCGCGCTCGGCCTTTTCGGCGTGCCGGATGCAACGGCGCTCATAGGCGAGCTTGAGGCGGGAGAATTCCGCCGGGTCTACCGTCTTGAGGGTCGATCCCCTGAACCCGCAGTCGGGCACAGCGCGTGGCTCGCAATAGGCCGGCCGCGGCTCTGGCAGGGCGGCATTGGCCTCCTGCTCCCTTTGCTGCTGCGCACAGCCGCCCAGCACCGCGGTGATGGCCGCAGCGAGCAGCACGGCGGGCTTTCCGGCCGCCTGGGTCAGGCTCGTAGCTGATCCAAAATGGGACATGTTGACTGCTTTCCGGAGCATGGCGCGTTGCCCGCGCAAGCCGCGGCAACGGCGCTTGGCCCCCCAGCCAAACGTCGACAGGGTAAACGGAAAACTTGAATTGAATCTAAACCCGGTCGAATAACGACTCCTTTAGGAGGAGCCGAACGCCTTGAACGTGATGATGGTGTGGGTGTCCTGGATGCCGGGAAGCACCTGTACCTTCTCGTTGATGAAGTGGCCGATGTCGGTGTCCTTGTCGACGTAGAACTTCACCAGGAGATCGTAGTCGCCGGCGGTCGAATAGATCTCCGATGCGATCTCGGCCTCGGCCAGCGCATTGGCCACCGTATAGGACTGGCCGAGCTTGCATTTGATCTGGACGAAAAAGGGCACCATCGCCGGGGGTCTCCGAAGGGGGCAGGCCCGGCCAATAGGCCAAATCCGCGAGGGCATTGCAAGCCAGCTTGCTGGCTATGGCCCGCCGCGTTAGGACAGGCCCATGGCCCCCTTCCCACCAGAAGCGCAACGCTGGCGATGACCACGCCGATCGCGCTCACCATTGCCGGCTCGGATTCCTCCGGTGGGGCCGGGATTCAGGCCGATCTGAAGACCTTTGCCGCGCTCGGCGTCTACGGCGCATCCGTCATCACCGCGCTGACCGCACAGAACACCCAAGGCGTGACCGGCATCCACCAGGTGCCCGCCGATTTCGTCACGGCGCAGATCGATGCCGTCTTTACCGATCTGGCCATCGGCGCCGTGAAGATCGGCATGGTGGCCGAGCTTTCGGTGATCGGCGCGATCGCAGCCGGCCTTGCAAAATGGCAGCCGAAGCACGTCGTGCTCGACCCCGTGATGGTCGCAACTTCCGGCGACCGGCTCTTGAAGACGGACGCGGTCGAGGCATTGCGAACAAAACTCGTTCCGCTTGCCGCGCTGATCACGCCCAACCTGCCGGAGGCGGCGGCATTGCTGGACGAGCCGGTTGCGACGACCGAGAGCGCCATCGCCGACCAGGGCAAGCGGCTGCTCGCGTTCGGTCCGCGCGCGGTGCTGATCAAGGGCGGCCACGGGCAGGGCGCGGAAAGCATCGACTATTTCGTCACGGGCAGCGGAACGGTGCCGCTGTCGGCGCCGCGCGTTGCGACCAAGAACACGCACGGCACCGGTTGTTCGCTGTCGTCGGCGATAACGGCGGGCCTCGCCAAAGGCGAGGACATGCAGACCGCCGTGCGCAACGCCAAGACATGGATCAGCGCGGCGATTGCGGCGGCGGATCGATTCGCCGTCGGTCATGGCCACGGGCCGATCCATCATTTTCACAGGTTCTATTGAGCGTCTTCTGCTGATGAGCGTCTTCTGCTGAGCGTTGTTTCGCGGCCGTCGAAACGCGCGCGCCGTTAACCAATTCTTCTTGGCAACACTCCCCGTCATTCTACGGTGCGCGTGTCCCGTGTCGCCTGCCTGTCGCATCGCGCTGTTATTCGCGCATTCAGGGGACGTGCAACTGATTCTCATGCTGCTATCAGCCGCGCGGCCCGTCATCGGTCTGTCATGCGAATCTGCTAGGGCACGTGCATGGGAAGTAACTCCTTGGGTGATGAGACCGCCGAACGGCGCTTCCGCACTCTGTTTATCTCCGATGTCCATCTCGGAGCGCGCGGTTCGCAAGCCGACCGATTGCTGGATTTCCTCCGCAGCCATGACGCCGACACCATCTACCTCGTCGGAGACATCGTCGACGGCTGGGCGCTGAAGTCGTACTGGTACTGGCCGCAATCGCACAACGACTTCGTGCAGAAGCTGCTGCGCAAGGCGCGCAAGGGCGCCAAGGTCATCTATGTGCCGGGCAATCACGACGAGTTCCTGCGCAAATATTACGGCACGCATTTCGGCGGCATCGACGTGATGGAGAACACCATCCACACCGGCGCCGATGGCAAGCGCTACCTTGTCATCCACGGCGATATCTTCGACCTCGTCGTGCAGAACGCGCGCTGGCTCGCCCATCTCGGCGACAAGGCTTACGACTTTGCGGTCCAGATGAACCGCCTCGTCAACTTCTTCCGTCGCATGTTCGGCGTGCCGTACTGGTCGCTGTCGCAATGGGCGAAGCTGAAGGTGAAGAAGGCGGTCAACTATATCGGCGCCTTCGAATCGACGCTCGCCGGGGAGGCGCGGCGCCACGGCTGCGAGGGCGTGATCTGCGGCCACATCCATTATGCGACGATCCACGACGAGCACGGCATCCGCTACATGAATTGCGGCGACTGGGTCGAGAGCTGCACGGCGCTGGTCGAGCACGAGGACGGCACCTTCGAGATCATTACCTGGACCGACCCGGTCCGGCGCGTCGCGCCGGTTCCCCGCGTGGCGGCGCGCGCAGCCTGATGAAGATCCTGGTCGCAACCGATGCGTGGCATCCCCAGGTCAACGGGGTGGTCCGCACGCTGGCCATGATGGCGGAGGCGGCGAGAGGGCTGGGCGTCGAGGTCGGGTTTCTGACGCCGGAATCCTTCCGCACCTTTGCATTGCCGAGCTATCGCGATCTGCGGCTGGCGCTGCCGGCGCCGTCCCGGATAGCCGAACTGATCGAGCGCGCCGCACCCGACAGCATCCATATCGCCACCGAAGGTCCGATCGGCTTCATGGTTCGCCGCTATTGCCGCAAGCATAGCCTGCCTTTTACCACTGGTTTCCACACCCGCTTTCCCGACTATGTTTCCGCGCGATCTCCGATCCCGGAAAGTTGGGTGTGGAGCATACTGCGCGCCTTCCACCGGCCGAGCCAGGCGGTGATGGCGGCAACGCCGGCGCTGGTGAGCGAATTGCGTGCGCGGGGCTTTCGCAACGTGGTGCTGTGGTCGCGCGGCGTCGACACCAAACTGTTCCATCCGCGCAACATCGACATCTGCCTGCCGGCTCCTGTGTTTCTCTGCGTGGGCCGCGTGGCGGTCGAGAAAAATCTCGAGGCTTTCCTCGATCTCGATCTGCCCGGCACCAAGGTGATCGTCGGCGACGGCCCGGCCCGGGTGAAACTGGAGCGCAGATATCCGCAGGCCGTCTTCCTCGGCGCGCGGCATGGCGAGGAACTCGCCGAGATATATGCGGCCTGTGATGTGTTCGTGTTTCCGAGCAAGACCGACACCTTCGGCCTCGTGCTGCTGGAAGCACTGGCAAGCGGCCTTCCCATCGCGGCCTTCCCGGTGAAGGGGCCGCGCGACGTCATCGGCTCCGCCCCCGTCGGCGTGCTCAGCGAGGATCTGCGCACGGCCTGTCTGAAGGCGACAAGCATCCCGCGCGATGCCTGCGTCGAATTTGCAGCCGCGCATAGCTGGGAAGCCTCCACCCGTGTCTTCATCGAGCATGCACGGTGCGTGCGCTTCGACGACCCCGAGACGGAACTGGTCGAATTCGTGGCGGAAGACCCGCATTTCGCGGCCTGAGTGCCTGTTAATCTGGCTTGTCCGCGATCCGCGCCGCGCGATAAAGTGCCCGCATGACCGAAACCAAGCCGAGCCTTCCCGTCAGCGCCGCCGATATCGAGGCGGCAGCGAAGGTGGTTGCGCCTTTCGCTGTGCGTACGCCACTGTTGTCCTTTCCAGTGCTCGATGAGCGCGCCGGGACAAAGGTTTTCCTCAAGCCGGAAATGCTGCAGCGGACCGGCTCGTTCAAGTTCCGGGGCGCCTTCAACAAGCTCTCCTCGATTCCGCAAGCCAGTCGCGGCGGCGGCGTGGTGGCGTTCTCTTCCGGCAACCACGCGCAGGGCGTGGCGGCGGCGGCGAAGCTCCTCAACATGCAGGCAACCATTGTGATGCCGGCGGACGCCCCGCTGTCCAAGCGCGAGCGCACGAAATCCTACGGCGCCGAGGTCGTGCTGTACGATCGCGACAAGGAAGACCGCGAGGCGATTGCGGGCGGCATCGCCAGCAAGCGCGGCGCCACGCTGGTGCGCCCCTATGACGATCCCTTTGTTATCGCCGGCCAGGGCACTGCCGGCCGCGAGATCGCTGAGGACATGGCCGCGCGCGGCCTTTCGCCCGACATCGTGGTCGCGCCCGCCTCCGGCGGCGGCCTGATCGCGGGCGTCGCCACCGCCGTGAAGTCGCGCTTCCCGAACGCGCAAGTCATTGTCGCCGAGCCGAAGGGCTATGACGACCATGCGCTCTCGCTCAAGGCCGGCCACCGCGAGCCGCACCCTGCGGCCGCGCGCACCATTTGCGATGCGTTGATGGCGGCGATGCCGGGCGAGCTGACCTTCTCCATCAACAGCAAGCTCCTGGCCGGCGGCGTCTCGGCCTCTGACGAAGAAGTCGCCGCCGCCATCGCCTTCGCCTATCGCGAGCTGAAGCTCGTGGTCGAGCCCGGCGGCGCTGTCGGCCTTGCCGCGCTGCTCGCCGGCCGCATCGAGGCCAAGGGCAAGAACGTCGTCATCGTCCTGTCTGGCGGCAATGTCGATGCCGACCTGTTTGCGAAGCTGGTAGCTTAGGAACATTTTCCGAAAGTGGACCGGGGCAGAGCGTCGCCGCTCTGCCCCGGTTTCGTTGCTGGTCCGGTGCGGTTCTATCAGAACCCCCGGCGCGTCTGGCTGCCGCCCATGGCCATGCGGGAGGCACCATTATTGCCACCGAAGCTCATCTTGGCGGATTGCGAATTGCCCTGGTTGAACCTGTTGCCCAGCGGCTTGTTGTTGAGCTTTGTCATGGGGCCGTTGTTCAGCTGCGGGCGGGTCGGCGCACTGGTGACGCGGTTAACGGGCATGCTCGTCTTCACGTCGACCTTGGCCTGACCGGAGGCGATCCGGCCGCCATTGTTCGCCGGCAGGGTGACGATCTTCTTGTCCGGCAGACCCTCGGCCCTCGGTGCGGCGATGACAGGCAGGGTGGTGATCTTGCCGCCGCCGACCTTCTGGCTGTTGTTCTCGCCGATCTTGATGCCGTCCTTCGGCAGGCCGAAATTGGTCGGCTGCGTCAGATTGGGCGCAAGCTGCGGCGACACGATCAGCTTCGTGGCCTGCATCAGCGGAACGAGCTTCGGTGCGTTCTGCATCTTCAGCGCGGCATTCGCATACTGGCTGTTGCCGAAATTGTCGTAGAAGGCCTTGTAGGCGAACGGCGAGTTGGCAAGCACGGTCTTGTGCCAGGCCTGCGCCACGGTCAGGTTGCGCAGCAGCCAGCGGATGCGGTCGCACAGCGGGTCGTGCGGATACATCGCGATGAACTGCTCGTAGTATTGCGGCTGGCCTTCCGACAGCACGAAGTCATAGGCCTGCTGCACCGAACGGCTGGGCAGGTTGGAGGCGGCCGCCACCACGGGGCCGCGGTTCGGCACGCGCGTCGCCGCTACCGCGGTGTCGCCGAAGAAGTAGAAGTCGCTTGTCAGTGACGAGCTTTCCCACGGAATCTGCCTGCCGCCGGTGGTGTTGTTCACCTCGAGGCGCACGCGCTTGAACAACTGCTCGATCGGCAGGTTGGGCTCGCTTGCAAGCTTCAGGAACGCCTGGGTGTAGGGGCTGTGATCGCCGGAGCCGTCGAACGCTTCGGTGCCCGGTGCGGTCGAGTAACCGACGATCGAGCCGTTCGGGGCATCGACAATGGCGAGCCCGCGGCTGGCATCGTTGACGGCGGGGAACGGATTGTTGCGGCAGGCGTCGAGCAGGACGATGCGCAGCCGGCTCGGGATCGAGTCCAGCGTCGCCATCAGGTCGACCAGACGCAGCGAGTTGCTGGTCAGGTCGTTCGGCGTGGCGACGTTGGCGTCGACCGGAACGAGATAGTTCTCGCCGGCGAGCTGCACGCCGTGCCCGGCGTAATAGACCATCGCCACCGAGTTGGGGCCGCGCGCGGCGACCTTGGACGAAAAATCCTGCACGACGCGGATCATGTCGTTCTGCGTCAGGTCGATCGCCGAGGTGACCTCGAAGCCGGCCTTGTTCAGGAATTGCGCCATCGCCTGCGCATCGTTATCGGGGTTGGCAAGCTCCGGCGCGTTCTTGTAGTGCGCGTTGCCGATCACCAGCGCGACGCGCTGCTCGGGCCCGCGCAACAGCGCAGCGGACGTGCCTTCGGGGGCGGTTTGGGCAAAAGCGGCGGTCAGCGAAAAGCCGAACAGGCTCCCCAACAGGCCGGCATACATCAGAAACGACTTCAAACGGGACATGGCGTCCTCTCCTCAAGCGAATCTCGATGCGAGATTGGTTGCGGCGACGCTACGTCCAGGTTCACGACAAGTGCGTGAGATGAATCACGAAGGAACCCGTGTTGAAAATGAACGCAAGATAAACGCGGGAAATACCGTTAATTGCTGGACAATTTGCCTACGAGAAAAACGCGATCCTTTCCGCCTGACTCATGCGGCGAATGGGCGCGAGGGGGTCGTTGGCGGGCCGGTTCGGCTTGCTCAAGATCCCGCTGGCGAGAATGGCCGTGCCGATCGAGATTTCGGTTTCACCAATTTGTGCAACTGCCGGTGAAGCTGCCGGAGCGGC
>DASWVJ010000273.1:0-17785 GCA_036406295.1 Bradyrhizobium sp.
TGGTCGTTGCTCCCTTTGCATCGAGAGCACGAAGATAACCGAAAAGATTGGCGGCGGCTTCATCGAGATCGCCCTTCGCGGAAAGATTCATGATCGCAGCCGCGTCATCGGCTCCGTGCAATCGGTGCAATCCGAACGCCAGCAGCGCTTCACCAGGCGCAACGCGGTCCGCATTGAGCCGCACGCGCGTGCGCGGCGCGTAGTGCGAGGCGAGCATGCCGGGCGCGAGCGGCTGGGCGCCGTCGCTCTCTACCTCCTGCGCGGCTTGCGCCAGCGCGCGGCCGAGCACGCGCTCGATGGCCTCGCGCGGCGCACCGCCGGGGCGCAGCAGAGTCGGAGATTCGAAGCAGCCGACGATGGTGGACTCGACGCCGACCTCGACCGGCCCGCCGTCGACGATCAGATCGATCTTGCCGGCGAGATCGCTCTCCACATGCGCGGCTGACGTCGGCGAGACATGGCCGGAGAGATTCGCCGACGGCGCCACCACCGGACCGCCAAAGGCGCGAAGGATGTCGCGCGCCACGGCGTGCGCCGGCACGCGCACCGCGACCGTGTCGAGCCCGGCGGTGGCGAGATCGGCCACGACACAGTTTTCCGCCTTCGGCAGCACCAGCGTCAGCGGTCCCGGCCAGAACGCCTCCGCCAGTTTCAACGCCGCCGCGTCGAATCGCGCGATCTTTTTGGCCGCGGCGAGGTCGCCGACATGCGCGATCAGCGGGTTGAAGGCGGGCCGGCCCTTGGCCTGATAGAGGTGGGCGATGGCGGAAGGGTTGGCGGCGTCAGCCCCGAGGCCATAGACGGTCTCGGTCGGGAAGGCGACCAGCCCGCCGCGGGCCAGGGTGCGCGCCGCGGCGGTGACGGCAGCCTCGCCGGCAGCCAAAATTTGGGTTTTCAGGGCCAGATTCACCAGGACTAAATTCCTCAATTCCGCTTCTTGCGGTCGCGAAAGCGCAAGGCTATAAGCCGCGTTCTCAGTCGGAGTGTGGCTCAGCCCGGTAGAGCACTGCTTTCGGGAAGCAGGGGTCGCAGGTTCGAATCCTGCCACTCCGACCATCGCTTTTCCGCCACGATCGCGCGCTTTTTGGCCTGTTTTCAGCGGGCCCGCAACCCTGCG
Source organism: Bradyrhizobium sp. (assembly GCA_036406295.1). Lineage (GTDB taxonomy): Bacteria > Pseudomonadota > Alphaproteobacteria > Rhizobiales > Xanthobacteraceae > Bradyrhizobium. Next base: position 1,118 of record DASWVJ010000273.1, read on the forward strand.
CGCCCTGCGGGCAGGGTTGGTCGCCTTGCATTTGTGATCCATCCGGGCGGCGCGGTAGGCTGGCGCAAGCAAGAAACGCCGGGAGGAACCATGGGCCGGAAGATCGCCATCGTCGGAGCGGGGGCCGTCGGCGGCTATGCCGGCGCGCATATGGTGCAGGCGGGCGAGGAGGTCACCTTCATCGATCCCTGGCCGGAGCATGTCGAGCATATGCGCAAGCACGGCCTGCGCGTCACCCATGCGCGGGACGTGGCGGAACTCTCGGTTTCGGTGCGTGCGCTGCATGTCACCGACGTGCAGCAGCTCTCGAAGGAGAAGCCGGTCGACATCGCCTTTGTCTGCATGAAATCCTACGACACGGCGTGGGCGACCATGATGATCAGGCAGTATCTGGCGGCCGACGGCTATGTCGTGTCGCTGCAGAACTGCATGAATGAAGAGACCATCGCCGGCATCGTCGGCTGGGGCAAGACGCTGGGCTGTATCGCAAGCAGCATCACGGTGAACCTGCCTGCACCCGGCCATATCCATCGCGGCGCCGGCAAGGGCGGGGCGGCGCACACCGTGTTCCGGACCGGCGAGGTGCACGGCCGGATCACCGAACGCGCACAGGAAATCTGCCGGCTGGTCGGCTATGCCGACAGCGCCAAGGTGACGAACAATCTGTGGGGCGAGCGCTGGTCGAAGCTCGTGGCCAACGTCATGGGCAACGGGCTGTCGGCCTGCACGGGGCTGACCGGCGGGCAGATGCTGGAGAGCGAGCCGATCCGCCGCTTCTCCACCCGTCTCGGCAGCGAAGCGATCCGCGTCGGCCAGGCGCAGGGCTACCAGCTCGAGGAGATTTTGCACCTGCCGCCGGAGACGATCGCGCGTGCAGGCGAGGGGGATGAAGCCGCGACGAAGATGTGCGACGAGCAGCGCTTCAAGGATGGCAAGCGCACCTCCTCCGAGCAGCGCCCCTCGATGGGCCAGGACATGGAGAAGGGCCGGCGCACCGAGATCGATTTCCTCAACGGCCTCGTGGTGCGAGAAGGCGAGAAGGTCGGCATCACCTGCCGCGCCAATGCGGTGCTGACGGACCTCGTCACGCGCGTGGAGCGAGGCGAACTGAAGGCAGATCCCCGCCACATCACCGAGCTGCGGCTGAATTAGAGAGTGCATCAACGGGGCCCGAGCCCGGGTCGGACGCCGCCGGCGCCACGAACAGGACACAAATTGCCTTGAAGCGTCCACATTGCCGATGGAGAAGCGGCCTTGGATGGCTTGGCGGGAAATGGATGGCTGGGGGACCATGACAGGTCGTGCAATTGGGGCGGTGATCGTGGGCCTTCTGCTGCTGGCGGCGCCCGCGTTGGCCGCCGAGTCTCCGGCCGAATTGATCTCCCGCTTCCGCCTCAAGCATGGAGAGGTCCGCGTCGTGCGCGATGCCGCGCTCGACCGCATCGCGCAGGAGCAGGCGCGCGCGATGGCGGCGAAGGATAATCTCAGTCATGACGTGCTCGGCCCGTTCGGCAGGCGAGTCGCGCCGGCGCATGCAGGGCGCGCCGCCGAGAACATTGCCTACGGGTACGACAGTTTCGAGAAGACGCTCGGCCAGTGGATCGACTCCTCCGGCCACCGCAAGAACCTGCTGTTACGCAATGCCTCCCGCGTCGGGATCGCGAGCGCCAGGGACGCAAGCGGCAAGCGCACCTACTGGGCCATGGTGATCGCGGGCGACTACGAGCCGAAGCCGGTCAAGGGTAAGGGCAAGAAAGACAAGGACAGGGAGCCCGTTGTCGCCGTGAAGCGCGAGGCCGCTCCCTCAGGCCGTACCAAATCCACGAGCTGCACCATCAAGGTGCTCAGCCTCTGCATTTGAGGCAGCGCCCGAAATCCGAAGCGCTGTAGAGCGAGTGAGCGCAGCTGCGGCGCGTCTAGTCATGATTTGATTGGTCGTTAACTGTGGCAATCTTCCCAGCTTGAAATGACTCCGTGTGCGGCGCTCGAGACGCCGCCTTTGTTGGGCGCCCGCCGATCAATTGTTTCTTTTCTCAACAGTGTCCGGATTCTTCGTCGTTCACAAAACAGAGTATGCACGCAAGTTTATCGAAGCAGAGGTAGCCAGCCTGTCGTTCCTGCTCGCCGCAATCATTTTCCGCATACCAGTGAGTCAAGAAAATATAGCCGTCCTTGGCCGCGAAGCAGGCTTTACAAACCGGGCATCCAAACTTCGACCCTGGCGGCTTCTGCGCAAGTCTTAGATGCGGCATCGGATCCAGGCCGCTCATCAGAGGCCTCCCTGCGGTACGAAGAAGCAAAGCTCCTGTCCGGTGGTTCTGTTGATGAACAGGACGGGGGTTTGGTCGGGCGTATCACTTTCCTTTATTATGTCGGGTGGAATGATTTTCCACTCGCCATCCTTCAGGTATTGCCACTGATCCGAACGATCTTCACCAACCCTGAAGCGGGTCTTGAACACGTCGCCGTTGTTGCAACAAGACTTGTAGGGAAGACCGAGCCGACGCTGTGCGGCCGGGTTCATTTCCTGCTTGTTGAACCATTCGTGATGCGGCATCGATGGATCGTGCGCATCAGCACGAATGCAAAGCAAAAGAAGAATACCGAACGTCAGTACGCGACCGAACGCTTTCATGGCAGCCTCCGCTATGGACTGTCACCAATTTCAGCATCCGCGAATCACACTAGTCTTCTTCCGATCAATCACGCCACATTCTGAAGAAAATGGAATCTCATTCCTGAATAGCCCACTGCTTTGAGCGGTACTGTTGTTTTTTGGTCATTTCTTATGCCTCACAACATGCATTGTCCGGCGTCTCCAGAACGTCCGCTATGGCGAAAAGGCCAGTACCGGGAAGTCATCTTCGTGCGTCCTATTCATTTCACCCAAAAGAACTCGAACTCGCCGGTGCTGAACGGAACCTGTTTCACAAGGATTTGCCCAACGAACTTCGAGCCGCCATTCGCCTCCGTATAGAGATATGCCGAGACCCCGAATTCATCGGGATCGGCGGCGTAAACTATCGCGTTGACGCTCTCCGGGAAGCCGAACGGTTGAGCATCCGGATAATTGGCAAGGACTACGCTTTTGAGCTCACGATCCATCAGATCGAACTGGACGGCGTAGGCGATGAACTCGTGCCAGGTTTTTCCGAGCTTTTGGTATTCATTCCCGAGCAGGCCGGCGACGATGGCATGCACCAACTCGTGTTGGAGAATTGAATACGCAATCGACTGGCTCCACTTGATCCCCCACGGTCTTCGCTCCCGCTGGATCTCACGCCGTCCGGAAGCAATCTGGAGCTCCTTGCGACGGGAATCGTAGAACCCTGACACCTCGTTCTTGCCCACCGGCTCCTTGCTGCCAGGCCCATACGTATGCAGGTACATGTCGACGTAGACCCGATCCTGGAACGAAATACTGATCTCAGGGTCGGGCTGGAATCCTATTTTCTTGAAGTAGGACAGTACTTCGTCGATCGCCCGGCAGGCATCGGCGACTTCTTCGGCTGCCCCGGACACGGCCACGCCCTCGTAGCCACAAGTCGCCAAGGCACATTGCGGCAGCACGACGCCGAGCAAGACGGTCGCGACCAAAGCCATTTTCTGCAAAATGTCCCCCCGGGCTCGTCATTGACCCTGAGCGTCGCCAGTGGGTTTGATGCCTGAGTTCAGCTCCAGGGGCCTTGATCCAGATCACGGCGACGCGTCCGGACCCAATCCAGCGGCCATGCCTGTCACCTGCGAGCGCGATGCCCATGTCGACTTGCAGGCGCGATCGGCTTAACGTGCAAAGAAAAAAGCCGGGTTGGAAACAGAATGTCACGCATCAAGACCGTCGAGACCGGACTCTACCGCATCCCCCTGACCGTTACGCTCTCCGACTCTACGCATGGCGAGATCACCGCGTTCGAGCTCGTCACCTGCCGCGTCCGCGATGGCGATGGCGCCGAAGGCGTCGGCTATACCTATACGGTCGGCCGCAACGGCGGCGCGATTGCCGACATCCTGCGAAGAGAGATCCCCGGACTGATCGAAGGCCGCGAGGCCGATGATACCGAATCTATCTGGCATCATGTCTGGTGGGGCCTGCACTATGGCGGGCGCGGTGGACCGGTGGTGCTCGCACTATCGGCGCTCGATATCGCGCTGTGGGATCTGAAGGCGCGGCGCGCCAATCTGCCGCTGTTCCGTCTGCTCGGCGGGTTCGATGCCCGCGTGCCCTGCTACGCCGGCGGCATCGACCTCCACCTGCCGGTCGAGGCGCTGTTGAAGCAGACCGACGACAATCTCGGCAAAGGCTTTCGCGCCATCAAGATGAAGGTGGGCCGCCCCGACCTTGCATCCGACGTCGCGCGCGTCCGGGCGATGCGCAAGCATCTTGGCGATGGCTTTCCGCTGATGGCGGATGCCAACATGAAATGGACGGTGGAGGAAGCGATCCGCGCGGCCCGCGCCTTGCTGCCTTTCGACCTGACCTGGCTCGAGGAGCCGATCATTCCCGACGACGTTGCAAGCCATGCCCGCATCCTCGCCGCAGGCGGCGTGCCGATCGCGGCCGGCGAAAACCTGCGCTCGCTCTGGGAGTTCAAGAACTACATTGCCGCAGGTGCAGTGTCCTACCCCGAGCCCGATGTCACCAATTGTGGCGGCGTCACTTCGTTCATGAAAATCGCCCGGCTTGCCGAAGCCTTCAATCTTCCCGTCACCAGCCACGGCGCGCATGACATCACCGTGCACCTGCTCGCCGCCTGTCCCAACCGCTCCTATCTCGAAGCGCACGGCTTCGGCCTCGATCGCTATATCGAGCACGCGCTCGTGCTCGACCAGGGCATGGCACTGGCCCCCGTGCGGCCCGGCCACGGCATCAGCTTCGACTGGAAGGGGCTGGCGCAGCTTGCGCCATAGGCTCGCGCGGCCGCTGCGCCATGACTGGCGCAGCGGCAATCGTCCGCGCTATCCCGCCGCGGCCTCCAGCTTCGGACGGCCTTCGTCGCGCGGCTTTGCTTCCGGCGGCAGGCCGGCAAAGCGACGCAGAGCTTCGGCCATCTTGATGCGGCCGGGGACCGTCGTAATCACCACGTCGACCATCGTGAACGACGAGTGGAAGTGGCCGCGCGCCTTGAGCTGCTCGACCGGCACGCCGGCCGCGGCCATGGCTTCGGCATAGGCGATGCCTTCATCGCGCAGCGGATCGAACTCGCAGGTCGTCACGAATGCGGGCGGCAGGCCGGCGAGCTTGCCGCGCAGCGGCGAGGCGCGCGGATCGGTGCGGTCGGCGGGCGAGCAGTAGAGATCCCAGAACCAGAACATCAGTCCGCGGGTCACGAAGTAATTTGCCGCGTTGTCGATGTAGGACGGACGATCGAAGGTGCAGTCGGTGACCGGGCAGAGCAGCAACTGGCCAGCGATGTCGGGGCCGCCGCGGTCGCGCGCGAGCTGGCAGGTAACGGCGGCGATGTTGCCGCCGGCGCTCCAGCCGGCGACAAGCACCGGGCCCGCTGTGCCGCCGAGTTCGGCGGCATGCTCGGCAATCCAGCGCGTTGCCGCATAGCCGTCTTCCGCCGCGGCGGGGAAACGATGCTCCGGTGCGTGGCGATAGCCGACGCTCACAAAGATCATGCCGGTGCGCCGGCACATGTCGCGGCAGAACGGATCGTCCGATTGCTGGTCGCCCAGCACCCAGCCGCCGCCGTGGAAATACACCACGATCGGATGCGGCCCTGGCGTGGCCGGCCGGTAGAGCTTGTAGGGCAGCGGGCCCTCGGCGCCCATCAACACGCCGTCGCCGACCTCGCCGACGGGCCGGCCGCAGGGGCGACCCTTGTTGAACTCGTTGAGGAAGTCGCGTGCACCCTGCGCGCCCATCGTCTCGAACGGCGGCAGGTTCATCTGCGCCAGGAGGCCCAGCACCAGCCGCACGTCCGGCTGCAGCCGCACGACCTCGCCGTCATTGCACTGCTCGGCGACATTGTGTCCCGACAGTTTGAAGCCGAGCATGCCGCGGGCGACGACCTCATCGCAGATGCTGCGATAGGGGCCGACGCCGCCCGTGTAGGGCATCACGCCCCACGCCTTGCCGGGCACGTTGGCGCCCGTGTACCAGGTGTTGGCCAGGCGATGCAGCGTCAGCATCGCACAATCGGCCATGTGCTGCGCCCATCCGGTCTGCGCGGTCTCGGTGGCTTCCATGGTCGTGAAACCGGCCTCGCGCAGTGCCGCCAGCCGCCCGACCACCCAGTCGACATGCTGCTCGATCGACACCGCCATGTTCGACAGCACGGACGGGCTGCCGGGGCCGGTGATCATGAAGAAATTCGGGAAGCCTGCGACGGTGAGGCCGAGATAAGTCTGCGGGCCGCCCGCCCAGACATCAGACAGCGATTTGCCGTCGCGGCCGGTGACGGGATGCACGGCCATGATGGCGCCGGTCATGGCGTCGAAGCCCGTGGCGAACACGATGACATCGACGTCGAAATCGCGCTTGTCGGTGGTGATGCCCGTCGCCGTGATCGCCTTGATCGGCTCCTGTCGCAAATTCACCAGCGTGACATTGGGGCGGTTGTAGGTGGCGTAGTAGTTGGTATCGAGGCAGGGACGTTTGGCGCCGAACGGATGATCGTGTGGGGTCAGCGCGTCGGCGGTCTCCGGATCCTTGACGATGGTACGGATTTTCTCGCTGATCAGGTCGGCGACAAGCTTGTTGCCGTCGACATCGACGCCCTGGTCGGCCCAAAGCTGGGTCAGGATGTAGACGAGGTCGCCGGCTGCCCATGCAGCCTCAAAGCGCTCGCGGCGCTCGGCATCGCTCAATTGCCAGCTCACCACCGTCTGCTGCGGCCATGGCACGCCGGCCAGCGACCAGCGCGCCTGTTCGCGATAGGCGGCACGGTCACCTTCCAGCGCTGCAAGGCGGTCGGCCGGCGGCGCGCCGTTATGGGCGGGCAGGGCAAAGTTCGGCGTGCGCTGGAATACGGTCAGCTGCGCGGCCTGTTCGGCAATCATTGGGATCGCCTGGATGCCCGACGATCCCGTGCCGATCACGGCAACGCGCTTGCCCGCGAGATTGACGCCGTCATGCGGCCAGCGGCCGGTGAAATAGACTTCGCCCTTGAAATCCTTGACGCCATCGATCTCCGGCGGCTTTGGCGTGGAGAGACAGCCGGTGGCCATGATGTAGTAGCGGCAGGAGACCTTGGCGCCTTTGTCGGTCGCGATCTGCCAGCGCTGGGTCGCCTCATCCCATGTCGCCGAGGTGACCCTGGTGCCGAAGCGGATATCGCGGCGGAGGTCGTAGCGATCGGCGACGAAGCCGAGATAGCGCAGGATTTCCGGCTGGGTCGCGTATTTCTCCGACCACTTCCATGCGGTCTCGAGCTCCGGATCGAAGGTATAGCTGTAATCGATGGTCTGGATGTCGCAGCGCGCGCCGGGATAGCGGTTCCAGTACCAGGTGCCGCCGACGTCACCGGCTTCTTCGAGCACGACCGCCGAAAAGCCTGCCTTGCGCAGGCGATGCAGCAGATAGAGGCCGGCAAATCCTGCGCCGACCACGGCGACATCGACGGTTTGCGTTGCCGTGCTGCTTGAGTCCGAAGCACGTGATGCGACCATTGCCTCTGGCATGCCATCCTCCCGTACGTTCTGGTTGTGTTGAGGTTATCGCTGCGCCCAAGGTTTGTCATCGCAATGGCAACGACCAAGAGAGTTTGATTCGCGCGATATGACAGCAGCGCTGGCAAGTTTGCTGGTTCCCCGGCACAGGCGTGCACCGAAATCGCCAAGCAGGGCAAAGCGATGTAAAGGATTCTTGCGCAATCGGGAGCCAGCGGCGTGACGACATTTGCAGATCGGAAGGAAAAGAGGTCCGGACGACTGCCGCTGATTATCTTCGGCGTTTTTGCGGTTGCCTGCCTTGTCGCGCTGATCTTCGTGGGCGATCTGGCGCGGTATCAGGAATCGGCGATGCTCGAGGAAGGCCAGGCCGCACTGCGCGACGTCAGCGACCGCGAGCAGCTGGATCAGGCGCTCAGGAAATACCCGGCCAACCGGATCCTGAAGCTGGTCGCGCTGGCAAACGAGAAGTCGGCTGAAATCGATGCCGCCTCGCGCAAGATGCTGGACGAAGCCGAGCCTGCGGCGCTTTCGAAACCGGCTAGTCTCACAGTATCAAGCCGCAGTGATCTCGATGCGCTCCTCCGCGACCTGAAGACCGCGGAAAGCAACGTCACCGCTCTCACGTCCCGTACCGGCGCACTGATCAAGGCCAAGCGCGACGAAACGCAAGACGGCGCGCGCGCATTGGGTGTGGAAAGCAAGACCATCGCCAGGTTCATGGCCGCGGTCGACGAGCAGCACGCGGAAATTGCGGCGCTTGCTGCGAAGGTCCTGGCGGCGCGTGCCGACTATTACGCCGCGTATGAAAAATGCGCCGCGCTGCTGGTCAAGGAGTTCGGCTCCTACAAGGTCACCAAAGGCCAGTTCATATTCCGTCTGCAACCGACGGCGGACGCCTACAATGCCGCGTCGGATGCGATGGCGACCGCCACGAAACGCAGGGCCGAGCTCGAGGAGGAGAGAGGGGCGCTCCGCCAGTCGCAATTGGACAGGTGGAAGAAATTTGTCGGCGGCTAGACGTCCGCTTCCGGCGCCTCAGCGCTTCCTGCCGAATACGGGCGAGGACATCCTTTGCGCCGTCCAGTCGAAGAAATCATGACGGCCGGACCAGCGATGAACTTCGGCATCGCAGACGATGCATGCGAAACTGCCGGAGCGCTTGTTCTGCAGCTCTTCCTTTGTCGCCGTGTAATTCATCCCGCAACTGGGGCAGGAGAATTGCTCTGTCGTCCATATGCTATTGGCCATGGCGCGATCATACGCGCCCGGGGCGGCTACTGAAACGCCTGACGGCCTGGACGTTGAAATGAGTCTTAAGCCGGGCTTAACTGCATCGAAGAAACCGCGGGTGATTCCGATGCGCACGATCGTAGCACTGGCGTGGGCAGCTCAGGTTGTGACGATTGCCGCCGCGCTGACACCGTCGCTCGCGCGCGCCCAGACCTACGACCCGCGCTACCCGGTTTGCCTGCAAGTGTACGGCATCACGGGCAACTACATCGCATGCGGCTACACGTCGATGGACCAGTGCCGCCTGTCGGCCCAGGGCCGGGCTGCGCAATGCATCGTCAATCCGTATTTCGCGGGCGGACCGAAAGGCCGCGGCTTTCGCCGGCCGCAATGAGCTGCCGCTATCTGCGCCAGGCCGCTTCGTTCTTCTTCTCGTAATCGTCGAAGGCCTTGATCAGGCCGCCCAGCACCTCGGCCGAGGTTTCGAACATGGCCTTGAACTGGGGGTCATCGACTTTGTCGATGTCCTCCCGCATGTGGCTTTGCACATCGGCGAGGGCCTTCTGCATCTTGTGCACATGACGGCGCGGATCGTGATCGGCGGCACTTGCCATGGCTCATCTCCTGTCTGATACCTTCGGGAACCCCCGGTTACGTCGGCCACCGGGTAAACAGCGCAGCCAATGGTCCGTTCCGATGACGAACACTGATGCCGCGACCCCATCGGCGCGGGCCGCCGGCTCGCCGCGGGAGGTGTTCTCCATCTTCCTCAGGCTGGGGCTGACCTGTTTCGGGGGGCCGATCGCGCATATCGGCTATTTTCGCGACGAGTTCGTCGTGCGGCGCAAATGGCTGGACGAGGCGGCCTATGCCGACCTCGTGGCGCTGTGCCAGTTCCTGCCGGGGCCGGCGAGCAGCCAGGTCGGTTTCTCCATTGGACTGATGCGCGCCGGCTATATCGGCGCACTGGCGGCGTGGACCGGCTTCACCTTGCCGTCGGCGATTGCGCTGGTGCTGTTCGCCTGGGGGGCGAGCGCGCTGGGCGGACCGGTCGGCTCGGGGCTGGTGCATGGCCTGAAGCTGGTCGCGGTCGCGATCGTGGCGCAGGCGGTGTGGGGCATGGCGCGCTCGCTCGCGCCCGACAAGGAGCGGGCCTCGATTGCCTGCATCGCCGCGCTGGTCCTGCTGTTCTCCACGTCGGCGCTGGCGCAGATCGGCGCCATCCTTCTGGGCGGCATTGCCGGCCTGTTGCTGTGCCGCGCCGGGCAGGCCAGCGGCGCGAGTCACATGGCGATGCCGATGTCGCGCGCGGCCGGCTTCGTTGCGCTGGCCGCCTTCATCATCCTGCTCGCGGGCTTGCCGGTCCTGGCGCGGCTTGCGCCGTCCTCCGGCATCGCGCTGTTCGAGGCTTTCTACCGCTCCGGCGCGCTGGTGTTCGGCGGCGGTCACGTCGTGTTGCCGCTGCTGCGCGAAGCGGTGGTCGCGCCCGGATGGGTGAGCGACGACGTTTTCCTCACCGGCTACGGCGCGGCGCAGGCGGTGCCGGGGCCGCTGTTCACCTTTGCGGCCTATCTCGGTGCGGTGGTCAAGGGGTCGCCCAGCGGTATTGCCGGTGCGGCGCTGGCGCTGATCGGCATTTTCCTGCCGGGTATCCTGATCCTGCTTGCGGCGCTGCCGTTCTGGAACAATTTCCGCAAGCGCCTCGCGGCGCAGGCGATGATGCGCGGCGTCAATGCCGCCGTCGTCGGCATCCTGGGGGCTGCGCTCTATAATCCCGTGTGGACCAGCACGGTGCAGGGGCCGCGCGATTTCGCGATCGCGCTGACCGGCTTCGTGCTGCTGGTCGCCTGGCGCGCGCCGCCGCTGGTGGCGGTCGCCTTCAGCGCCGTGGCCGGGATCGCTGCCGCCATGGTCCGATAGAACAGGCCATGTTGACGCTTCGGATTGCACCCCTGGCCAAAGCGGCCTTTGCGCCGAGCTGCGCGCCTTGCGGGCACGGTTTAGCGGCTAGTCGTCCGGATTTGCGGTCCGCCTGAAAGAAGAACTGCCCACCGGTGAACGGCGGGCAGCCAAGTCTCGGGGAGGAACGCTAATGGCTGAGATCGAAGAGGATCACGCCTCGAGGTCGGCGAGGCGCTCGCGGTTGCGCAGCACGATCTGGCGGGCGCCGGAGAGGCCGAGCACGCCCTGATGCTGCAACTCGGACAGCGCGCGCGAGACGGTTTCCAGCGTCAGCCCGAGATAGTCGCCGATGTCGCGGCGGCACATCGGCAGCGCGATCATGCCGGTCTTGGCGATGCGGCGGTCCATTTCGAGCAGGAAGGTGGCAACGCGCTCCATCGCGGTCTTGCGGCCGAGCAGGAGCATGTGGTTCTCGGCGTGCTGCAGCTCGCCGGAAGTGATCGACCAGAGGTCGCGGGCGACGCGGACGTCGTTCTGGGCGGACTGTTCGAGGCTCTTGCGCTTCACGAGGCGTAGCGTGGTGTCGAGGATGGCTTCGGCGGCGAGGCGATGAGTCGCACCGGATTCGAGGCCAAACACGTCGCCCGGCAGATGGAAGGCGCCGATCTGGCGGCGGCCGTCGGAGAGCAGCTTGTAGGTGCGCACCGCGCCGCGGATCACCTGGTAGACGTATTCCGCCGACTCATCCTCGCCGTAGATCTCCTCGTCCTTGCGGTAGGTAAATTCGGTGGCGACGAGGCCCGCATGCCCGGTCAGCACGCCGAACCGATCGTTGGTTGCGCAGGGAAGGGGGGCAACCTTGCGGCCGACGGGGGAAGAAGTGCTGATCGACTGGGTGAGCATTTGGGCATCTCCTCGTTCCGGGATGTTTGGAACCGTAACGGGGAACAGGACCGTCCGAAATTTGGTCCGATGCCTTAAGGGGGAGCCCCTACGTAGTTTACCGGAGGCGGCCGCCGCAAATAGAACTCAGTGGCGCGTATCGCGCTCGCTCAGGGCGCCCCTGATGTGCCCGATCAGGCTGTCATCGAGCAGCGGCTTGCGCAGGACGTGGTGGATACCGGCGGTGGCAGCCATTTTCGAAATGTGCTCGTCCGGATGACCCGTAATGAGGATGATCGGCGCCGAGATATCCCGGTTGCGCAAGCGCTTGACCAGATCGAGCCCGTCCATGTTCGGCATCTTGTAATCGATCACGAAGCAGTCGGCGCTATCCGACGCCTCGTCGCCCAAGAGTGCCGCGCCGCTCTTGAAGGTGCGCACGGCAAATCCGTCGGTCTCGAGCAGAAACTGCAGCGAGCCGAGCACGTCAGAATCGTCGTCTACAACATAGATCATGGTCTTGGCCGGTGAAGGCTGCATCACCGACTCCAGGGTTCTTTCGCACGAAACATGGCACATTATGACAGAGATCGGGCCAGGCTAGTTGATCTGGCTCAATCCCTCAGCGCGCCGGCCCGCATCGCCAGCCGCACCAATTCCGACAGGCTGCCGGCCTGCATCTTGGTCATCACATTGGCCCGGTAGACCTCGATGGTGCGTGGGCTGATGTCGTATTCGCGTGCGATCGCCTTGTTGGAGAGGCCGGCCACTAGCCCGTCCATGACCTGGCGCTCGCGCGGGCTCAAAGTCGCGATCCGCTCGGCGATCTCGCGGGTGACCGCCTCCTCCTTTGCCTCCGGCTCGGCGCGCTTCAATCCGGAAGCCACCATCGAGATCAGGAGATCGTCGTCGAACGGCTTTTCCAGGAAATCGACGGCGCCGAGCTTCATGGCCTCCACCGCCAGCGGCACGTCGCCATGCCCGGTCATGATGATGACCGGAAAGCGGCAGCTGAGACCCTTGAGGCGGCGCAGCATTTCGATGCCGTCCACCCCGGGCATGCGGACGTCCGAGACGATGCAGCCGAAATCGAGACTGCCGAGCTTGTCGAGAAAGATCTGCGCCGATTCGAACAGCGTGACCTCGAAATCGGCGGAGCCGAGCAGGAACTGCAACGAATCCCGCATCGCCTCATCATCGTCGATGACGTAGACTTTTCCCCTAGGCATCTGTCAGGCTCTCGTTCGGTACGGCGGGCAGTGTAAAGCGGAATGTCGCGCCGCCGAAAGGGTTGTTCTCTGCCCACATCTTCCCGCCATGTGCCTCGACGATGGAGCGGCTGATCGAAAGCCCGACGCCCATCCCGGTTTCCTTGGTGGTGAAGAAGGTCTGGAACAGATTCGACTCGACGCCGTCGCCGAAACCCGTGCCGGTATCGGCGACGGCGATCTCGATCATGTCGTCCGCGACCGGTCTCGTCGAGGCCACCAGCCGGCGCTGCTTTGATGCAGCCATCGCCTCCAGCGCGTTGCGGAACAGGTTGACCAGCACCTGCTGGATCTGGACGCGGTCGACGAGGACGAGATCGTGCTTGCGGTCGAGCTCGAACTGCAGGTTGACGCCCTGTTCACGCGCCCCGGTGAGGCCGAGCGCGCCGGATTCCTCGATCAGCTTCGAGATGCTTTCAACGCGCTTTTCCGATTCGCCGCGCGCGACGAAATCACGCAGCCGGCGGATGATCTGTCCCGCCCGCATCGCCTGCTCGGCCGCACGATCCATCGCGCTCTCGATCTTCGGTCGGTTAGGATCGGTGCTTGCCGCGAGCAGCCGCCGCGAGCCCTTCATGTAGTTGCTGATCGCAGCCAGCGGCTGGTTCAGCTCGTGCGCCAGCGCGGAGGCCATTTCGCCCATCGCGGTGAGGCGGGATATGTGAACGAGCTCCGACTGCAGTTCCTGCAGGCGGCGCTGGGTTTGCTGCTGCTCGGTGAGGTCGCGCACGAAGCCGGTGAAGAAGGTCTCGCCGCCCGAGCGCATTTCGCCGACCGACAGATGCATGGGGAAGGTGGTGCCGTCCTTGCGCCTGCCGGTGACGATGCGGCCGATGCCGATGATGCGGCGGTCGCCGGTGACGCGATAGCGCTCGAGATAGGAATCGTGGCGGGTGCGGTCCGGCTCCGGCATCAGGATGCTGACGTTCTGGCCGATCGCTTCGCCTTCGGTGTAGCCGAACTGCCGCTCGGCGGCGTTGCTGAAGAACTGCATGATGCCGCGGCTGTCGATCACGATCATCGCGTCCGGGATGGCTTCCAGGATCGATATGAGGTGCATCTCGCGGGTGCGCAGCGCTTCCTCGACCTGCTTTTCCTCGTCGATGTCGAGTGCAATGCCGTTCAGATGATGCGGGCGGCCATCCTCGGTGCGGACCAGTCCCGCGCGCAGGCGAACCCAGTGCCGCGCGCCGGGCTGCGTTGCGACGGAAAAGGTGATGTCGAGCCGGACGCCGGTTTCAATGCTATGTGCGACCGCCCGCCTCACACGTTCGCGATCGAGCGTATCGAGCCGCGAGAGGAAGGCGTCATAGCCGGCCTTGCGGCTGCCGGCGATGCCGAACAGCCCTGCGACATTTTCGGACCACGTGACTTCCTGGGTCAGCAGGTTGAGATCCCAGATTCCGACCCCGGATCGCTCGATGCCGAGGCGAAAACGCAGGTCCCGCTCGGGGTCGTCAAGCTGTGGTTGGACGGTGTTGGTCACGCCGGGCCTTTGCAATCGGCCGCCCGCGGCTGCGGCACTGCCGCGACGCTCCGGGACGGCCTTGGAACGAACCTATTTGTCCCAAGGCCGGGCAAAGCTCAAGCCCTCTGCATGACAGGTCAGCCCCGCCCTACATCCTGTTCATGCTTGGGGGCTGACATAAACTCCGGACATCGGTTCGATCCACACCAAGTGGTCATGCACCTTGCGCACGCCGGTGACATTCTCCGCCGCGACCAGCGCGGCCTGCCGTGACCGCTCGTCGGTGATGACGCCGGACAGATGCACGATGCCGTCGCGGACCACGACGTTGAGCCCGAGCGGCGTCCAGTCGTGCTTTTCGATCGCGGCATGGATGCGGTTGCGGATGTGATCGTCGTCGGCGGTCGGATCGGGAACCTCGCGGGCGAGGTCGAGCACCGCCTGGACCAGATTGGTGCGTGTGACGATGCCGACCAGCTTGTCGTCGCGCATGACCGGAACACGCTTGATGTCGTTCCGCTCCATGGTCGCGGCGACGTCCTCAAGCGTGGTGTCTTCCGTAACCGTGATCGGTGAAGGATTCATCACGTCGCCGACCTTGCGGCCGCTCTCGCGCACGAAATCGGCCGCTTCGTGGCCGGGACCGAGCAACAGCTTGAGCCAGCGCGAGCGCCGCCGCTGTGTTCCGATCTCGGCGCGGCGCATGAAGTCACCTTGCGAGACGACGCCGACCAGCTTTCCCTCGGCATCGAGCACGGGCAGGCCGCTGATGTGGTGTTCCAGCATCGTGCGCGCCGCCTCTGCGACGGAGGTATCGACGGTGGCGGTGATGACCTGCGGGGTCATGATCTGATGGGCGCGCATTGGCAAGCTCTCGCGTGTTTTCCGACTTGTTGCGACGCTACGGCGGTTGACGGCGAGGCGGTTGATGCAGGTCAAAACGCGCGCGCATGGCCGGTTTTGATCTATCTCATCGCGCCTTGCCGGTCTGTCGCTTAAGCGCCGTGCGAGGATAGCACAAAGGGGGAGAATCCGATGACGTATGCGACGGCAATGGTCGGCCTCGCGGTGGATCAGCCGAATGACGCGTTGCTGGAAGTATCCGGGCAATTTGCCGCGCAGTTTTCCGCCAAGGTGATCGGCATTGCAGCCGCCATGTTCAGCCCGCCGATGTATTTTCTCGACGGCGCCGCGAGCCAGCAGCTGATCGAGGAGGGAGAGGCCGCGATCAACAAGCGCATGGGCGAGCTGGAAGGCCGATTCCGCGCTGCGATGCACGGCCGCGCCAAGGAGGTCGAGTGGCGCTCGGCCCTGGAGTTGCCGGCGCGCTATGTCGCGCGCGAAGCCCGTGCGGCCGATCTCATCATCGTCGGTGGCGACGGCAATGCGATCCTCGACCCGTTTGCGATTGCCGGGCCCAGCGATCTGGTGCTGCAGGCGGGACGGCCGCTCCTGGTCGTGCCGTCCAGCGTGAAATGGCTGGATCTGCGCAGTGCGCTGGTGGCCTGGAAGGATTGCCCGGAGGCGCGGCGGGCGGTGGCCGACGCGCTGCCGCTGCTGGCCAAGGTCAAGGAAGTCACGGTCGCAGGCATTGCCGAGGAAGAGGGAAGCCAGGCAGCGGTGGGCCGGCAGACCGAGGATGTCGTGAATTGGCTGTCGCGTCACGGCATCGTGGCGCGCGCCCAGGTGCCCGCGCGTTGCGGCAATGCAGTGCAGCAACTCGACCGGATCGCCGCCGCGACCGGCGCCGGCGTCGTGGTGGCGGGCGCCTATGGCCGCTCGCGGTTCCGCGAATGGGTGCTGGGCGGCGTCACCCAGCACCTCGTCGGGCACAGCACGCGCTGCGCGCTGTTGTCGCGCTGAATTTTTTGACACAGCTCAACGATATCGCAGGTTGCGGCGTTAGCTTTGCTTTGGTGGATGCAGGAGGTTTGCCATGTCAGAGACGTTGACCGGAACCGCAACGGAGCGGCTGCCCAACGACGCGCCGGGCGCTTTTGTCGAGTTCAACAAGCGGGCGCTGCACTTTCTGTTCGACGCGCAGCGGGTCATTCTGGGCGAAATGGTGACCGCCAGCGACGAGATCCTCGAAGACGTGCGTGCGGAGATGAACCTGGCGGCCGAGTTCGCCGGCAGGATCAACGAGGCGCATTCGGTGGACAACATCAGGGCGGTGCTGAAGGAATGCGGCCAGCACCAGATGGATGTGTTCAGCCGGGAGAGCCAGAACTTCCTGCGGCGCAACCAGCGGCTGGTCGAGGCGACCTCGCAGCTGTTCACCAGCACGCGAAAGCAATAGCG
>DASWVJ010000274.1:0-15328 GCA_036406295.1 Bradyrhizobium sp.
TCGGCGCTCTAATCCCCATAGCGCCTGCCGCACAGCCTTTCGTTCCTCAAGCGCGGTTTCCTCCCTTGGAGGCTTTCGGACGCCGGCCGCCGAACACGCCGCGCCGTCCCTCAAGCGGCCAGCATCCGAAACCCTTCACAAAGGCGGACATCCCCAACAACCCGATTGATGTGCTCACTCAGGGGACAGCCTCACGAAAGACGCCGCGCGTCAGCAACATTTGCGCCGACGGTTAACCCTGTCCGCAAACGTATTGTACGCAGGCCGGGTTATTACGTGAGCCGTCGCCAAGTTGCCTCATTGGATCGGAGAATTTCCGCCGGCACCAAAGCAAGGCGGAGGAGGATCATGCTGAGAACGCTGTTGTTGGGCCTCTTCATCCCATTGGGTGTCGGAGTACTGGCGGCAATGGAGCTCAGAACTCCACCGCGTAGTGCGGTAGCGGTCGTCCAGCCCCGTGCCGAGCCAGCCATAGAGATTTCCGATTCACACGATGCGTTGGCGAAGGCTGATCGACTTGAAATTGCCGTTGCGAGCAACGAGACGCCGGCGCAGCCTGCTTTAGTCGGTGAACGGATTTCTCCGTCGGAAGGCATTAGTATCGGTTCTTCCGAGCCCCCGAGCGCGAGTTCTTCTTCGGAGCCCCCGAGAGCAGGTTCTTCTTCGGCGCAGCCGAGGGTGATCCATCGCCATGGGCCTGATCCCAAACCAAAGAAGGTCGCCACCGCGACCCGTCCCAAGCCGACGCCAAAGCCAATCGATATCAAGCGACCTGCCATTTCCCAGCCTACAAAGGCCGCCAGCAACACCGAGCCCTGCCGGCTAGAGGCGTTCGGTGGCTTGCGCAAGGCTTTGAATACGGTCGACTGCCAAATCTGATTCACAACTCAGGAACGGTGCGAAAGCGTCCATCAGGACCAGCGGCCAGCTGGTCCGCTGCGAGCCCAAAGTCGCGTCCTAAGCCGCGTCTGCCGGGCCGTTACCGGACGCTCGTTGCGCCACGAATGAGCTTCGAAATTGGCGCGTAGACGGACGGCGAGGATGGGGCCATATAGGTAAGCATCACTTTTTTGGAGATAATGCTCGACGAGCAAGGGAGTCCCTAATGTACGCCAATATCCTCTTGAGCACGGATGGATCGGATATCGCCAGAAAAGGCGTTGAGCACGGCATGGCTTTGGCAAAGGCCTTGAATGCCAAAGTGACTGTCATCACCGTGACGGAACGCCTGCCGGTCGACATTGGCAGCGGGCACGCGGGTTGGATTCCCCCACAAGAAATGTTTGATAACTTTGACGCAGCCTGCAAGGAACGTGTAGGCGAGATCCTGCGTGAAGTCCAAGCTATTGCGGAGCGGATCGGGATATCCGTAGAGCTCTTGCATGTTCCGAATGCACACCCGGCCACTGCGATCATCGAAGCAGCAAAATCCAGAGGCTGCGACTTGATCGTCATGGCCTCTCACGGGCGTCGCGGCCTCAGGAAGCTGTTCCTGGGGAGTCAAACATCGGAGGTCCTGGTGGACGCAAGCGTGCCGGTGTTGGTCGTGCATTAGCGGCATAAATGACAGTGCAAGGCTTGGTGACGACGTTGGCGGGTGGTTGAACATCCGCCGGGCAAGGCCGCGACGGCCGGGCGAGGACAGATTCCGAGTAGATGTAAACTGGTTCACATACCGCAAAGCGCCACCGCAGTATCCTGTGATCCGATATCGAGTCCCATCCGCAGCCGTTTTGCAAGCAGCGGGCTGTTCAACCTCGACCGTTCGAGAACTCAGATTGCAGCGAGACGCAAACTTTTTTTGAACAGCAGGCTTGCCCTGCTGCGAATTGGCCGCGCGGACCGTACTGAAGGAATTGTCGGATTAAATTGGCACGCGCAATAACATGCGCAAGCAGGTCGCCATGGACCGAATTGCTGGCAAGGAAACCGGCTACCACGCCGTTCCGCATTGTTCGATACGGAGACAAAGTGGCGGTACGCTCCCTATTGCGATGCTCTGCATTGCGTGCATCGTTCTCTTCGCGACCGAAGCCCGCGCTCAATGTACGGCGCGAGACGTCCTGCAGAACCACTTGACGCTCAAGGCAACTCCCTCAGGCAATACTCAGCCGATTTCCATCAAATCCGCTTTCGCTGTTCCGGTGTGGAGAACGATTACAGTAGGGACGTTTGCAAATTCGTTTACCCTCCTCAATGCGCTGGATGCAGCAGGCTGTGGCATCGGAGGCTTGGCCGAGGAAATTCTCGCTCGACCGGCCTTTACCGTCGGCACTACGAAAACAAACGTGGAGCTTTTTGCGCTGTCGGCGGCCGAACTCGGCTTCCAAACCGATACTGTGCCGCTGGCGGACATTTTTGCGCGTGCTCAACAATTAGGTTTCGAACTTGCGGCAGCAGAGGTCGCACCGCAACTCAGGCTCCAATATTTTGACCAGCCGATGGGTGAACTTCTGATCGGCATGGAGCCGATCAAGACGTGGAAAGGCGAGCCTGTCATTTTGGCCGTGACCAATGGCGGCGCGGGATTGGCCCTCATCGGCCGAGATGGCAGCGCCGACGCGGAAATACCCGTGGCATCCCGCTTTGTGTTCGTGCGTTCCAATCAAGCCGCGTTAGCGAAGGCGGTCAACGGCGGTCGATGAGGCGGCGGCCCTCGTCCATCCTCACTTGATGCGCCAAATGCCAAAGCGTGCAACGGAGCGGCCGACAGCGGAGAAGGAGCAGCGATCATGGAATCAATTCCGCGTCAGCGACGCAAAGCGGCTCATCATTTCAGCTTGGCGCTGTTGGGTCTAACTTGCCTGCTTGGCACGGCAGACGCTCGTCCGATGCTGTTGCCATCGGAGCAATTTCCCGGTCCTTGGCTCGAGGTTACGCAAGAGATCAGGGACGTTCTCGCTCTAAACAAAATCTCTGCCTGCAGTCAGGCCGCAGGACGCGTATCAGCGCGCAACCCCGGTGAATATCTCTTGTACTGCACAAGGGACGAGAAGCTTTGGACAAGCTGGCGCGTACAGCCGGCGGCACGCACCGTTCGAGGCCCGGGCAGGCTCTTTGAGGGTATCGCACTGCCGGACGAATATTAAGCTGCGCGTCCGCCGTCCGCATGGCGAGCTGCCCCGGCGTGGTCGGCTCTGGTTGCTACTCCTCATTGGTCATGGCGAGCGCCAGGCGCCGGATGGCCGGCGCCGCGAACAGCACGACCGGCAGCATGATGATCCAGGAGAACAGCCAGGATTGAAACCAATGCAGGACAAAGCCGCCCGAACCCCTGAACGGGAAGTTCGCGATCGCCGCAGCGACGGCGCAAGTCAACCCCGACTGGATCGTTCCATAGACAAAATGGCTGTAGCGACGTGGAATTCTCGACATGGTGATCTCGGCAAACAGACGCCTTGGCCGAGAAGCAAGGAACGTGCCTGACATCGGCACCCCCCGCGGGGCAGCCGGCCGCATGGCGCCCTGCCCGATCTGCTCTGGTCCCGAATATTGATGCACGCCATGCTCGGCGCTTGAACATGAACAGTCCGGGGGGAGATCCGTTGCGCCCAAATCCATTGAAGGGCCGGCTCGCGGCCGGTGGCTGTGCCTGGGGAACGATGACGTTCGAGTTCTTCACGCCGGGCTATCCGGCGATCTGCCGCGAAGCAGGCGCCGAATTCATCCTTTATGACATGGAGCACTCGGGCGTCGGCTTTGAGACCATGAAGGCGCAGTTCGCCTTCTGCAGCGGCCTCGATCTGGTGCCGCTCGTGCGCGTTCCCTCAGGCGACTATCACTTCATTGCGCGGGCGCTCGACATCGGCGCAATGGGCATCATGGTGCCCATGGTCGAAACCGCTGAGCAAGCCAAGGCGATCGTCGACTGCACGAGATATCCGCCGGCAGGACGGCGCGGCGCCGCGTTCAATGTGGCGGCGCATGACGACTATTCGGGCGGCGCCGAGGCCGAAAAGATCGCAACAGCAAATGCGCGCACGATGGTGATCGCGCTGGTGGAGACCGCAAAGGGCATCGAGAATGTCGATGCGATCGCGGCGGTCGATGGCATCGACGTGGTCTGGCTCGGCCACTACGATCTGACGAACTTCATGGGCATCCCCGGCGAATTCGAAAATCCCGCCTTCCATGCGGCAGTCGACAAACTGGTCGGCGCGTGCCGGAAACACCGCAAGACGCCGGGCTTTCTCGCCGGCAACGCGAAGTGGGCGCGCGATTTTCGCAGCAAGGGCTTTCGCATCATCGCCTACGGCGTCGACACGCTGCTGATGCAAGGAGCCCTCGCGGAGGGCATCAAGCTGCTGCGGGAAGAATGACGGCGGCGAACCCGGCGCGTCAGGCGTAGGCGGCGTGATAGCGCTGCCGCGCCACCAGCACGCCGATCACCAGCAAATTGAGAACATTGGCGCCGATTCCGGCCGCAAAGGCCGGTGCATAATAGCCAAAGTGATCGTAGAGCAGACCGGCCAGCCAGCCGCCTGCTGCCATGCCGGAGCCGCTGCACAGCAATAGCGTCGGGATCCGCCACGAGGCCTCCGACGCGGGAAACAGTTCGCGCACGGCCAGCACATACGCTGGAATGATGCCGGAAAAGCCGAGCCCGAAAGCGGCAGCCACCGTGAACAAGCCTGCTTCATTCTGGGTAAGGAGAAAGCCGACCATGGATGCGGCCTGCCAGGCCGATCCGATAAGCACGGTGGCAAGACCGCCGATGCGGTCGGAGATGACGCCCCAGATTTGCCGGCTCAGAAAGGCGGTGCCGAGCAGAACCGAAAGCATCAGCGCGCCCATCGAACGGCTGATACCCAGATCGCTGCAGAAGGCGACCAGATGGCTTTGCGGCATGGCCATCGGAATGCAGCACAGCACCGCGGCACCGCACATCATCGCAAATACAAGGTTGGGCGGCATGCCGAGCAAGCGCGCCTGCCCGGCACCGACGCCGGCCACCGTTGCCGGATGCGACAGTTCGGGCGGACGACGAAAGTAAATCGCCGCCAACGGCACGATAACGACGATCTCCGCGACCGCATACCAAAGCATTGTCTGGCGCCAGCCAAAGCCGGCAATGGCGCGCTCGAACACCGGCGGCCACATCGCCCCGGCGAAATAGCTGCCGCTCGAGATCAGCGCCAGCGCAGAACCGCGCCGGCGATCGAACCAGTGGCTGACATAGATATACAAGGGCGCATTGATGCCACCGAGGCCGATCAGGCCGATGAACAGCCCGTGGCCCAGCCACAGCGGCCAGGGCGGACCGAGCGTGGAGATTGCGAGGCCGAGGCCGATCATCAGCGCGCCGAATAGCACGGTCCAGCGCGCGCCGATGCGGTCGGCGACACGGCCCATGATGATGCCGCCGGTGCCGGAGCCGAGCCATGCCAGCGCACTGGCAAGCGCAGGGACCGACCGCGTACCATCGACCTCGGCGGCGATATCCTTGAGCGCAACCGCCGTTATCCAGGCGGCGCCAAACGCCATCATCATGACAACGAGCGCGACCGAAGCGACGACCCAGGAATCCCTGGTTTCGATCGAGGAAGTTGATTGCAGCATCAATGTGGGGTCCCCGGCCGGAATCCTTTGACAGATCGCAGCCGAATTGACCATTGCGCTGAGCTAGGGTCAGCCGCGCAATTGCGCTCCACCCCCGAACCAGCAGAAGCAGCCGCCTGCCGCATTCACACCTGAAGGCTCGGCGCCACCTCGCGTGCGATCTGCACCAGTGCGGCGAGCAAGGGCGTCATCGGATCGCGCTGCGGGATGACGAGGCCGATCGAATAGGTGACGTCGGGATCGACGATCGGGATAAAGCGCACTGCATCGGCCAGGCCCAACGTCTCGGCGAGCTTTGCCGGCATGACGCTCGCCCAGCGCCCGGTCTTCACATGGGTGAAGAGCACGAGCAGCGAGTTCGAAGTCAATGTCGGCGTCGCCTCGGCGCCGACCGAGCGTAGCGCGCGATCGATGATGCGCCGGTTCTGCATGTCCGCCGTCAGCAGGCAGAGCGGTACCTGGCCTACCTCCTTCCATGTCACCTGCTCGCGGTCGCCGAACATCCCGTCCGGCGCGGTCAGCAGGAGGTAGCTCTCGTTGTAGAGCGGAATGGTACGCACGTTGCCGATCGGCTCGTTCTCGATATAGGTCAGCCCCGCATCGACCTCGAGATTTTCCAGGAGGCCCAGCACATCCGCCGAGGTACAGGACTTGATGCGGAAGCGCACATCGGGATGGCGTGCGCGGAACGGCGTGGTCAATTGGGCCACCATGCCGAGGACGGTCGGGATCGCCGCGATCTTGAGCTCGCCGGAAAGCTTTCGCTTGAGGCTCTTGATCTCCTCGCGCATGGCCCGCGTGTCACCGACGATGCGGCGCGCCCAGTCGAGCGTGCGCTCGCCCTCCGGCGTAAAGCCCTGGAAGCGCGAGCCGCGCTGCACCAGCATCACGCCGAGGATTTCCTCGAGCTGCTTGAGGCTGGTGGACATCGTCGGTTGCGTCACCCCGCAGGCCTCCGCAGCGCGGCCGAAATGACGCTCCTTGGCGAGCGCGAGCAGAAGTTCAAGCTTGTCGATCAAGAGAAAGGCCCCGTTCGGATTAATCAGGTCACGATTATCACGGCGAGCCTCGGCGGACACCAGCCGAAGCACCGGCCGCCATATTCAGATGCCGTATCGCTTCATAGCATATCCGCATCAATCCAAGTATAGGCTGAGGCTATGGCAACGAGTGGCAAATGCCCCCTTGTTCCAGCTGCGCCATGTCGATGCTTGCTCGCCAGACAAATGCGGGCGGGAGCAGCATCGATCTTGAGTTTGCGCCGCGAAAGCTCCCAGTCGTCAATTAGACTGCTTCTAAGATTGTCGCCCGCAACAATCAGCCCTACAACTTCGCGCCATGACTCTTCAGCTGAACAACGCGGCGGGACATAACTCGACGACCAAATTAGGCAGGCCGCCCGGCGGACCTGAATTCGGCGCGCTCGCGCAGGCCTCGATCCTGATCATCGATGACGAGCCGGGCATGCGCAATTTCCTCGTACGCACGTTGGGGCCGCGTTGCAAGCACATCGAGGAAGCAGCCGATACGGCTGAAGCTTCACGTAAGCTCGACAAGAGCCGGTTCGATGTCGTCATCCTCGACAACATCATGCCAGGCAAGAACGGCGTGGACTGGCTCGCCGAGCAGCGCGCCGTTGGTTTCTTCGCCGATGCGATCTTGATTACTGCCTATGCCGATCTCGACACCGCGATTCAGGCGCTGCGCGCCGGCGCGGCGGACTTCGTGCTGAAGCCGTTCCGATCGAATCAAATCCTCAATGCGGTGGCGCGCTGCCTCGACCGCGTCCGGCTGCAACGCGAGAACTATGTGCTGCGCTACGCACTCCGTGCGTCCTCCGATCGCACCTTGCTGCGCGACAAGCTCCTCGGTGAGTCGCCCGCAACCCGCGGCGTGCGCGAGCTGATCGCCCGCGCGGCGCGGGTGCCAACCTCGATTCTGCTCACCGGCCAATCAGGTACTGGAAAGGAAGTAGCGGCGCGCTCCATTCATTCGTTGTCCGACCGCGCGGATAAGCCGTTCGTTCCGGTCAACTGCGCCGCCATCCCACCCGAGATGATCGAGGCAGAGCTGTTCGGCCACATCAAGGGTGCGTTCACGGGTGCAGAGGGCGGGCGTGAAGGGCTGTTCCTCTACGCGCACGGCGGCACGCTGTTCCTCGATGAGATCGGCGAGCTGCCGCTGCCGATGCAAAGCAAGCTGTTGCGCGTGCTGGAAGACCGCCGCGTCCGCCCCGTCGGCTCGGAGCGCGAGGTGCCGGTCGACCTGCGCCTGATCTTCGCCACCAATTCCGACCTGCTCAAGGAAGTCGAGAAGGGCCGCTTCCGCGCCGATCTCTACTATCGCCTCAACATCGTGCAGATTCATCTGCCGCCGCTGAAAGATCGCGGCGATGATGTGCAGGAGCTCGCCACCATCTTCATGCAGAAGCTCTCGCAGCAGCTTGGCGTGCCGCCGGTTCCCATCGACAGCTCCGTGCGAGCAGCGCTCGCGAGCTACGACTGGCCCGGCAATGTTCGCGAGTTACGCAATCTGATCGAGCGTACGCTGATCCTTGGCGCCTTCCCCGACGATTTTGCCGGCCCGCGCAACGACGGCCCGGCGGCGCCGGCCGACAGTCTCGCCGATATGGAACGCCGGCATATCCTTGGCGTACTGAAGGAAGTCGGCGGCAATCGCGAAGAGGCGTCGCGCCGGCTCGGCATCTCGCGCAAGACCATCGACCGCAAATGCGCGCTATGGAATGTCTGATCCGACGCGCATGAAGGAGCCAGTGCGCGGACGTTCGGTCCGCTTCCGCCTGCTGGCAATTGCGCTGCTGCCGATGCTGGTCATTCTACCGCTGCTGCTCGGCGTCGCGATCTATCGCTGGAATGCGCGTTTCGACGCGGCGCTGACCTCCCGGGTGCATGGCGACCTGACCATCGCTCACCAATATCTCGCGCGAATTCTCGAGAAAACCGGCGTGCAGGTACGGGCGCTGAGCCTCTCCGCACGTTTCCACGAGGTGACGGATCATGGCGCAACTCCTGCATTGCAGGAATTGCTCGAGCAAAGCCGCAACGAGATCGGACTCGACTTCCTCTATCTGACGAGTGCGACCGGTAACATCATCGCAGCATCACCTGCATTTCCGGGCCGGCCAAAGCATGATTGGCCGATCATTACCGAAGTGCTGTCGGGCAAATCCGCTGCCACCGGCATCGACATCTTCAACAATGATGAGCTGGAGGCTATTTCACCGGCGCTGGCAGAACGCGCTCGACTCGAACTGGTGCCGACGCCGAACGCCGTGCCGACCGATCGCAACACGGAAACGCATGGCATGGTCGTGCATTCCGCAAGCCACGTGATGACTTCGGAAGGCGGTTCAGCGGCGCTGGTGGGCGGGATCCTGCTCAACCAGAACCTCGAGTTCATCGATACCATCAATGACCTCGTCTATCAGACCGGAACGCTGCCCGAAGGCAGCCAGGGAACGGCAACGCTGTTCCTGGACGATGTGCGGATCAGCACCAATGTCCGCCTGTTCGAGGGCCGGCGCGCACTCGGCACCCGGGTGTCTGCAGCCGTGCGCGCGGGGGTTCTGGATGAGGGGCGCACCTGGCTCGACAGCGCCTTTGTAGTCAACGACTGGTACATCTCCGCCTACGAGCCGCTGGAGGACACGCGTGGCAAGCGCGTGGGCATGCTCTACGTCGGCTTTCTGCAGAAGCCATTTGACGACGCCAAATATGAAACGCTTCTGATCATCGCACTTGCCTTCGTCGCGATCACCGCCGCGACGGTGCCGATCTTCCTGCGCTGGGCGCAGTCGATCTTCATGCCGCTCGAACGGGTCACCGCGACCATTGGGGAGGTGGAGCGTGGCAATCTCGCCGCTCGCACCAAATTGCCGGTAGCGGGCGACGAGATCGGCCGCGTGGCGGTGCACCTCGACACCCTGCTTGACCAGATTCAGGAGCGTGACCGGCAACTCCGCGAATGGAACGAGGAGTTGAACGTCCGGGTACGCGAGCGCACACGCGATCTGGAGGTTGCCAACCTGAAGCTGGAAGCCACAACCAAGCAGCTCATCATGTCCGAAAAGCTCGCGGCGATCGGTGAGATCACCGCCGGCGTCGCGCACGAGATCAACAATCCGATTGCGGTGATGCAGGGCAATCTCGACGTGATCCGGAGCGTGGTCGGCGCCGAGGCCGAAAAGACCAGGGTGGAATTCCGCCTGATCGATGAACAGATTCATCGGATCAGCCAGATCGTGACCAAGCTGCTGCAGTTTGCGCGGCCCGAGGAATACGCCGGCTACGTCGAACGCCAGGCGCCCGGTACGGTCGTGGCGGACTGCCTGCCGCTGGTTCAGCATCTCCTCAACAAGACCGAGATCAAGGTGATGAGGGAGGATCGCGCCAGCCGCCTCGTCTTGATGAACCGCACTGAGCTGCAGCAGGTGCTGATCAACCTGATCGTCAACGCAATCCATGCCATGTCCGATGGCGGCACGCTGACGCTACGCTCGTTCGACG
Source organism: Bradyrhizobium sp. (assembly GCA_036406295.1). Classification (GTDB taxonomy): domain Bacteria; phylum Pseudomonadota; class Alphaproteobacteria; order Rhizobiales; family Xanthobacteraceae; genus Bradyrhizobium. The sequence continues at coordinate 10,086 of DASWVJ010000274.1, forward strand.
CCGACCGCGATTGCGTTCACGGCATCGCTATTGAAGTCGCCGACACCGGAACAGGCATGGATGCGGATGTCGCGGCGAAGGTCTTTGATCCCTTCTTCACGACCAAGCGCCGCGGCGGAACCGGGCTCGGCCTTTCCATCAGCCAGACTCTCATCAAACGTCAGCACGGCGAGATATCGGTGAAGAGCCGCATTGGCGAGGGAAGCACATTTACCGTGTGGCTGCCCGAAGCGACCTGATCGGACATTTTGTCCGACGTAGCCCCGCGCTTCCGGACATTTTGTCCAAGTCCGCGCGGGAACATCCTGCAAGTGATTGATTTCCAATATCGCGCCATCTGGCACAGCGATTGCTGACCTCCCGGACAAGGGGACCAAGGGGCGCGATGGCCAAGTGTTCAGTGGCAAGGCCGGCGAACCGCGTGAAAGCGTTTGCCCGCCATGGCTCACTGCGCGGCACCTCCTCCTGAATCTCCTTTTGGCGACCGCAGCGAAGCGGAAGCCTCTCCATCATTGTCGATACGACAGATGCGCCGCTAAGGCCACGAACTCCAGGAGGTAATGCCTATGACGACTGCCGACGTAACACTTACCCAGCCGAGTGCGCTTGGGTTCCTTGATAAGGAGCGCACCGTTGCGGCCGCCGGCTTTAATCGCTGGCTGGTGCCGCCGGCGGCTCTGTGCATCCATCTCTGTATCGGCATGGCCTATGGCTTCTCGGTGTTCTGGCTGCCGCTATCGCGCGCACTCGGACTGAACGCCTCGAAAACCTGCCCGGACATGACGTTGGCCCAGGAACTCTTCACGACCACGTGCGACTGGAAGGTCGCAAGCATGGGCTGGATGTACACGCTGTTTTTTGTGCTGCTCGGCATCGCTGCCGCCGTATGGGGCGGCTGGCTCGAGCGCGTCGGCCCCCGCAAGGCTGGCTTCGTCTCGGCGCTGTGCTGGTGCGGCGGCCTCTTCCTCGGTGCGATCGGCGTCTACACGCATCAACTGTGGTTGCTGTGGCTCGGCTCCGGCGTAATCGGCGGCATCGGGCTTGGCCTCGGCTACATCTCGCCGGTATCCACGCTGGTAAAATGGTTTCCAGACCGACGGGGCATGGCAACCGGCATGGCGATCATGGGCTTTGGCGGCGGCGCCATGATCGGCGCGCCCCTGGCCAACCTTTTGATGAACTACTTCAAGACACCGACCTCAGTAGGCGTCTGGGAAACCTTCGTCGCGATGGGCGTGATCTATTTCGTGTTCATGATGATCGGGGCGTTCCGCTATCGCATTCCTCCCGCTGGCTGGCGGCCCGACGGTTGGGTTCCGCCCTCCAAGTCCAATACCATGATCTCGACCAAGAACGTCCACCTCGACAATGCGCACAAGACGCCGCAATTCTGGCTGATCTGGTGGGCGCTCTGTCTCAACGTGTCGGCCGGTATTGGCGTGATCGGCATGGCTTCGCCGATGCTGCAGGAGATATTTGCCGGCAAGCTGATTGGCCTCCCGGATGTCAGCTTCAACCAGCTTGACGCCACGCAGAAGGCAACCATCGCGGGTATCGCGGCCGGCTTCGCCGGACTGCTCTCGCTGTTCAACATTGGCGGCCGCTTCTTCTGGGCGTCGCTGTCCGACTACATCGGCCGCAAGAACACCTACTACACGTTCTTCATTCTCGGGATCGTGCTCTATGCGCTGGCGCCGACCTTCGCAGCGATCGGCTCAAAGCTGCTCTTTGTGCTCGGCTTTGGCATCATCCTGTCGATGTATGGCGGTGGTTTTTCTACAGTGCCGGCCTATCTCGCAGACATGTTCGGCACACAGTTCGTGGGAGCTATTCATGGCCGGCTCCTGACAGCGTGGTCGACGGCGGGAATCATCGGCCCGGTCGTGGTGAACTATATTCGTGAATTCCAGCTCGCGGCCGGCGTTCCACGCGACCACCTCTACAACACCACCATGTACATCCTCTGCGCCATGCTGATCGCAGGCCTGATCTGCAACTACCTGATCAAGCCAGTCAATCCGAAGTGGCACATGAGCGAGGCCGAGGTCGCCAAGCTGCAGGCCGGCGCCGGTTCGACGCTGACCACGGGCTCCCATGGCATTGGATTCGGCGGGTTCGACGGCAGGGTCGCGCTGTTCTGGGCCTTCGTCGGCATTCCGCTCGCGTGGGGCGTATGGAAGACGCTGGAAAGCGCGGTCAAGATTCTCTGATCACATCTTGCGGTGCCGCGGTCGAACATTCGACCGCGGCGCCGCCGATTCAGATCGCTGCAAAAAAAGGGAGCAGCATGTTTCGCTTGATGGCCCTTCTCGCCGCATGTTGCCGCCGACTTTCACGACGAGTCGGCAGACATCGTCAGAAGCGGTCATCCAAATTCCGTTTCGCTCGATAACACATCTCAATCGATCATCATTCCCTATCGCGGCATGAGACAGCTTTATTGATGTTTGGAGCGTTTCCAACTCTTATCAAAACCAACAAGAACTCGGATTGGGAAACGATGGATGGCACCGGTTCATGAACCGTGGAGCGCCGAGCGCGCCGCCGAAATTATCGCCGGGCACAAGGCAATTGAAGGCGCAACGCTGGTGATCCTGCACGCTCTGCAGGAGGAGTTCGGCTATGTGCCGGAGCCGGCAATCCCGATGGTTGCCGAAGCGCTAAACCTCTCGCGCGCCGAAGTGCACGGCGTCTTCACGTTCTATCATGACTTCCGCAAGGAACCGGCGGGACGGCATGTCTTAAAACTGTGCCGCGCCGAAGCCTGCCAGGCGGCCGGCGGCGATGCGCTGGCCGCGCGCGCGGAAGCGAAGCTCGGCATAGCCTTGGGCTATACGACTGCCGACGAGCGCGTGACGCTGGAGCCAATCTACTGCCTCGGCCTTTGTGCGACGGCGCCCTCTGCGATGCTCGATGGCCGCGTGGTCGGGCGGCTCGATGAAAAGCAGCTCGACGCCCTGCTCGCGGAGACGCAGCGATGAGTCTTCGTGTCTTCATTCCCCTTGATGCCGGCGCAGTTGCCGTCGGCGCTGACGATGTCGCCGCCGGGCTGATGCAAGCCGCACACGCGAGCGGCGTCGCGATCGAGATCGTCAGGACCGGCTCGCGCGGCCTCTATTGGCTTGAGCCGATGGTGGAGGTTGCAACATCGGCCGGCCGCATCGCCTTCGGCCCGGTGAGTGTTGCCGACGTGACATCGCTGCTTGATGCAATCGTCGGAGGCGGCCAGCATCCGCTGCGCCTCGGCGTCACCGACGAAATCCCTTGGCTGAAGCGGCAGACCCGCCTCACCTTTGCGCGCTGCGGCGTGACCGATCCACGCTCCATCGAGGATTACCGTGCCCATGGCGGCTATCGCGGCCTCGAACGGGCGCTCACCCTCGGCACGGACGCGATCCTTGCCGACGTCACCACCTCGGGCCTGCGCGGCCGGGGCGGTGCCGGCTTTCCGACCGGCATCAAGTGGAAGACGGTGACGCAGGCAGAGGCCGACCGCAAATTCGTCGTCTGCAATGCAGACGAAGGCGACAGCGGTACCTTTGCAGATCGTATGATCATGGAAGGCGATCCTTTCGTGGTCATCGAGGGCATGACGATTGCCGGCATCACCGTTGGCGCCACCAAGGGCTACATCTACATCCGCTCGGAATATCCCCACGCGGTGATTGCGATGAACGCGGCGATCGCGGCGGCGAGGCGCGCCGGATTCCTCGGCGCGCGCATCGCCGGCTCCTCGCACTCATTCGATCTGGAAGTACGCGTCGGCGCCGGCGCCTATGTCTGCGGCGAGGAAACGTCGCTGCTGGAAAGCCTGGAAGGCCGCCGCGGCATCGTGCGCGCCAAGCCGCCACTGCCCGCGCACAAGGGGCTGTTCGGCAAGCCGACCGTCATCAACAACGTGCTGTCCTTTGCGGCGATCCCCTTCATCCTCGACAACGGCGCCAAAGCCTATGCCGAATACGGCATGGGCCGCTCGCGCGGCACCATGCCGATCCAGCTCGCCGGCAACATCCGTTATGGCGGCCTGTTCGAGACCGCCTTTGGCATCACGCTTGGCGAACTCATTGACAATGTCGGCGGCGGCACGTTGACGGGCCGGCCGGTGCGCGCGGTGCAGGTCGGCGGCCCCTTAGGGGCCTATTTCCCCCGCGCACTGTTCGACACACCGTTCGACTACGAGGCCTTTGCCGCACGCGACGGGCTGATTGGGCACGCCGGCGTGGTGGCGTTCGACGACACCGTAGATATGGCGAAGCAAGCGCGCTTTGCCATGGAATTCTGCGCCGTCGAATCCTGCGGCAAGTGTACGCCCTGCCGCATCGGCTCGACCCGCGGGGTAGAGACCATCGACAAGATCCGGCGCGGCGAACGCGTCGAACAGAACCTCGCCCTGGTCGAGGACCTCTGCAACACCATGAAACTCGGCTCGCTCTGCGCACTCGGCGGATTTACGCCCTACCCCGTGATGAGCGCGCTGAAACACTTCCCGGAAGACTTTGGCCCGGCACCGACCCGCCTGCAGGCCGCGGAATAGGAGGATCGCTATGCCCGTGATCCAGGAAATTGATTTTGGTACGCCGCGCTCCAAGTCCGAGACCATGGTGACACTCACCATCGACGGCAACAGCGTCACCGTACCTGAGGGCACCTCGATCATGCGCGCGGCGATGGAAGCGGGCACGCAGATCCCGAAACTCTGCGCCACCGACATGGTGGACGCTTTCGGATCCTGCCGCCTGTGCCTCGTCGAGATCGACGGCCGCACCGGCACACCCGCGTCTTGCACCACGCCGGTGGCGCCGGGACTCGTGGTCCACACCCAGACCGAGCGGCTGAAAAAGCTGCGCAAGGGCGTGATGGAGCTCTACATCTCCGATCACCCGCTGGACTGCCTCACCTGTGCCGCCAATGGCGATTGCGAATTGCAGGACATGGCGGGCGCCGTGGGGCTGCGCGACGTGCGTTATGGCTACGAAGGCGAGAACCATGTTTTCGCCAAGTCCAACGGCGCTCCCAATGCGGCCTGGATGCCGAAGGACGATTCCAATCCGTACTTCACCTACGATCCATCGAAGTGCATCGTCTGCTCGCGCTGCGTCCGCGCCTGCGAGGAGGTGCAAGGCACCTTCGCGCTGACCATTGCCGGCCGCGGCTTCGACAGCCGCGTCTCGCCGGGCATGAGCGAGAGCTTTCTCGGCTCCGAATGCGTATCCTGCGGCGCCTGCGTACAGGCCTGCCCGACC
>DASWVJ010000275.1:0-7423 GCA_036406295.1 Bradyrhizobium sp.
GGGCTCGCGTGCGCCGTGCTCGACCGCGGCGGGCGCATCTTCGCGCGCTCGCCGGCATCGAAGTTCGAGCGCAGGAACGACCGCTGGATCGTCGCCACGCCGCAAGGCGAGATCAGCGGCCGCGCGCTGATCCTCGCCACCAACGCTTATACCGGCGAGTTCGCCAAGCATCTTTCGCCCGGGATCGCGCGCGAGGTGATGCCGGTGCGCTCCTGGCAGATGGCGACGGCGCCGCTATCCGATGCTGTGCGCAAGACCGTCATCCCCGGCCGGCAGGCGATGTCCGATACCCATGGCGAGCTCTATTTCGCCCGCTACGATGCGCGCAACCGTCTCGTCACGGGCGGCGCGCTGATCGGGAACGATGCCGCAGGTCTCAAGGCCGCGGTCGGCGCACGCCTTAAGCGGCTGTGGCCGCAGATCGGCGACGTTACGTTCGACTATGTCTGGAACGGCTACGTCGGCATGACCAGCGATTTCCTGCCGCGCATCCATCGCCTCGGCCCCGACGCCTACGCCTGGGCCGGCTGCAACGGCCGCGCGGTAGCGCTGTCGATCGCGATCGGCCAGGAGCTTGCAAAAGCCGCAATGGGCGCGCCCGAGCAGGATCTCGCATTGCCGTTCACCGAGCCCTTGCCTTATGTCGCGCACGGCCTGCTGCGCCGTCTCGCGCCGCTGATGCTGATGATCTATCGTCGCCGCGACGCGGCGGAAATTCCCGATGGTCCATCGGGACCGCCCCAACCGGAGCACCTGATCGCATGGGCAAGCAATCTTCGAAATCGCTGGCGGACCAGCTAAGGCCTTACATCACCCCGTTCCGTTTCGACGGTTCCAAGCACTTTCACCTCAAGTCGTACAAGACCAACGAGAAGGGCGGCCTCGACAAGGAAAAGGGCGAGAGAATCATCGAGGCGAACCGCAAGCGGCTGTCGGACTTTCAGGAGAAACTCTACGCCCAGGATCGCTGGTCCATGCTGCTAATCTTCCAGGGCATGGATGCCGCTGGCAAGGACAGCGCCATCAAGAGCGTGTTCGAGGGTGTCAATCCGCAGGGCTGCGAGGTTACGTCGTTCAAGCAGCCGACCTCCAAGGAGCTCGACCATGATTTCCTCTGGCGCTGCATGATCGCGCTGCCGGAGCGCGGGCGGATCGGTATCTTCAACCGCTCTCACTATGAAGAATGCCTGGTGACGCGGGTGCATCCGAAACTCCTGCAAGACGAGAAGATTCCGCCATCGCTGATCACCAAGAAAATCTGGCACGAACGCTTCGAGGACATCACGAGCATCGAGCGCTATCTGGCGCGCAACGGCATTGTCATCCTGAAGTTCTTTTTGAATGTGTCGCGGCAGGAGCAGCGCGAACGCTTCCTCGACCGGCTGGAAGACCCGGCGAAGAACTGGAAGTTCAACATGGGCGACATCAGCGAGCGCGCGCTGTGGCCACGATATATGGCGGCCTACCAGGACATTATTCGCCATACTTCGAAGCCATTCGCGCCGTGGCATGTGGTTCCCGCCGACCACAAATGGTTCGCCCGCGTCGTGATCGGTTCCACCATCGTCTCGGCGCTCGACAAGCTCGACCTGAATTTCCCCAAGGTTGACAAGGCCGAGCGCAGCGAGTTCAGGCAGGTCCGCCAGGCGCTGCTCGACGAGGACAAGGCGCGCGCAGTGCAAAAAGCAAGGGCGAAGTGAGGCCGCCGCCAGCTGTCATATGCTGCGCCTGCCTTCACCGCGCGCGCCTGACATCGCCGTCGGAAACGGTCGCCTGGGTAACTTGAAAATTGCTGGAACGGATTGGGTCTCCCGGCTTTCTTCCGGTGGCGGCGGATTGCGCCGTCCAGTTCCCACAGTGGAGGGAAGGATGCACAAATGAACCAGAGACTTCTGACTTGCCTGGCCGTCGGCCTGTTCGGCGCGACGGTCGCCCTCGTACCGCCCGCACTCGGACAACCCGGCGGTAGGGGTCACGGGGGCGGGGGTGGCGTAGCCACTGTGGGTGGTGGCGGCGGTATGGGTGGTGGCGGTGGTGGCGGATTCCGAGCCGCCGGAGGCGGTGGCGCCAGATTTGCTGCCACGCCAGGCGGTGGTGGCCGTTTCGCAGGAGGCCCGCGGGCTGGCGGTCCGCGCTTCGCCGGCGGCGCCAGCTTCGCAAGCGGCCCGCGCTTCGCAAGCGGCCAGCGCTTTGCTAGCGGCCCGCGTTTCGGCGCTCGACGCTTCGCCAGCGGTCCGCGCTTCGCTGCCGGCCCGCGCTTCGGCGCTCGACGTTTTGCCGGCGCGCGCTTTGGCGGCCCACGCTTTGCCTATGCGCAAGTCGGCGGCCCGCGCTTCGTCGGCAGGCCCTTCGGCCCGCGCTTCGCGGGAGTTCACCGCTTCCATCGTCCCTTCTTCCGGAATCGCTTCGCCTTCGCCGGCGCGCCGTTTGTGTACGCCAGTTACGGCGGCTGCTGGCGCAGGACGTGGACGGCCTGGGGACCGCGGTGGATCAACGTGTGTCGGGTCAACGCCGCTTGGGGACCTGGCTGGGGAGCCGGGCCCGGACCCGTCTGGTACTAGCCGGTCCGCGTGAAATTCCGCCGCTGGTGCGCGCCCCTGCGCGACAAACCGGCGGCGGTCTCACGCTATCTTGCGCGCTGTCTTGCGCGCCTTCTTGCTGCCGCGGCCCGCGCGCCGTTTTCGGCAAGCAGTTGATGTGAGCCGATTGCCTGCAAAGCTAAATCCGCGGTCAGAATCTGTCACCTTAGTCATTTGAAATCGGGCCGCGGTTTCGCTCTCCTGATCGTTCTCAGCGGCGGAATGTGCCGCCGCAGTCCGAGATGGAGAGACCGATGAACAAGCGGATTTTGACAGGTCTGATGGCCGCCGCGCTCGGCGCGACGGTCGCCCTCGCATCGCCCGCGTTTGCCCGGGGAGGAGGGTTCGGCGGTGGCGGAGGGCACGGCGGCGGTGGCTTTGGCGGCGGCGGCTTTGGTGGCGGGGGCATGCACGCGATGGGCGGAGGCTTTGGTGGCGGAATGCATGCGATGGGCGGAGGCATGCGCTTCTCCGGCATGGGCGGCGGTCCGCGCTTTGCCGGCCCGAGCTTTGCGGGTGCGCGCTTTGCAAGCCCGGGCTTTGTGGGTTCGCGCTTTGCGGGCCCGCGCTTTGCGAACGCGGCATTCGGGCCGCGCTTCTCGCACGCGGCGTTTGGTCCCCGCTTCCACTCTCGCTTCTTCCATCGCCGCTTCCATCGCTTCGCCTTTTTCGGTGCGCCCTTCCTCTACGCCAGCTACTACGACGGCTGCTGGCGCAGGGTGTGGACGGGCTACGGCCCGCAATGGGTCAACGTCTGCTACGGCGACAGCTGGTACTGAACGACGATGAGGCGATCGCCGCCGGGCAAGCCGGCGGCGATCTCACATGCATGTGCGCGCCGCCTCATGGCACATTCGAGTAGAATGAAGCGCCGCTGAGTACCGGGGCTGTTCACGGTCGTTCGGAGGCACAGGACCAATGACCGAAGGTCATCGCCGCATTCTGGTGGTCGAGGACGACGCGGAAGCCGCCGGTCAACTCGTGGAGGAGTTGACGACCAGCGGCTATCAGGTGGACCTGGCGACTTGCGGCAACGAGGCGCTCCAGCGCGGCTCGGCCTGCGACTATGCCGTGATCACCATCGATCGCATGCTTCCGGACATCGACGGCATCGCCGTTATGCGCCAGTTGCGCGAGCGGGGCACTGCCGCCCCGTTCCTGATCATCAGTGCGCTCGGCGAGGTGGACGACAGGGTACGTGGCCTGCGTGCCGGTGGCGACGACTATCTGGTCAAGCCCTACTCCTTCGTCGAGTTGCTGGCGCGTCTGGAGGCGCTGGGCCGGCGCAGCGATATCATCGCCAAGGAAACCATCCTGCGGGTCGGCGACCTCGCGATCGACCTGATCGACCGCACGGCAAGCCGCGGCGGCAAGCAGATTGCGCTGCTGCCCCGGGAATTCCAGTTGCTGGAGTATCTGGTGCGCAACGAGGGCCGCGTGATATCGCGCGCCATGCTGCTTCAGCACGTCTGGGATCTTCATTTCGATCCGTCGACCAACATCATCGATGTCTATGTCGGACGCGTCCGGCGCAAGCTGGATGGCCAGCAGGCCTATCCCTTGATCCACACCGTTCGCGGCGTCGGGTATTGCCTCCGTGCTCCTCGCTAAGACCCTGACGTCGTCGACGTTCAAGCTGGCGTTGATCGCGATCGGGGCTTTCGGAGCGATCGTGTCGGCCATCTTCATCTATGTCTACCTGTCGACATCAGCCTATGTGCGCAGCCGGTCGGACAGCGCGATCATCACCGAGGCCGCGGGCCTGCGCGAAGCTTACGAGCAGTCCGGTCGCGACCGGCTGATCGATCTGATCCGGCTGCGGACCGCCGACCACAGTTTTGCCCAGCATTTCTATCTTCTGGCCGATCGCTCGTCGGCGATCCTTGCCGGCAATCTCGAGAATTGGCCGCCGGCGGCAGCGGCCTCGGGATGGACGGAATTTCGCGCGCCACCGGCCGCGTCGAATGCCGTGGACCACCCGCTGGTGCGGGCCATGCTGGCAGAACTTCCCGGCGGCGACCGGCTGCTCGTCGGGCGGGACATCAGCGACCTCGACGAGTTCGCGGGACAGATCAAGGTGGCCGTCATTTCGATCATTGCGCTGACTTTCGTCATGGCGGCAGTAGCAAGCATCCTTGTGACGCGCCGCACGGTAGGGAGGATCGAGTCGATCAACGCCACCAGCCGCGCCATCATGGCGAGCGGGCTGGACAAGCGCATCCCGCTCCGCGGCACCAGCGACGAATGGGATCGCGTTGCAGAGAACCTCAACCACATGCTGGATCGCATCGAAACCCTGATGGGCGAGGTCAAGCAGGTGAGTGACAACGTGGCCCACGACCTGCGCACGCCGCTGACCCGGATGCGCGCTCGCCTCGAAAAGGCCTGGCACGGGCCGCGCAACGGCGAGGCCGATCAGGCGCTGATCGGCGACACCATCGCCGAGCTGGATGCCGTGCTGCGGATATTCCTGTCGATCACGCGGATCGCGCAGATCGAGAGCCAGGTACGAAAGGGCGGGTTTCGCAGCGTCAACCTGGCCGAGATCGCGGGCGAGGTGGTCGAGCTGTATGACGCCGCAGCCGAGGAGTGTGGTACCCGTCTCATCATGGTCGGTGACCGCGAGGTAATGGTCACCGGCGATCGCGACCTGATTTTCGACGCGGTCGCCAACGTCGTCGACAATGCGCTCAAGCACGGCCGCCTCGCCGGGCAGGTCGTGGTTGCCAGTGAAAACGTGAGCGGCGTGCCCGTGATTTCGGTCGCCGACAACGGACCTGGAATTCCCGCCGGTCAGCACGATCAGGTTTTCAAGCGCTTCTATCGGCTCGAACAGAGCCGCTATACGCCGGGCAATGGCCTCGGCCTCAGCCTGGTCGCGGCCGTTGCCCGCCTGCACGGCGCCCGGATCGAGCTGCTTGATAATGCCCCCGGCCTTGTGTTCAAGCTTTGGTTCGCCGCCCCGGGGCTGCAATAAGACAGGGCTCGCGCCGGTGCTCGAAAACCGCACGGATCAGGCGCAACCCCGGAGCTCGCGCTGCAGCGGGTGTTCGCCGTTACGACGTTCGAGCTGGGGTAGGAACCTCAGCTCTCGAAATCCTCCGGCACGCTGCCGAACGTCCGCAGCACCGTGATGCGGCTCTCCGGATAGCCGACGCTAACGAAGGCCGCCGCTCCCGCGTGTCCGAGAACCCGCCACATGCCCTGTGCGCGCTCGATCGCGGCCGCAGGGCTGGCGCATTTGGCCTGCTCGCCCGGCAGCAGGTCGTGGCCGGCAAAGTCGAACGGCATGGCGATGAAATGGGTGATCTCGCTGATGGTTTCCTCCGGGATTTTTGTCTCAGGCAATACCCTTACGGCGCCGATGGCGTTGAGCTGGATCAATCTCCGCATGCGGCGCGATTGTGTAGGCTCGATGGTGCCATTCCACATTGGCTGAAACCATGCCCAAGGCCGCTTCGGCGTCACCACGTTTGGGCTCGGCCAGGATTTCTTCCGCTCCTCGGGCCCAAGACAATTAGGAACCAAGGCGCCTTGCCGGCGTAAGGCGATGATCCGGAAGTGGTGTCCGATCATGGTTCGCGAAGGTCCAAATGAACCGCCGGCACAGGATCCTGCTGATACCCCCGAGGGCAGACAGGCCGGTCTCTATGGCATGAGATTCACGGCTGGCGTGGTCCTGCTGGCCATCATCGTCGTTGCCTGGTTCTTGATGAGATAGGCAATGGCCTGAAGCTGTGGTGGAACCCGCCCCGGCGGGCGCGATCCCGCTTGGCCGAACAGGAACCGCTGAGCCGGCCTCGGTGTTTGATCCGCAAGAGGAGAGGCTGAGGCGGTGCAGACTCGCAAGCGCCGCGCAGCATGACAGGAGATGAGCATGGCCACCTGCGAAACCTGCGGCAACGACTACGACAAGGCCTTCAATGTCGTCATGAAGGGCGAGACGCACACCTTCGACAGCTTCGAATGCGCCATCCATGCGCTGGCGCCGACCTGCAAGCATTGCGGTACGCGCATCGTCGGCCACGGCCTGGAGAGCGGCGGCGTGTTCTATTGCTGCGATCACTGTGCACAGAAGGAGGGCGTCAAGAAGCTGCGCGACCGCGTCTGAGCCAGAACGGCGCCGCCGGCGCGAAGCGCTAGCGGTCTTTTTCCAGATAGCTGACGTGAAGGCTGACGGGATATCTCGATCCGTCGAATATGATGCGGATTCTCGTATCGGATCGCCCGAAGCCCACGACCTTTGCGGTGGTAGCCCGGTTGCGGGGCATCCGCTGTCGGCCGAGTTCGCTCAAGCGTACCCGGTCGCCTACTCGCAAGCTTTCCTCTTCGACTGGCATCATCGTCGCTGCCCCCGATATTCCTAATCTATGTTAGATAACCCCCGTCCAAGGTTCGATTGTGTGAGTGACATCACTCTCGGGATGCAGAATTTGCGTCCGGCTGGGACCGGCGCGGTGTTGCCAATCACGGCCTGACCACGCGCTCTGCCCTCATTCTGAGGCGCGCGCTTTTGTGCGCGTCTCGAAGAATGGCTGCGGGCGAGATCGGGGCCTCATGGCTCCCCCGACGATGCGAAGCATCGTCCAAAGACGCCTGCTGCGCAGGCTCCTCACCATGGGGATAGGGTGTGCAAATCCGGCACGGCGGGCAAATCAATTCGGTTTAGCAGAATCGTGTCAAGCCCGACAATGAAAAATATTCTACTTTACAGAAATGCCAAATCAGTGGCATGACGCACCCAGTCCGCGCCGCCACGAGGGGACGAAACGCGATCGTCACGGAACGTTGGCGCGGGTTGCGATGGACGCTGCGGCGTCAGGCGGGCGTTGCTCGCCGGACGA
>DASWVJ010000276.1:0-16793 GCA_036406295.1 Bradyrhizobium sp.
TGCCCGGCGAGGAGATCGGTGATGATCGGCGCCGAGCCGCGATACGGCACGCGGGTCATGGAAAGGCCGAGCGTCTTTGCCAGCTGAAAGCCGGTGAAATGCGGAATGGTGCCGCTGGACGGCACGCCGTAGCTCGCCTTCGAGGGATTGGCCTTGATCCAGGCCACCAGTTGCTTGAAGTCGGTCACGCCGATCGACGGGCTCACCACGACCACGAACTCGAAGCGGGTGAGCTGCGAGACCGGGACGAAATCCTTCGCCGAGTCGTAGCTCGGCTCGTTCTCCACCATCGGCAGCAGGTACATGGTGGGGCCCGTCGTCACCAGCACGGTGGTGCTGTCGGGGGCCGCCCCCTTCACTGCCCTTATGCCGATCAGCCCGTCGCCGCCGGTACGGTTCTCGACGATGAAACTGCGGTCCAGAGCTGTGGGAAGATACTGCGCCAGCTGGCGGCACAGCATGTCGCCGCTGCCGCCGGCCGCAAAAGGAAAGATGATCTTGGTCAGCGGCCCCGATTGCGCCCTCGCCGCGCCGATCGGTGCAACGGCAGACAGTGCAAGGCTTCCGGCAACGAACTCGCGGCGATTCATGCGATTCATGGGCTACCCCTCCCGGCTATTTTTTCAGGCATTACACCAGACCGGGCCGGTTCGGGGAAGAACCAAGATGCTGCTCGGCCGGTCAAGGCCGCTTGCACGGGCGGGCCTCCTGCTGCAAAAGGTCGCCATGAAACGCCCCGCGCTGAAGAATTTCCGCCGTATCGTCGTCAAGGTCGGATCGTCGCTTCTGATCGATTCCGCCAAGGGCGAGTTGCGCGCGTCATGGCTGAAGGCGCTGGCGGCCGACATCGCAAAACTGCATGGGGCGGGCCGCGACGTGCTGGTGGTGTCCTCCGGCTCGATCGCGCTGGGACGCAGCCGCCTGAAGCTGCCGCGTGGCCCGCTCAAGCTGGAGGAAAGCCAGGGCGCCGCGGCAGTGGGCCAGATCGCGCTGGCGCGCATCTGGTCGGAAGTACTCGGCGATCACGGCATCGGCGCCGGCCAGATCCTGGTGACGTTGCAGGACACGGAGGAACGACGGCGCTATCTCAACGCGCGCTCGACTATCGCAAAGCTGCTGGAATGGCGTGCGGTGCCCGTGATCAACGAGAACGACACGGTGGCCACCAACGAAATCCGCTACGGCGACAATGACCGCCTCGCCGCGCGCGTCGCCACCATGGCGAGCGCCGATCTCCTGATCCTGCTCTCCGACATCGACGGCCTCTATGACGCGCCGCCGAATGCCAATCCGAACGCCAAACTGATCCCGATCGTGGAATCCGTCACGTCGGAGATCGAGGCGATGGCGGGCGCCGCAGAGTCAGAACTGTCGCGCGGCGGCATGTACACCAAGATCGAGGCGGCGAAGATCGCGACCACATCGGGCACGCATATGCTGATCGCCAATGGCAAGATCGAGCATCCGCTGCAGGCAATCGCCGATGGCGGCCGTTGCACCTGGTTCCTGACGCCTGCCAATCCCGTCACCGCGCGAAAGCGCTGGATCGCGGGCTCGCTGGAGCCGAAGGGCACGCTGACTATCGATGCCGGCGCGGTCGCCGCGCTACGTGCGGGAAAAAGCCTGCTGCCGGCCGGCGTGATCCGGGTGGACGGTGTGTTCGCCCGCGGCGATGCCGTGGTCGTGCGCGGTCCCGATACCCACGAGATCGGCCGCGGCCTCGTCGCCTACGACGCCGAGGACGCCGACAAGATCAAGGGCCGCTCGTCGCGGGACGTCGCTGATATCCTCGGCATCAGCGGGAGATCGGAGATGATCCACCGGGACGATCTGGTCATGGGCCCGCCCGGAACGGTCCTGGTCAAGTAGGCCATTGGCTGACCTCGCAAATTCCGGCCGCGGCCCGGCTGCCATGCCGGTTCCGCGCCTCGCACGACCGCGATTTCCGTGCTAGGAGAAGGCCTTAATTGAAGGCCAAAACCCACAAACACCACCATGACCACTGCTCTGAAAGCCATTGACGGCACCGCCGACCTGCCCGCCCTGATGACCGAACTGGTCAAGGGCGCCCGCGCCGCTGCGCGGGTGCTGGCGCTGGCCCCGCCGGAGCAGAAGAACCGGGCCCTCGAAGCCATCGAGCGCGCGATCCGCGCCAATGCGGCCAGGATCCTCGCGGCCAATGCCGAGGACGTCACTGAGGCCAAGGCGGGCGGGACGACCTCGGCTTTCCTCGACCGCCTGACCCTCACGCAAGGACGCGTCGATGCGATGGCCGATGGTGTCGCCGTCGTGCGCGGCATTCCCGACCCCGTCGGTGCGGTGACCGAGAGCTGGCAGCGGCCGAACGGCATGGTGATCGAGCGCGTGCGTGTTCCGCTCGGCGTCATCGGCGTGATCTTCGAAAGCCGCCCCAATGTCGCGGCCGATGCCGGTGTGCTCTGCCTGAAATCAGGCAACGCCGTGATCCTGCGCGGCGGCTCCGACAGCTTCCGCTCCTGCCGCGCCATCCATGAATGCCTAGTGCAGGGCCTGCGCGAAGCAGGCCTGCCGGAAGCCGCGATCACGCTGGTGCCGACGCGCGACCGTGCCGCGGTGGGCCTGATGCTGTCGGGCATGAATGGCGGCATCGACGTCATCGTGCCGCGCGGCGGCAAGAGCCTCGTCGCTCGCGTCGAGGCGGAAGCGCGCGTGCCGGTGTTCGCGCATCTGGAGGGCGTCAATCACGTCTATATCGACAAGTCGGCCAATCCTGACATGGCGAAGTCGATCGTGCTGAATGCCAAGATGCGGCGCACCGGCGTCTGCGGCGCGGCGGAAACCCTGCTGGTCGATCGTGCGGCCGCTAGCGCCAATTTGAAGCCGCTCGTGAGCATGCTGATCGACGCCGGCTGCGAGGTACGCGGCGACGCCGCCGTGCAGAAGATCGATGCGCGGGTGAAGCCGGCGTCCGACGAGGACTGGGACACCGAATATCTCGATGCAATCATCGCCGCGCGCGTCGTCGATGGCGTGAACGACGCAATCACGCATATCCGCAATCACGGCTCGCACCACACTGATGCGATCGTGACGGAGGATGCGGCTGCCGCGCAGAAATTCCTCAACGAGGTCGATTCGGCGATCGTGCTGCACAATGCGTCGACACAGTTCGCCGATGGCGGCGAGTTCGGTTTCGGCGCCGAGATCGGCATCGCCACCGGCAAATTCCACGCCCGCGGCCCGGTCGGCGCCGAGCAGCTGACCAGCTTCAAGTATCGCGTCCACGGCACGGGGCAGACGCGGCCGTGATCCTCTTTCCGGGGAAATCCCGTTGAAGCCAGTCGCCGTCGCGTCCTCTGTCCCCGCCATCCCGCTCTATACAAACGGTATGCGCGTCGGGCTGCTCGGCGGCTCTTTCAATCCGCCGCACGCGGCGCACCGCGCCATCAGCCTGTTCGCGATCAAGCGCCTGAAGCTCGACCGCGTGTGGTGGCTGCTCAGTCCGGGCAATCCGCTGAAGGATCACAACTCGCTACGCACGCTGGCCGAGCGCGCGCAAGCGGCGAAGGATGTGGCCGAGGATCCGCGCATCGACGTCAGCTGTCTCGAAGCTGTCATTGGAACGCGCTACACCGTCGACACGATCACGCATTTGCGCCGCCGAGTGTCCGGCGTGCGCTTCGTATGGATCATGGGCGCGGACAACCTGGCGCAGTTCCATCGCTGGAAGGACTGGCGGCGCATCGCCGCCGAGGTACCCCTTGCCGTGATCGACCGCCCGCCACAGAGTTTTCGCGCGCTTGCCGCTCCTGCGGCACAGGCCCTGGCGCGCTACCGTTTGCCCGAGAACCAGGCGGCGAGCCTGCCGGATCAGCGCGCGCCGGCCTGGGTCTTTCTCACGGGCATGAAACTCAACATCTCCTCGACCGGACTTAGGAACCCGGACGGGACCTGGCGGATAAATAGGCAACACTCGTGAGTGTCGTGTGATGGTTACTGGAATCTTGAAACCATTAACCCCACATGCGTAGTATGGTGGGCGGGGCTAAAGGATTCGGCCCCGCGATACAGTGAAAGGAATGGTCCCTGGCCACACCTGTATTGTCCAAGTCGGTTTTACCGAAGACGCGTAAAACATCGACCCGAGCTGCGGCCTTGAAGGCGCAAAGCGACGCCGACAAGACGCTGAATATGATCCTCTCCCGCCTCGACGATATGAAGGCGGAAGAAACGGTCACCATCGACCTCCGTGGCAAATCCGCATATTCCGACTACATGGTCATCACCTCGGGCCGGGCCAACCGGCACGTCGGTGCGATCGCGGAAAACGTCACGAAGGCCCTGAAGGAAACTGGAATCAAGAACATCCATGTCGAGGGCATGCCCAACTGCGACTGGGTGCTGATCGATTCCGGCGACGTGATCGTGCACGTATTCAGGCCGGAGGTTCGCGAATTCTACAACCTCGAGCGGTTGTGGACGCAGAATCCGGCGACGGCGAGGGCGATCTAGCAAGTCGGGCCGATGCGAATCGGCGGTGGCGCATGTACTTTGTACTGCGCACCAATTGGTGCGCAGGAAACAGGCTCCGCATGCGCCTCATCGTCATCGCTGTCGGCCGGCTGAAGCAGGGTCCCGAACGGGAGCTTGCCGAGCGCTATCGCGAGCGCTTCGACGACATCGGCCGCAAGCTCGGCTTTCGCGGCATCGAGATTCATGAAATTTCGGAAAGCCGCGCCCGCGAAGCCGCAACCCGGATGGCCGAGGAAGCAGCGGCGATCTCGGCGCATTTCCCGGAGAAATACGGCCTCATCGCGCTCGACGAACGCGGCAAGAGCATCGACAGCGCCGCTTTTGCCGCCCAGCTCGGCCGCTTCCGCGATGCCGCAAAGGATATAATTTTTGTCATCGGCGGGGCGGACGGACTTTCGCCGGAATTGCGGGGCAAGGCTAGCCTCGTAATGGCATTTGGAGCTGCGACCTGGCCGCACCAGATGGTCCGCGTAATGCTCCTGGAACAGATTTATCGGGCCGCGACGATTTTGGCCGGCCATCCTTATCACCGCGCATGACGCGCGAAACGGAAACGATGCAGCCAGCGCGGGATAGACATTTCATCGCGGCTACCGCCGGTCAGCGGTCGTCTGCCGCCGTCACGCTGTCGCTTGTCCTGCTTTCCGCCGGCTTCACGCTGCCCATTGCCGCGCAGACCGCGCCGCCCGCCGCGGTATCGGCCGAGGCCATCAAGCAGCGCGAGCAGGAGCTGGAGGCCGCGCGCATCGAGCAGAAGAGCGCCGCCGAACTCAGGCAGAAGCTGCAGGCCGAGATCGCCGCGATCGGACAGGACCGCAGCAAGCTCAACCAGCAACTGATCGATACCGCCACGAAAGTGCGTACCATCGAAACCAACATGGGCGATGCCGAAGCGCGGCTGCTGTCGCTCGACAGCCGCGAGGCGCAAATCCGCGCCTCGCTGGATTCGCGCCGTTCCGAGATCGTCGAGGTGCTGGCGGCGCTGCAACGCGCCGGGCGGCGCACGCCGCCTGCCCTGCTGGTGCGTCCCGAGGACGCCCTGCAATCGCTGCGCACGGCGATGCTGCTGGGCGCCGTGGTGCCGGAACTGCGCGGGCGCGCGGAAAAACTGGCTGTCGATCTCGGTGAACTGGTCGCACTGCGCAGGCAGATCGCCACCGAGCGCGACAAGCTCGCGCTCGACCGCGACCGACTGAAGGACGACCAGATCCGACTGAGTGCGCTGGTCGACGAGCGCCAGCGCAAGCAGGCCGCGGTCGAAAAGGACATGGAGGCGGAGGGCGCCCGTGCCGTGGCCCTGTCGAAGCAGGTGGACAGCCTGCAGGGACTGATCGCCAAGATGGAGCAGGACCTGAAAACGGCCGCGAAAGCGGCCGCCGCGGCGACCATGCAGGGCACCCCCGCCCTCGTGAACGGAAAGCCCAATCCGGCCCTATTCAAAGATGCTTCCCGGCAGAGCCCGGCGATCGCCTTTGCGGCCGCCAAGGGATTATTCGCTTACCCGGTTAATGGCAGCAAGATTCGCGATTTCGGCGGTTCCGACGGCGCGGGTGGCGTGGAAAAAGGCATTTCCTTGGCGGCGCGCTCCGGTGCGCAGGTCACAACCCCGTGTGACGGCTGGGTTGTGTATGCCGGACCCTTCCGCAGCTATGGTCAACTCTTGATCCTCAATGCCGGGGGCGGGTATCATGTGCTGATCGCCGGGATGGAGCGCATTTCGGTAAACATCGGCCAGTTTGTACTTACGGGGGAGCCGGTCGCGACCATGGGAAAGGCCTCCCAGGTGGCGTCAATCCTCGCAACCAATGCGAGCCAACCCGTGCTCTATGTCGAGTTCCGTAAGGACGGCACTCCAATCGATCCAGGCCCATGGTGGGCCGCAAATGAAGGCGAAAAGGTCCGCGGATGATGCGCAAGACTTCTGTAATTCTTCTCAGCGCCGCAACCGGCGCGGCTCTCACCCTGATGGTCACGCAGCCGCGCGCGGTGCTGATGGGTTCGAGCGCGCGTGCTGCGACCTCCGACACCTACCGCCAGCTCAATCTGTTCGGCGACGTGTTCGAGCGCGTGCGCAGCGACTATGTCGAGAAGCCGGACGACAGCAAGCTGGTTGAGTCCGCGATCTCCGGCATGCTGGCCGGCCTCGATCCGCACTCCAGCTACATGGACGCCAAGAGCTTCCGCGACATGCAGGTGCAGACCCGCGGCGAGTTCGGCGGCCTCGGCATCGAAGTCACCATGGAAGACGGCCTGATCAAGGTGGTCTCGCCGATCGACGACACGCCGGCTTCCAAGGCCGGCATCATGGCCAACGACATCATCACCCAGCTCGACGACGAGCAGGTGCAGGGCCTCACCCTCAACCAGGCCGTCGAGAAGATGCGCGGTCCGGTCAACACCAAGATCCGGCTGAAGATCATCCGCAAGGGCCAGGACACCCCGATCGAAGTGACGCTGGTGCGCGACAACATCCGCGTCCGCTCGGTGCGCGCCCGCGTCGAGCAGGACGACATCGCCTATATCCGCGTCACCACCTTCAACGAGCAGACCACCGAGGGGCTGAAGCGCGAGATCAACAATCTCACCAACCAGATCGGCGGCGACAAGCTGAAGGGCTTCATCATCGACCTCCGCAACAACCCGGGCGGTCTGCTTGAGGAAGCCGTGACGGTCTCCGACGCGTTCCTCGAGCGCGGCGAGATCGTTTCCACCCGCGGCCGCAATGCCGAGGAGACGCAGCGCCGCGCGGCACATTCCGGCGACCTCACCAAGGGCAAGCCGGTGATCGTGCTGATCAATGGCGGTTCGGCTTCGGCGTCGGAAATCGTCGCCGGCGCGCTGCAGGACCACAAGCGCGCGACGCTGGTCGGCACGCGCTCGTTCGGCAAGGGCTCGGTGCAGACCATCATTCCGCTCGGCTCGGGCAACGGCGCACTGCGGCTCACCACCGCGCGCTACTACACGCCGTCGGGCAAGTCGATCCAGGCCAAGGGCATCGTACCCGACATCGAGGTGCTGCAGGACGTGCCGGACGAACTGAAGGCGCGCACCGACACCAAGGGCGAGGCCTCGCTGCGCGGCCATCTGAAGACCAACGACGGCGACGAGAAGACCGGCTCGCAGTCCTACGTTCCGCCGGACGCCAAGGATGACAAGGCACTGAAGACCGCGGCCGACCTGTTGCACGGCATCAAGGCCACCGCCACCGGACCCACGACCAATGACAAGCCCGCCACCAAGGCGGCGAACTGACACCTCCTCCATCAGGAACTTCGAAAAGGGCGGCCTCCGGGCCGCCCTTTTCATATCAAGGGATCGTCCGAACATCGCCACGGTCGCCGTGGAATCGCCGCGATTCGGCCCTGCCGTGGTATCTTCACCCGCGGTGATTCGGGGAGATTCATGGCTGAGGCGGCCGACGATCTGAGCACGCCGCTCGGACAGGAGACAGTTGCGCGGCCGGCGCGGCGGTTCCGGCTGCCGTTCACGGCAACACAGGCACTGGCCGTGCTGCTCGGCCTGTTCCTGGTAGTCTTTGTCGGCTTTGCCCTGTTCAACGACGACCCCTTGGGCGGCGAGCCGCAGGCCAGGATCGTGCTGCGGCAGCCGGGGCCGGAGGCTGAGAAGGCAGCGACCCATTCGGGCGCCGAGTCCAGGACGTCGGCCAAGCCGCAGCAGGCCAACCCCGACGGGCAGCAGACCGTCACCATCATCGACGGCTCCAGCGGCAAGCGGCAGGACTTTGTGATCGGCGGCGACCGTGCGGCCAAGGACGGCAGCGAGCCGGCAGCAGCTCCAATGGCCGGCATCGACCAGCGCCTGCTGGAAAAATCCCGCTACGGCATGATCCCCGTCATGGCTGACGGCTTGAAACCGTTCACGGTCTATGCGGCCGAAGCCGACCGCGCCAAAGCGGCGAAGATGCCGGTGGTCGCGGTCGTGGTCGGCGGACTCGGCGTCGGCGCCGCCAAGACGGTCGACGCCATCATGAAGCTGCCCGCCGCAGTGACGCTGGCGTTTACGCCCTATGGCGCCGACCCCACAAAGCTCGCCGAACGGGCGCGGGCGCAGCGGCACGAAATCCTGCTGCAAGTGCCGATGGAGCCGTTCGACTATCCCGACAACGATCCTGGGCCGCAGACGCTGCTCTCATCACTCGGCACCGAGCAGAACCTCGATCGGCTGCACTGGCATCTCAGCCGCTTCCAGGGTTACGCCGGCATCGCCAATTTCATGGGTGCGCGCTTTGTCGTGTCGGACAATGTGATGCAGCCGATCGTCCGCGAGGCAGCCAAGCGCGGGCTCGGCTATTTCGACGACGGCTCGGCGCCGCGCAGCGTCGCAGCCTCGCTGGCGGCAAGCCAGACCATGCCGTTCGCCAAGGCCGACCTCAGCATCGACGCGGTTCCGACCGCGCTCGAGATCGACCGCGCGCTGTCAAAACTCGAGACCATCGCGCGGGAACGCGGCACCGCGGTCGGCGTCGCCTCGGCGCTGCCCATATCGATCGAGCGGCTGGCAGCCTGGTGCAAGGCGCTGGAAGGCCGCGGCATCATGCTGGTGCCATTGACAACCGCGATGCTGAAATCAAAATCGGGCTAGGGCATGATCCGGAAAGGCGACTATCGGTTTTCCGAAGGAATCATGTCCCCAACAAAGGATTCGAGCATGATCCGTCAGGACGGGATCGGCGGTTTGTCAGCTTTGGAAGCAGCAGGGCCTGGCTCGTCCGATTGCCTGGAGTTCTGACGGAATGGCGCGCTACGAGGACCTGCCCTACCGGACCTGCGTCGGCATGATGCTGCTCAACAGGGACGGGCTCGTCTTCATCGGCCGGCGCGCCGGCGGCGTCGAGCACGTCGACGACAGCCATGTCTGGCAGATGCCGCAGGGTGGCGTCGATCCCGGCGAGGACACCTGGGAGGCCGCCAAGCGCGAGCTCTATGAGGAGACCAGTGTCCGCTCGATCGAGAAGCTCGGCGAGGTCCCGGACTGGCTGATCTACGACATCCCGCGCACCGTGGCCGGGCGCGCCTGGAAGGGCCGCTATCGCGGGCAGCGGCAAAAATGGTTCGCGGCGCGCTTCATCGGCCGGGACAGCGAGATCAATGTCGAGAGTCCCGGTGGCGGCGGCCACAAGGCGGAATTCGTGAGCTGGCGCTGGGAGCCGATGAAAAACCTTCCGCGGCTGATCATCCCGTTCAAGCGGCCGGTCTATGAGCGGGTGGTCAAGGAATTCGCCAGGCTTGCGGATTAGCGACGATTACGTCGCTCTGGGGCTCGCAAAGCGAGAACCCGGAACCTCGAGATTCCGGGTTCGCGCTGCGCGCGCCCCGGAATGACAGTGGAAGTTATATTAATGCCCTCCGAAAAGCCCTACCGCCCGAACGTCGGCATCGCGCTGTTCAATGCCGACGGCCGCGTGCTGATCGGCCGCCGCTTCAAGGATGACGGGCCGGAGATCATCCTGCCGGGCCTGGAATGGCAGATGCCGCAGGGCGGCATCGATGCGCAGGAGGATCCGCGCACGGCCGTGATGCGCGAGCTGTGGGAGGAGACAGGTGCGGTTTCCGCCGACTATCTCGGCGAGACCGGCTGGATGACCTACGAGTTCCCGCCCTATGACGGTCCGGCCTCGCACCGCCTCGCCAAATTCCGCGGCCAGCGGCAAAAATGGTTCGCGCTGCGCTTCACCGGAAACGAAAGCGAGATCGATCCGCTGACGCCGCGCAACGGTCAGCCGACGGAGTTCGATGCCTGGCGCTGGGAGCGGCTCGATCGCGTCGCCGATCTCGTGGTGCCGTTCCGCCGCGAGGTGTATCGCGCGGTGGCAGAGTTGTTCAAAAAGTTCTCGTAATTCTCAGCTGGCGGTCGCTGTCGAACATGACACAATTGGCGAGCGCTTCGTTGAGAAGGCCGCCAGCCGGCGTCACGCGCAACGGCCTGAGCTGCGGCCTGAACTGATTGGATGTTTCGGGAAGCCAGCGAGCGTTGCGCCCGCGAATGCCCCGTCTCGAAAATCGAGCCGGGGCCTAGTGCATCGCCGTGGACTGCACCTGCTGCTGCACGTTCTTGAAGTGGTCGAGGCGCTCGACGGCGCGGTCAAGTTCGTCGCCTTCCTTCTCGGCGAGCTTGGCCTCCATCTCGGCGATGGCGTCGGCAAGCTTGGCGCGATCGAGTTCTTCAAGGGTCCGTGCGACGTCCGCAAGCACGGTCAGGCCTTTTTCAGAAACCTCGGCAACACCACCGGTCACGATGATCTTCTCCTGCTTGCCGCCGGAGAACACCGTCAGAATGCCCGGCCGGACCGCAGCGATGACCGGCGCGTGGCCGGCGAGCACGCCGAAATCGCCTTCCACGCCGGGAATGTCGACCTGATCGACCTCGCCGGAGAAGGCGAGCTTTTCAGGGGAGACGAGATCGAACTGGAAGGTGGCCATGGTCTTTCCATTCTTTCCGCTGTCACCCGCCGGCTTGACCCGCGGGTCCATCGGTCAAAAATTTCTCTTTCGATGGATTGCCGGGTCCTCAGTGCAAGGAGACCCCTTGCGCGTTAGTCCCGGCAATAACACGTCAGAGTTAGGCTGCTTCGGCGGCGAGCTTCTTGCCCTTCGCGACCGCCTCCTCGATGGTGCCGACCATGTAGAAGGCGGCTTCCGGCAGGTGGTCATACTTGCCTTCGCACAGGCCGCGGAAGCCCTTGATGGTGTCGGCGAGCTCGACGAACTTGCCGGGCGAGCCGGTGAAGACTTCGGCGACGTGGAATGGCTGCGACAGGAAGCGCTCGATCTTGCGGGCGCGCGCCACCGTCAGCTTGTCCTCTTCCGACAGTTCGTCCATGCCGAGAATGGCGATGATGTCCTGCAGCGACTTGTAGCGCTGCAGCACCTGCTGAACCATGCGGGCGGTCTGGTAGTGTTCCTCGCCGACGACGAGCGGCGAGAGCATGCGCGATGTCGAGTCGAGCGGGTCCACCGCCGGGTAGATGCCCTTTTCCGAGATCGCGCGCGACAGCACCGTGGTGGCGTCCAAGTGGGCGAACGAGGTCGCCGGCGCCGGGTCGGTCAAGTCGTCGGCCGGAACGTAAATGGCCTGCACCGAGGTGATCGAGCCCTTCTGCGTGGTGGTGATGCGCTCCTGCAGCGCGCCCATGTCGGTGGCGAGCGTCGGCTGATAGCCCACCGCCGAGGGAATGCGGCCGAGCAGCGCCGACACTTCCGAGCCGGCCTGGGTGAAGCGGAAGATGTTGTCGACGAAGAACAGCACGTCCTGGCCCTGGTCGCGGAAGTGCTCGGCGACGGTCAAACCCGTCAGGCCGACGCGGGCGCGGGCGCCGGGCGGCTCGTTCATCTGGCCGAACACCAGCGCGCATTTCGACTTCACGTTCGGATCGGGATTGTGCGGATCAGCGTTGACCTTCGATTCGATGAACTCGTGATAGAGGTCGTTGCCTTCGCGGGTACGCTCGCCGACGCCGGCGAACACGGAGTAGCCGCCGTGCGCCTTCGCGACGTTGTTGATCAGCTCCTGAATCAGCACGGTCTTGCCGACGCCGGCGCCGCCGAACAGGCCGATCTTGCCGCCCTTGGCGTAGGGCGCGAGCAGGTCGACGACCTTGATGCCGGTGACGAGGATTTCAGCCTCGGTCGACTGGTCGGTGTAGGTCGGCGCTTCCTGGTGGATGGCGCGGGTGCCTTCGGCCTTGATGGGGCCGGCTTCGTCGATCGGCTCGCCGATGACGTTCATGATGCGGCCGAGCGTGCCGGCACCCACGGGAACCGCGATCGGCTGGCCGGTGTCGGTGACCTCCTGGCCGCGCACCAGACCTTCGGTAGCGTCCATCGCGATCGTGCGGACGGTCGACTCGCCGAGATGCTGTGCGACTTCGAGCACCAGGCGGTTGTTGCCGTTCTTGGTCTCGAGCGAATTGAGAATGGCCGGCAGGTGGCCTTCGAACTGCACGTCGACGACGGCGCCCATGACCTGGGTGACGCGACCGATCTGGTTGGCTGCTGTAGCCATTTGACTTGTCTCCTTCGATCCGAATTTCTTGTCCGGTCAGACTGCTTCCGCGCCGGAGATGATTTCGATGAGTTCCTTGGTGATCTGGGCCTGACGCGTGCGGTTGTAGACCAGCGTCTGCTTGCGGATCATTTCGCCGGCGTTGCGTGTGGCGTTGTCCATCGCCGACATCTGCGCGCCGTAGAACGAGGCGTTGTTCTCCAACAGCGCGCGGAAGAGCTGCACCGCAAGATTGCGCGGCAAGAGGCGGGTGAGGATTTCGTCCTCCTCCGGCTCATATTCATAGGACGTCGCCGAACCGTTGGACTTCGCCGAACCGTTGCCGCCCTCGCCTTCCACGACCAGCGGGATGACCTGCTGGGCGGTGGGGATCTGCGCGATCACCGACTTGAACTGCGAATAGAACAACGTACAGACGTCGAACTCGCCGGACTCGAAGCGGGCGAGCACCTTCTTGGCGATATCCTCTGCATTGCCGAAGCCGAGCTGGCGCACGCTGCGCAGGTCGATGTGCTCGATGATCTGCTTTTCGAACGTGCGGCGGAGCTGTTCGTAGCCCTTGCGGCCGACGCAGAAGAATTTGACTTCCTTGCCCTGTGCCACCAGCGACTGCGCGTGCTCTCGGGCGAGACGCACGATGGCGGAGTTGAAGGCGCCGCACAGGCCGCGCTCGCCGGTGCAAACCAGCAGCAGATGAACCTGGTCCTTGCCGGTGCCGGCAAGCAGCGCCGGCGCGCCGGGCGAACCCGCAGCGGCAGCCGCGATATTGCCGATCACCGCCTCCATCTTGGTGGCGTAGGGCCGGGCCGCTTCGGCCGCGGTCTGCGCGCGGCGCAGCTTCGAGGCCGCAACCATCTGCATCGCCTTGGTGATCTTCTGCGTCGCCTTGGTCGAGGCGATGCGGACCCGCATGTCTTTCAGTGAAGCCATTCTTCGTTCACCCCGGCGGCCTGCCGTTCGAGCCGGCCGCAAACCCTCTCATTCGTCATGCCCGGCATGCGCGAAGACGTGCTTCGCGCTTGCCCGGCCATGACGGCGTTATGCAAACGTCTTCGCGAAACCTTCGACCACCGACTTCAGCTTGGCAGCGACGTCGTCGGAAAGGTCACGGCTGTCGCGGATCGAGTTGAGGATGTCGGCGTTCTTGCCGCGCAGCAGCGACAGCAGGCCGTCCTCGAAGGCGCGCACCTTGTTGAGCGGCAGCGGATCGAGATAGCCGTTGGTGCCGGCCCAGATCACGCAGACCTGCTCTTCCATCTTCAGCGGCGAGAACTGCGGCTGCTTTAGCAGTTCGGTCAGGCGCGAGCCGCGGTTGAGCAGGCGCTGGGTCGAGGCGTCAAGGTCGGAGCCGAACTGCGCGAACGCCGCCATTTCGCGGTATTGCGCCAGCTCGCCCTTGATCTTGCCGGCGACCTTCTTCATCGCCTTGGTCTGCGCCGAGGAGCCGACGCGCGACACCGACAGACCGACGTTCACCGCAGGACGGATGCCCTGGAAGAACAGGTCGGTTTCCAGGAAGATCTGGCCGTCGGTGATCGAGATGACGTTGGTCGGGATGTAGGCCGACACGTCGTTGGCCTGGGTTTCGATGACCGGCAGCGCGGTCAGCGAGCCGGAGCCCTGATCCTTGTTGAGCTTCGCGGCGCGCTCGAGCAGGCGCGAGTGCAGATAGAACACGTCGCCTGGATAGGCTTCGCGGCCCGGCGGACGGCGCAGCAAGAGCGACATCTGGCGGTAGGCGACGGCCTGCTTGGACAAGTCGTCATAGATGATCACGGCGTGCATGCCGTTGTCGCGGAAGTACTCGCCCATGGTGCAGCCGGTGAAGGGAGCGATGTACTGCATCGGCGCCGGATCGGAAGCGGTGGCGGCGACGACGATGGAGTATTCCAGCGCGCCCTGCTCTTCCAGCACCTTGACGAACTGCGCGACGGTCGAACGCTTCTGGCCGATCGCGACGTAGACGCAATACAGCTTGATGTTCTCGTCCGGCTGCGCGTTAAGCGGCTTCTGGTTCAGAATGGTGTCGAGCGCGATCGCGGTCTTGCCGGTCTGACGGTCGCCGATGATCAGTTCGCGCTGGCCACGGCCGACGGGGATCAGGGCATCGATCGCCTTGAGCCCGGTCGCCATCGGCTCGCTCACCGACTTGCGCGGAATGATGCCGGGCGCCTTGACGTCGACGCGCATGCGCTTGTCGGCCTGGATCGGGCCCTTGCCATCGATCGGATTGCCCAGCGCGTCGACGACGCGGCCGAGCAGGCCCTTGCCGACCGGCGTATCCACGATGGCGCGGGTGCGCTTGACGGTCTGGCCTTCCTTGATCTCGCGGTCGGCGCCGAAGATCACGATGCCGACGTTGTCGGTTTCGAGGTTGAGCGCCATGCCGCGGGTGCCGTTCTCGAACTCGACCATTTCGCCGGCCTGGACGTTGTCCAGACCGTAGACGCGGGCGATACCGTCACCGACCGACAGCACCTGTCCAACTTCGGTGACCTCGGCTTCCTGGCCGAAATTCTTGATCTGGTCCTTGAGGATCGCGGAAATTTCCGCGGCGCGGATGTCCATCAGCCTGCCTCTTTCATCGCGTGCTTGATCGAATTGAGTTTGGTGCGAAGCGAGCTATCCACCATGCGGCTGCCAAGCTTGACCACCAGGCCGCCGATGATGGAAGGATCGACCTTCACGTTGAGCGCGACGTCCTTGCCCGTCACCGATTTCAGTGCGGTCTTCAGCGCGTCGAGATTCTTGTCATTGAGCTGTTCGGCGACGGTGACCTCGGCGGTCGCCTCGCCCCGGAATTTCGCCACCAGCGCGCGGAAGGCGCGGGTCACGTCGGCGACCGCGAATAGGCGCCGGTTGGCGGTGAGCACTTTGAGGAACTTGGCCGACGTGCCGGAGATGCCGGCCTTGTCGAGCACCGCGGACAGCGCCTTCAGCTGCGCGTCGGCGGAAAATACCGGGCTGCGGACGAGGCGCCTGAGATCGGCGCTCTCGGCCAGCATGGCATCGAATTTATCGAGATCAGCCCTGACGGCGTCGATGGACTTTTCATCGCGCGCCAACTCGAACAAGGCCGTTGCATAACGACCGGACACTCCGGAAACCGACGGATCTTCTGCAGCCACAGACGCGCTCTTTTCAGCTGTCAAATTCGCAAGGGAAAAACCGTCGCCACAAAGCGGCGCCTAGCGATCCAAGCCCTTGGAATTCAAGCGGGACTTCGATTTTCGACCGGCAGTAGTGTTGCCGGGATCGTTAAAATCGCGGCTTTGCTAACATAGCGGGCGCGCAGGTGCAACATGACGGGCGCGTGATCGGAAGCCTTGTCGCAGACGCTTTCCACACCTCGGGAAGCCGCAATCTTCTCCTCACGAATCGCACCCGGACAATCCGCCACTTGCCGCTGGCCGGAGCGGCGTCAGCCAAATTCGACATCGTTCCATGCGCCGCCTGAAGGCTGGCAGACAGGAACGAAGTCGGGTTCCCGCCGCACTTGTCGTTTTACTTCGCTACGTCTTTCGCAACGCAGCAAACAACTTACTTAATCAGTATTGGATAGTATAGAAATAGTTAACTCTTTATTAAATTTCAGTATTACGGAATATTCCGTAATCCTGCTCATAAGTAACAAGATGTTTCAGCCCGAGATAAACGGGCTCTACTGCCTAATTCATGCCGCATTGCGAAAGGAAACGCCCACCCATCGCAACTGGGACGGGGGTTCCACTGTCACAAGTGTGGCAATACTATCAAGGGACTATAGTATGCTGAAAACCAATAAGGCGGCACCGGGGGCAACCCGGTGGGTCTCGGCGACTGCGCTTGTCGCCGCAGCTATTCTGGTCGGGGGGCTTTCTGAGGCCTCGGCTAAATCGAAGAAGTATTCTCACCGCCACCACGCCAGTCACAGCTGGAAAGACGCCAATGCGGCCGTCCCATCCTCGGGTTCCGGCGGCTTTGCCGGCGTCGCCTCGTTCTACGGCAACGAATCCGGCCGCAAGACCGCCTCGGGCCAGCGCTTCAACGAAAACGACATGACGGCCGCTCACCGTTCGCTGCCGTTCGGCACCAAGCTGCGCGTCACCCACCGGGGCCGCAGCGTCGTCGTCACCATCAATGACCGCGGTCCCTTCATCAGGGGACGCGTGCTCGACCTCTCCAAGGGCGCTGCGCGTGCCGTCGGCCTGACCTCCTCCGGCGTCGGCCGCGTCACTGCCGAGGTCCTCTAAGCCTCGCGGACGCCAACCAGCTCCGTT
>DASWVJ010000277.1:0-5472 GCA_036406295.1 Bradyrhizobium sp.
GCGCTATATTCACAGGATTTGGACTTTCCGTCACGTCACCGTGACATATATCATCGACAAGGGCCCGCAGAGGTCCGAACATGGAAAAAGCCCAACAGGGGTTGCGCCGAGGAAGAAATGAAACGTGGAATTGCCGTTCTGCTTTCGTTGACCGCGCTACTGGTCGTCGCCTACTTCACCGCGAGCAAGTGGGCGATTCGGCATGAGACGATCGCCCTGCATGATCCGGACCGCAACGATCGCCTCGTCGCGGTCGAGATTGCCGTTCGCTGGGACAAGCAGATGCAGGCCGAAGCCGGCCTGATCAAGCTGCCGGTGGCGATCCTCAATCACGGCAATACCGTCAAGCACACCGAGTATTCATTTCTCGCCAACGCCTTTGCAGCGCGCGGCTATCTCGTGATCGCCCCGCAGCACGATTTGCCGACCGATCCTCCGATGGTGACCAAGGTCGGCGAACTCTATGTCGGCCGTCTGCCGCAGATTCAGCGGGGCGTGGCCAACATCAAGTTTGCCGTCGAGCAGATGCGCAAGATTCAGCCCTACGCCGACTACGACAAGCTGACCATGGTCGGCCATTCGATGGGCGGCGACATCTCGATGTATTTCGCCAAGCAGTACCCGGACGAGATCAAGAAGGTGGTGACGCTGGACAATCTGCGCGTGCCGTTCCTGACCGATGGCAAGTTCAAGATCCTGTCGTTCCGCTCCAAGGACACTCAGTTCAAGCCCGATCCCGGCGTCGTGCCCGACGAGGAGCAGTGCGAGAAGGCCGGCATCACCGTGGTCGACACCGGCTACCAGCACAACGATATGCGCGACACCGGTCCGGACGCGGCGAAAACCTCGATCCAGACCATGCTGAACAAGTTCCTGGACACCACCGATAGTGCGATTGCGCCGGTCGACACCACGACGACGGTGCCGAAAGCCCTGACCGAGCCGGGCCCGGTGACGCTTTACGCTCCGCCGCCGGGCAAGCCGGCGAAAGTCGCCAACTGACGCGCCCGGATCGTCCGGGCATCGGGCGTCTCGCGCGCATTGACCGCGCCAAATTTTCCTCCCACATAGGGCGTGCAGCTTACCGAGCGACCGCGCATGGCCGGCGAACCGACCAAACCGAAATCCGACCGTGAAGTGCCGTCGCGCAAGGACGGCTCGTTGCCCGAAGGGCGCACGTCGAGTTCTGAAGACATTGCCGCCTTCGTTGCGAAAGCGCGCGCAATGTCGCCGCGTGCGGCCGGCGGACGGGGCAGGCTGGTGTTTGCGCTCGATGCCACCATGAGCCGGCAGCCGACGTGGGACATGGCTTGCGCGTTGCAGGCCGACATGTTCCGCGAAGCCGCCTCCGTCGGCAGTCTCGATATCCGCCTCGTCTACTATCGCGGCCTCAACGAGTGCCGCGCTACCACCTGGATTTCCGATTCCGCGCAGCTGGCGCGACTGATGAGCAAGATCGATTGCCAGGGCGGCAACACCCAGATCGGCAAGGTGCTTTCCGAGACACGGCGCGAAGCGGTCGCCTCCGGCGTGCGTGCGCTCGTATTCGTCGGCGATGCGATGGAAGAGAATGTCGACGAGCTCTGCACCAGGGCGGGCGAACTTGGCCTGCTGAAGGTGCCGGCTTTCATGTTCCAGGAGGGCCAAGATCCCGACGCCGAGCGGGCATTCCGCGAGATCGCGCGGCTGACCGGCGGCGCATGGTGCCACTTCGATCCGGGCGCGGCGGCGCAGCTGCGCGAACTGCTGCGTGCGGCGGCAGCCTACGCGGCCGGCGGACGCGAGGCGCTAAGGTTGTCGCGCAGCAGCGGTGCGGCCGCGCTGCTTAGCCAGATGAAGTG
Source organism: Bradyrhizobium sp. (assembly GCA_036406295.1). GTDB lineage: Bacteria > Pseudomonadota > Alphaproteobacteria > Rhizobiales > Xanthobacteraceae > Bradyrhizobium. The sequence goes on from DASWVJ010000277.1 coordinate 1,842, forward strand.
ATTGGCGCGGCCCCGCCTGACGGACATGGTTTTCGCCGCGGACGTCACTATACTTGAGCCATGCCTACGCTAGTTGCCGGCGTCGTCGCCGTTGTCGTGCTCTATCTGCTGCTGCAGATGTTCCGCGCCGCCAACCCGGCGATGCTGGCGCGCGCGATCAAGATCGTTGGCGGTGTGATAGCGCTGGCGGTCGCGGCCTATACCGGCCTGCGCGGCGAGCTCGCGGTGGCCATTCCGCTCGGCATTTTCGGCGCCGGTCTGCTCGGCTGGTCGCCGTTCGGCACGACAGGCTTTTCCAGTATCGGCGGCCTGTTCGGCGGCGGTCAGCGCTCGTCGGGACAGAGCTCGCAGGTCCGATCGGCCTTCCTCGACATGAGCCTCGACCATGACAGCGGCGAATTGTCGGGGACGATCGTGGCCGGCGAATATGCCGGCCGGTCACTCGGCGAATTCAATCTTGCCGAGCTGGTGGCGATGGCGCCGGCCTTCGATGCCGAAAGCGTCGCGCTACTTGAAAGCTATCTTGACCGCCGGTTTCCCGCCTGGCGTCAGGACACGCAGGGCAACGGGGCAGGGCGGCAGCGCCGCGCGGCGTCGGGCAGCAAAATGACGGCGGAGGAGGCCTATCAAATCCTTGGCCTGCAGCCGGGGGCGAGCCGCGACGACATCGCCCGCGCGCACCGCGCCCTCATGAAGAAATTGCATCCCGACCAAGGGGGGTCGACGTATCTCGCCGCCCGTGTAAACGAGGCCAAGGATACCCTGCTTCGCACGCATCACAGTTAACTCCGGCACGCTACCAACGCCACATTCCTGAGCTGCCGTCCTCTGATCGATGCCCCCTGGCCCACCCGCCGTTACCCGGCGTGACGCGCCATTTTCTGAAACTTAACCGTAAATTATTGACGAGAAGTTTGCGGGCGTAGGGCCGGGAAAGGCCGCAATGTGACGGCCAAGAAAAAGGCCGGGCTTTGCTGCCCGGCCTACGCTTGTGACCCCACGAATGGGAAGGTTAGTTGCGGACCGTGATGCAGGAAATGTCGGCGCGCTTCAGGGTGCGGCACACTGCCTCGGCCTGATCGCGTTCGAGCCCGGCAAAGCGGGCGCGGAACAGCTTGCGATTATCCTTGGCGACCACCGGCTCGGTGAAGGGATCGGCCTTGTTGAGCATGCCGCGTGCGTGGCTCTTGGCGGCTTCGATGCGCTGCATGGCCTCGCTCTCGCTCTCGAGCGCGCCGACCTGCACGACCCAGCCCGTGCGCGCCGAGGCGGGCACGGCGGGCTTGACGGAGCCGTTCTGTTGCATGGCGAGTGATGGCGGGGCCTGCGCGGCCGCCTGTGGCTTGGTGGGCTCGACATAAGCCATGGCTTGCGTGGCGGCGGGGGCCGGCGCGGCCGCGCCGGAGGCCGGCAGCACCCCAAGGATGCCATTGCCGGTGCCATGGCCGGGCGGCTGCGGCGGCAGGGCGGCCCGCGCAAGGTCGGGGCGGACCATCTCGGGGCGCACGAACTCGGACTTGGCAGGCTCGGTCTTGTCGGCCTTGGCCACTACGGCATTTGAGGTCTCGGCGACTTCGGCCCGCGGAATCGCGTTGGTGGTGACCGGCGCGGCAGGCTGGTGGGGGCCGGCTGATGCAAGCTTCATGGGACCGGCTTTGACCTGAACCGTCTTGACCCGGACCGGCTTCATCGGCTCGGCGGAGCCGGGGATTGCGGCGAGTTGCTGGGTCTGGATTACGCCGCTGGTCAGCGGGGCAGGTTCAGGCTTGGCCTGCACTTCGGGCTTGCGCTGCGGTGGCGGCAAGGCAGCGGCCGCCGCCGCCATCAGTGACGGCTTGGCGGATGCGACGGAACGGGTGACGGCCATCGCGTCGAGACCCGGTTCAGCGGAGGCGGAGATCTGCACGGCGCCCTGGGCTTGCACAATCGGCTTGGAAGCATCGGCCTCCGCGACCTCGGCATTGCCGTCGCCCGGATTGCGCTCGGTGATGGCTGCAACGGTGCGCTTGGTCGCCGCCTTCTCCAGATTCTCAGCGAGCAGGCTGCGCATGGTGGCATCGCGCGAACCGCCGCTGCGGCCGCCCAGCACCACGCCCACCAGATGGCGGTTGCCGCGGCGCATCGAGCTCACGAGATTGAAGCCGGAAGCGCGGGTGTAGCCGGTCTTGATGCCGTCAACGCCCTCGACGCTGCCGAGCAGGTGGTTGTGGTTGCGGATCGCGTTGCCCTTGTACACGAAGGTTGAGGTGGCGAAGTAGCGATAGTAGCGCGGGAAGCGGTCCTGGATCGCACGGCCGAGGGTGGCCTGGTCGCGCGCGGTAGTAACCTGTTCATCGTTCGGCAGGCCCGACGCATTGCGATAGACCGTCTTGGTCATGCCGAGCGCGCGCGCCTTGCGCGTCATCATCCTGCCGAACTCCCGCTCATCGCCGGCAATCGCTTCCGCGATTACGACGGCGGCGTCGTTGGCCGAACGGGTGACGAGACCCTTGATGGCGTCTTCGACCTTCAGCGTCTGGCCGGGCTTGAGGCCAAGCTTGGTCGGCGCCTGTTCGGAAGCGAATTCCGACACGTCCATCTGGGTGTCGAGAGTCATCTTGCCGGCTTCGAGACGCTCGAACAGCAGATAGAGCGTCATGATCTTGGTGAGGGAGGCGGGGTGACGGCTGGCGTCAGGATTGGTGGACTGCAGCACCGCGCCGGAATTGCCGTCGACGATGATGGAGGAGAAGGCGGGGCTGTAGCTCGACCGCGCCTCGTGATGGCGCACGTGGTGTCTTCCGCGATAGCGGCGCGCGTCGGCATTCTCTGTGGTGAAGATGATGGTGGCGGAGACTGTGATCAGTCCGAGGGCAAACGCCCGCAACGCGCGCGAGGAAGCCAAGGTGGTGCGAAGCATAAACTTCCTCGTCCCATTTTCTGTCTTGATCACCGGTTCGTGAGGCAAAATTGTGCCCAACGGACGGCGACGGTTACCCTGCGCGAGCGGCCTGTCCTGAGTGGGCCGACCAATCGCACCGCTGTTCTCGCTAAGGTGCTGGTGACAAACGCTTTTCAGGCGCCTGCCAGAAGGCGAACAACTCCAGCCCATAGGTTAGGCGGCGCGAGTTTCCAAAAGATTAAAGAAGCGTTGCGGCGTGCCCCGGGATTTCTGCGAAATTTAGTCACTTTGTGCAATGCACAATTTATATTGATTTTTTGTGCGACGCAGTATATGACGCCTCATGTCACGGAGCCGGTTTCTCCGGACAGGAACCTCAATTTCAGTCTGGAAAGGACCCCCTGATGGTGAAATTCGAAGACATCCAGAGCTACGGCAAAGAGCAGTTCGAGCAGGTCGTCGCCAATGCCACCTCGTTCCAGAGCGGCGTCACGGCGATCGCCAATGCCTATGGCGAGCACGTCAAGAAGCAGTTCGAAGGAACCAAGTCGCTCGCGGAGAAGCTTTCGGGCGTGAAGTCGCTCGACAAGGCGCTGGAAGCGCAGAGCGACTACGCGCGCACCGCCTACGAGACCTTCGTCACCGACGCGCAGAAGATCGCCGGCCTCTATGGCGATCTCGCCAAGCAGAGCTTCAAGCCGCTCGAAGGCCTGGTGGCCAAGTTTACCCCGGCTTCGAGCTGATCGCTTT
>DASWVJ010000278.1:0-5663 GCA_036406295.1 Bradyrhizobium sp.
CTTATCGATCAACGTTGTTGTGGAGGTGCCAGGATGGCCATCGACTTCAACCACACGATCCTGTCGGCGCGCGACAGCAAGGCCTCGGCCGAATTCCTCGCCGGGATATTGGGATTGCCGGCACCGCGGCGCTGGGGACCGTTCTACATGGTCACCACCGCCAACGATGCCAATCTCGACTACATGGACGCCGACGGCGAGATCGCACACCAGCACTACGCTTTCCTGGTCGGCGATGCCGAATTCGACGCGATCTTCGATCGCATCCGTCAGCGCAAGCTGACCTGGTGGGCGGATCCCGCCCAGCGGAAGGCGGGCGAGGTCAACGACCACGACGGCGGACGCGGCCTCTATTTCGAGGACTCGAACGGCCATTTGCTCGAAATTATCACGCGTCCCTACGGTAGCGGCGGCTGGAATCCGTAAGGCGGCCGGCGAAGCTGGCGGGCGACGTGCTCCGGCCGCACCGGCCGGTTCACGTGCCTTCGCCTCGCAGGCGTTCGAGCAGGTTCATTGGCAGCGGAAAGACCAGGGTCGAGGACCGCTCGTTTGCGATATCGTGCAGGGCTGCGAAATAGCGCAACTGCATCGCCTCGGGCTGCTGCGCAAGGATACGGCCGGCTTCGACGAGCTTTTCCGCCGCCTGCTGCTCGCCCGTCGCGTTGATCACCTTGGCGCGGCGCAGCCGTTCCGCCTCGGCCTGCTTGGCGATGGCGCGCACCATGGTCTCGTTGAGATCGATGTCCTTGATCTCGACGCCGGTGACCTTGATGCCCCAGGCGTCGGTCTGCTGGTCGAGGCTCTCCTGGATATCGGCGTTGAGCTTGTCGCGCTCGGCGAGCATCTCGTCGAGGTCGTGCTTGCCGAGCACCGAGCGCAGTGTGGTCTGCGCCAGCTGGCTGGTCGCGGCCAGGTAGTCGCTCACCCGGATGATCGCGCGTTCGGCATCGACGATGCGGAAGTAGATGACGGCATTGACGTTGACCGAGACGTTGTCGCGCGAGATCACGTCCTGTGGCGGTACCACCTGCACCATCACCCTGAGGTCAACCTTCACCATCTGCTGCACGACGGGAATGATGATGATGAGACCCGGGCCCTTGACGCCGGAGAAGCGCCCGAGCGTGAACACCACGCCGCGCTCGTATTCGCGCAGGATGCGGATGGCGGAAGCCAGAAATATGATGATGAGCACCGCGAACGCGGCATAGGTAAGATAATCGAGCATCATGATGCACCTCTCTCGCCGGCCAGCGCCGGCCAGCGCCGCACCACCAGCGTCAAATCGACGATATTGGCCACCTCGACCACGTCTCCCGGCTTGAAGACCTCGGCGCTGCGCGCTCTCCAGCGCTCGCCGTGCGCCAGCACGTGGCCCTCGTTTCCGGACCAGTCGAGCACCTCGGCGGCAAGTCCGCGCATGGCCGGCGCGCCGACCCGTTCCGGTCCCTTATGGGCGTGCCAGACCGAGCGGAGGACGATGAGCACGAGGCCGGCGAACATCGCGGTCGCGAGCCCGATCACCGTCCATGACAGCCGGTAGCCCGGCGCCTCGAACCTGAACAGCATCACGGCTCCCAGCACGAAGGCGGCTAGCCCGCCAGCGCCGAGGACGATCGTCGGGTTGAAGGCCTCGATGGTCAGAAGCGCAATGCCGGTCAGCATCAAGGCAAGGCCCGCATAGTTGACCGGCAGCAGATTGAGCGCATAGAGGCCGAGCAGCAGGGAGATCGTGCCGATAACCCCGGGCGCGACCGCGCCGGGGGAGGTGAATTCGAAGATCAGGCCATAAATGCCGATCAGCAGCAGGATCAGTGCGACATTGGGATCGGTGATGACGGCCAGGAATCGGGAAGCCCATCCGGGATCGATGGCCTCGACCACGGCATCCTTTGTCGCGAGCTGACGCTTCTGGCCGGCAACCTCCACCGTCCGGCCATCGACTTGCCTGAGCAGGTCGGCCGGATCTCGCGCGATGACGTCGATGACATGCTCTTGCAGCGCGGCATTGGCCGAGAGGCTGGCGGCCTCGCGGACCGCTTTCTCGGCCCAGTCCGCATTGTGGCCGTGCATTTCGGCAAGGCTGCGGATCAGTGCGACGGCGTCGTTCGTCGCTTTTTCTGCCATGGCGTCCTTCGGCTTGGCGTCCTTTGCCTCCTTGTCGTCCTTGTCGGGCTTGCCGCTCGGCATTCCCGGAAGTGGACCGCCGAGTTGCACTGGCGTCGCGGCGCCGAGATTGGTGCCCGGGGCCATGGCCGCAATGTGGGTGGCGTAGAGAATGTAGGTCCCGGCGCTGGCAGCATGCGCCCCTGAAGGGGCGACATAACCGATGACCGGAATGGGCGAGGCCAGCACGTCAGCGATGATCTCGCGCATGCTGGTGACGAGCCCGCCCGGGGTATTGATGCGGAGAACGATCGCCTCGGCACGCCGTTCGGCGGCTTTGGCCAAGGCCTCCTTGACGTAGCTGGCCGTTGCCGGTCCGATCGCGCCGTCGATCGAGATGGTCAGGGCAAGCTTGCCGTTCTCCCCGGCGCGGGCCGGAGGGGGAGGGATCACCAGAGCGACGACTGCGATCGCCGCAACGAGGGCCGCCTGTACAATGCGCACGGCAAGAACTCCCTTGCCTGTCAATATGGGTGTGAAATCGGCAAGCTCAATGCCCGCCAACCCTGTGTCGACTGTTGTGCAGCGCAATTACATGCCCGACGCGCGTGCGCCTCATCTGTTTGTTCGCGTTGCTCGTCGGTTAGCCTTCGGTGCCATCGTCGAGAGCGCGGCGCGTTCGAAATAGTAGTGGTGGCTCATGTCATGTCCCACCGAGCGCGCTGGTGCTTCACCATCGTTGCAACTTAAGCGAGAGAGTGAAGACGTAAGGCCTTGGCGACCTTGGGCCGGCAACTCGATGGGCTTACTCGGCGTGGCCTGAAGATAGGCCCTGCGCGAACCATTCCAGGGAACTTTTCGCGTCTTCGGACGTTGATGGGCATGATTTATGAAAACAGAGCACAACCGCCTATCTCCAGTCAGGAGCGCGCCGAGAAGGTCGAAAAGAGGCGCCTGGATGCAGAGCAAGCCCTTAAGGAGCGAAAGGAGGCTGACGACGCCTTTCGCGCGAACTACGAACGTTTGAAGGCCGAACGCCTCGAACGCGAAGCCAAAAAGTAAATCGAGTAGTGTCGCTGAAAGCGGCTTGCCTCTCGGGACGGTAAAGGTCTCCGCGATCTCTGCTGGAGGCCTTTGCTTTCTCAGAATCCGCGAGTGTGCAAGACAGCCTTCTGATTGGGAGCGGCTTCTCGCCGTTACCCGCCATCACCGCGCGGATCCAGGCAGCTATCGGTGACGAGAAAACGCTGGTGGGCCCGGCAGGACTCGAACCTGCAACCAGACCGTTATGAGCGGCCGGCTCTAACCATTGAGCTACAGGCCCCGCCACGGGCGGCCGCATGATGCGGCCGGCAACGGTGCGGCACCCATTTACAGGGCGGATGGCGATCCCGCAATGCGGCTAATCCACGGAAACCTTGGCGAATTCGACGACCTTGCGCCATTTTTCCGTCTCGTCGGCAACCAGCTTGCCGAACTCGGCCGGAGCCATCGGCTTTGGAATGCCGCCGACCTCGGCGAGCCGCGCCACCAGCTTTGGATCCTTCAGTGCCTCGCCGACGGCCTTGTTGAGGGTGGCGATGATTTCCGGGGGCGTGCCTTTGGGCACCGAGATGCCGTAGAAGCCGACCGATTCGAAGCCGGGCACGGTCTCGGCGATCGCCGGAATATCCGGCACGCTTGGCCAGCGCTTCGGCGAGGTAACGCCAAGCCCGCGCAGCGTGCCGCCGCGCACCTGCTCCAGGGCGGTCGGCAGGTTGTCGAAGATCAGCTGCACCTTGTTGGAGATGATGTCGGGAATCGCCGCCGCAGATCCCCGATAGGGCACATGCAGCATGTCGCACTTGGTCATCGCCTTGAACAGCTCGGCCGACATGTGCACGGACGTGCCGTTGCCGGAGGAAGCGTAGGAGATCTTGCCGGGATTGGCCTTGCAGTAGTCGATGAACTCCTGGACGGTCTTCACCGGCATGTCGTTTGCGACCACCAGCATGTTGGTGAGTTGCATGATGCTCGCGACCGGATCGGTGTCGCGGATGAAATCGTACGGAAGCTTCTTGTAGAGCGACGCACTGATCGCGTTGTTGGGCGCCACGAAGATCAGCGTATAGCCATCCGGCGGCGAACTGATGCCGGCCGCCGCCGCGATATTGCCGCCGGAGCCGGTGCGGTTCTCCACCAGGAATTGCTGACCGAAACGGTCCGACAGCCACTGCGCCATGATCCTCGCCACGGTGTCGACCGGGCCGCCCGCGGTGAACCCGATCAGCCAGCGCACCGGCCGGTTCGGATAATCGGCGGCAGATGCGGGCGAGCCACCGAAGGCAAGGCCGATCGCGCAAGCGAGAGAGAAAAGCGCCGAGCGCCAGAAACGAGTCATGGGGCCTCCCGTTATATTTTGTCTTGTTTTGTCTTTTATCGTTGGCTCGTTTGGGCATGCTTCCACAAAACGAGGGGTTTGCCTACACGAGTGATTACGCAATGATGGGGCACTTTGGCGCGCAGGAAGCGAAAACATGAAATTCGCCTGGATGATCTATGCGGGAGTGCTGCTCGCAGTCGGCCATGCCGCAGCGCAAGAGGGAGGCAAGACCATTTCGAAGACCACGATCAGCCTGGGAACGGCGACGCCCGGCGGCGGCTTCCCGGTCTATGGCAATGCCTTTGCCGAAGTCATGAATGCGGCCGATCCGTCGTTCGCCATCGAGCCGCGCAATACCAAGGGCAGCAACGAGAACATTCCGTTGATGGAAGTGGGCCGGCTCGACATCGCGCTGGTCGCGGGCGAGCCCGCCTATGAGGCCTTCATGGGCATCGGCCGGCAGGCGACGCCACTGAAGATTCTGACCGCGATGTATTCCAGCCCCGGCATGTTCGTGGTGCGGGCCGACAGTCCTTACAAGACCATCCGCGATCTCGTCGGCCAGCCGGTGGCGTTCGGAGCCAGGGGCTCGGGCCTGCCGATCCTGTCGCGCTATGTGCTCGACGGCATCGGGCTGAAGCAGGATGAAGACTTCAAGTCGATCTATCTCGATCGCGCCGGCGATGGACCCGCGATGGTGCAGGACGGCCGCGCTGCGGCACTCTGGGGCGCCGGCATCGGCTGGCCCGGATTTGCCGCGGTTGCGTCAAGCGCCGGCGGCGCACGCTTCATCGCGCCCGATGCAGGCGAGATTGCGCGCATCCGCGCCAAGCACACCTTCCTGAAGCCATTGACGGTGCCGGCCGGCAGCTATCCCGGCCAGACGGAAGCCATCAACTCGGTCGGCTCCTGGAGTTTTGTCCTGACCCGCGCCGATCTGCCCGACGAGGTTGCCTATCGCCTGGCGCGGACGTTGCACGGGGTGGAAGCGGCCTTCTGCAAGAAGCTCGCGCAGGCCTGCGAGACCACGGCCGCAAACACCATCGCCGCTGCGCCGAAGCAGGAGCTGATCCATCCGGGCGTGATGAAATATTTGAAGGAGATCGGGACGGTCAAGTGATGCGAATGGCGAGCGGAGATAGATAGGAGTCATTCCGGGGCGGTCCGCAGGACCGAACCCGGAATCTCGAGATTT
>DASWVJ010000279.1:0-15941 GCA_036406295.1 Bradyrhizobium sp.
GAGGAATGGAAGGACCGGCCGGTCATCGCCATCCTCAACACCTGGTCGGACGCGCAGCCCTGCCACATGCACTTCAAGAGCCGCGTCGACGACGTCAAGCGCGGCGTGCTGATGGCGGGCGGCTTTCCGATGGAACTGCCGGCGCTGTCGCTGTCGGAGTCGTTCTTGAAGCCGACCACCATGCTCTATCGCAACATGCTGGCGATGGACGCCGAGGAGCTTCTGCGCGGCCATCCCGTCGACGGCGTAGTGCTGATGGGCGGCTGTGACAAGACCACGCCGGGCCTTCTGTTAGGGGCCACCAGCATGAACATCCCGACCATCTACCTTCCGGCCGGTCCGATGTTGCGCGGTAACTGGAAGGGCAAGACGCTCGGCTCCGGCTCCGACGCCTGGAAATATTGGGACGAGCGGCGGGCCGGAAAAATCTCCGACAAGGATTGGGTCGACGTCGAGGCCGGCATTGCCCGCAGCTACGGCACCTGCATGACCATGGGCACGGCCTCGACCATGACCGCGATCGCTGAATCAATCGGCATGACCCTACCCGGCGCCTCCTCGATTCCTGCCGCCGATGCCAATCACATCCGCATGGCCTCAGAGTGCGGCCGTCGCATCGTCGCGATGGTGTGGGAAGACCTGACCCCGCAAAAGATCCAGACCCGCAAGGCGTTCGAGAATGCCATCACGGTTGCGATGGCGATGGGCTGCTCCACCAACGCGATCATCCATCTGATCGCGCAGGCGCGCCGCGCCGGCCAGGACATCGGTCTCGACGATTTCGAGAAGGCGAGCCGCAAGGTGCCCGTGATCGCCAATGTCCGGCCGAGCGGCGACACCTACCTCATGGAAGATTTCTTCTATGCCGGCGGGCTTCCCGGCTTGATGAGCCGGATCGAGCAGCATCTGCACCTCGATCGCATCACCGTGACCGGCAAGACGCTGGGCGAGAACATCGCGCGCGCGGAAGTCTACAACGACGACGTCATCCGCACGGTCGAGAACCCGATCTACAGGGAAGGTGCACTCGCCGTGCTCAAGGGCAATCTTGCGCCCGATGGCTGCGTGATCAAGCCGAGCGCATGCGAGCCGCGATTCCTGAAACACACCGGGCCCGCGCTGGTGTTCGATGATTACCCCTCGATGAAGAAAGCGATCGACGATCCCAGTCTGGACGTCACTGCCGATCATGTGCTGATCCTGCGCAATGCCGGGCCGCAGGGCGGGCCCGGCATGCCGGAATGGGGCATGCTGCCGATCCCGACTAAACTCGTGAAGCAGGGCGTCCGCGACATGGTGCGGCTATCGGATGCGCGCATGAGCGGCACCAGCTACGGCGCCTGCATCCTGCATGTGGCGCCGGAATCCTTCGTCGGTGGTCCCCTGGCGCTGGTCAGGAATGGCGACCGCATCACGCTCGACGTCGCCGCGCGCACCATCAATCTCGATGTGCCGGAGGCGGAACTGGCCAAGCGCCGCGCCGAATGGAAGCAGCCGGAACGCCGCTTCGAGCGCGGCTATGGCTGGATGTTTTCAAAGCACATCAAGCAGGCGAACGAAGGCTGTGATTTCGATTTTCTGGAGACGGGCTTTGGTGAGCCGGTCGGAGAGCCGTCCATCTACTAACCACCGTCGTTCCGGGACGATGCGGAGCATCGAACCACAGATGCGCAATTGCGCATCGGGGAACCTCGAGATTCCGGGTTCGATGCGCCGCATCGCCCTGGAATGACAGCAAGGATAGAGCGATGTCCAAACTCAATGACGCCACCCGCAACAAGCTGAAGAGCGTTTCCACCGCCACCGTGGCGACCGCACTCTTCAAGCGGGGCTTCCGCATCCAGATGATCCAGGACGTTCGTCCGCTCAGCCCTGACCAGCCGACGCTGGTCGGCGAAGCCTTCACGCTGCGCTACATGCCGGCGCGCGAGGACCTCAACAAGATCGACGTGTTCCGCGACCGCTCGCATCCGCAGCGCAAGGCGATCGAGGATTGTCCGCCCGGCGCGGTGCTGGTGATGGACAGCCGCAAGGATGCGCGCGCGGCCTCCGCCGGCGCTATCCTGGTGACGCGGCTGATGAAGCGCGGCTGTGCCGGCGTCGTCACCGACGGCGGTTTCCGTGATTCTGCCGAGATCGCAAGGCTCGGCTTCCCCGCCTATCATCACCGGCCGAGCGCGCCGACCAACCTCACGCTGCATCAGGCCATCGAGATCAACGTGCCGATCGGCTGCGGCGATGCGCCGGTGTTTCCCGGTGACGTCATCCTCGGCGATGCCGACGGCGTAATCGTTATCCCCGCGCACCTTGCCGACGAGATTGCAGATGAGACCTTCGAGATGACCGCGTTCGAGGATTTTGTCACGGAAGAAGTCCAGAAGGGCCGCGGCATCTTCGGGCTCTATCCGGCCACCGACGAAAAGACGCTCACCGAGTTCGCCGCCTGGCGCAAAGCCAGGGGGCGATAGCCGGGCCGCTCGGCTCGCGAGTTAACCGGCTGTCGTCAATCCAATGTGAGGTCGCACGGCGCAGCTCACAGCATGCCAGGCCGAAACAGCTTTCGGTACCGTCGCGTCTCTTCGCCCGAAATCATGAACTCGCCGTCGCCGCGATAGTGGATGGTTTTCGGCACTTTTGGTGAAGTCGCCACATGTGCCTTCACCACCTCGAACACGAAGACGTTGTATTTGTTCACCCAGGCTGCATCAGCCAGGATGCACTCGAAATTGGCGTAACATTCCTCGATCAGCGGCGCCCGTACATGAGTACCGGATTTGGCCGTGAGGCCAAACTCGGCGAACTTGTCGATGTCGCGCCCCGAGGTATTGCCGATCTTCACCACGGTTTCGGCGATGTCGACGGTCGGGATGTTGATCACGCATTGCCGGCTGTTGCGGATCAGGTCATGGCTGTGGTTCGCTCCTGAGATAAGGCAACCGACCAGGGCAGGTGAAAATTCCATGACCATGTGCCAGCCCATGGTCATGATGTTGGCCTGGTCCTTGTGGGCCGAGCTGACCAGCACGATCGGCCCCGGTTCAAGGAAGCGGCGGACGTTGTGGACGGGGAAATCCTTTTTCTTGTAGCGCCGCATCCCGGCCTCCGTCCCGCAGCTATGCCTCCGCCTTGTCTGCCAGCCCGACCGCCCACAGCGCAAAGGCATAGACGATTGCGATCTCGTCGAGGCGGTCGAAGCGTCCCGACGCGCCGCCATGGCCGGCTCCCATGTTGGTGCGGAGCAGCACCGGGCCCCCCGAGGCCATGGTCGCGCGTAGCCGGGCAATCCATTTTGCCGGCTCCCAATAGGTGACGCGCGGATCGGTGAGGCCGCCCATGGCCAGGATCGCGGGATAATCCTTGGCCGCGACATTGTCGTAGGGCGAATAGGACAGGATGGTACGAAAATCCTTTTCGCTCTCGATCGGGTTGCCCCATTCCGGCCATTCCGGCGGCGTCAGCGGCAGCGAATCGTCGAGCATGGTGTTGAGCACGTCGACGAACGGCACCTCGGCCACGATACCGGCAAACAGCTCGCCAGCGCCGTTGGCGACCGCACCCATCAGCATGCCGCCGGCGCTGCCGCCATGGCCGACGATGCGTTTGGCGCTTGTATACTTTGCGTCGATCAGCGCGCGGCCGGCCGCGGCGAAATCGTCAAAGCTGTTGGTCTTCTTCTCGCGCTTGCCGTCGAGATACCAGCCCCAGCCCTTATCCGATCCGCCGCGGATGTGGGCGATGGCATAGACGAAACCGCGATCGACCAGCGACAGGCGGTTCGCGTTGAAGGACGCCGGCATCGCCATGCCGTAGGAGCCGTAGCCATAGAGCAGCAGCGGCGCTCGTCCGTCGCGCACAAGGCGCTTCCGGTGCAGGATCGACACCGGCACCTCGGCGCCGTCATGCGACCTTGCCATGATCCGCGTGGTGACATAGTCGGCCGGATCATGGCCCGACGGGATCTCCTGCCGCTTGCGCAAGACCCGCGTTCGCTTCGCCATGTCGTAATCATAGACTTCCGAAGGCGTCGTCATCGACGAATAGGAGAAACGCAGGTTGGTGGTGTCGAATTCGTAGCCGTTCATGGTGTCCAGCGAGTAGGCGGCCTCATCAAAGGCGATGGCGTGCTCCTCGCCGCTCGTGAAGTCGCGGATCACGATCGCGGGCAGCGCATTGGCGCGCTCCAGCCGCACCATGTGGCCGGCATAGAGCTCGACGTCGAGTACATAGATGCCCTCGCGGTAGGGGATCAGGTCGCGCCAGTTGGCGCGTTCCGGCGCGTTCAGCGGCGCGGTGACTACCTTGAAGTCGATGGCGCCGTCGGCATTGGTGAGAATATAGAGCTGATCGCCGCGGTCATTGGCCGAATACTGTACGCCTTCCTCGCGCGCCGCGACCAGCCGCGGCGGCGCGTCGGGATCGGCGAGATCGATCAGCCGCTGCTCCGACGTCTCGTGGTCGCCGCCGGCGATCACGCAAAAGCGGTTGCTCGAGCTTTCGTGCAGGTGCGTGAACCAGCCGGAGTCCTGCTCCTCATAGATGAGAGTGTCGTCCGCCTGTTTGGTGCCGAGGCGATGGCGCCAGACCTGCATCGGCCGGTGATTGTCGTCGAGCTTGACGTAGAAAAAACTCCTGCCGTCCTTACTCCAGACCGCGCTGCCGTCGGTTTCCTCGACGAGATCGTCGAGATCCTTTCCGGTCGCCCAATCGCGTATCCGAAGGGAAAAATACTCGGAACCCGTGGTATCGGCGCTCCAGGCGTGCAGGCTGTGATCCGGCGAATGCCGGCTGCCACCGAATCTGAAATATTTGTAGTCGGCCGCCAGCGCATCGCCATCGAGCACGATCTCGGCCTCGCCGCCGTTGCGCGGCATGCGGCCGAACATCTCATGCTGTCCGCCTTCGCGGAACTTCCGGAAATAGGCGTAAGGCCCGTCGGGCGAGGGGACGCTGGAATCGTCTTCCTTGATGCGGCCGCGCATCTCGGCGACCAGCTTCTTTTGCAAGCGGTCGGTATGGCCGAGCAGGCTCTCGGTATAGCCGTTCTCTTCCTCGAGATAGCGGCGGATATCCGGATCGAGTATCCCGGGGTCGCGCAGCACCTCCTGCCACTTCGGGTCCTTCAGCCAGGCGTAATCGTCCGTGATGGTGATGCCATGGGTGGTGAAGGAATGCGGCCGGCGCGGTGCAACCGGCGGCGATAAATCGGGTTTCTTGATGACGGCTTGGGTCACTCGGTCCTCATGGTGCAGGGGTTCCGCGTTATATCGGGATGAATGTGGCGATTGCCAGATGCCACCGTCATACCGGTTTCGCCGTCATCGGGCGCCCGTTGGCGCCTCGTAATGACGCGGATAGAGCGAACTACGCATTGCGCAGCTTCGCGCCGGCACTGGCGCCGAACATCGGGATGCGATTGACAGCAAGCACCACGGCAAAGGTGATCAGCAGCATGGCAATGCCGAGAACGGAAATCGCGGCAAGGTCGCCGCTTTCGTTGAGATCGTAGATCAGCACCGAAAGCACCTTGGTCTGCGAGGTGAACAGGATGATTGCGGCCGACAGCTCCCGCATCACGCCGATGAAGATGAAGCACCAGGTGGCGATCACGCCGGTGCGCAGCAGCGGCGCCGTGATCCGCCAAAGTGTTCGCAGCCGGCCGGCGCCGAGGATGCGGCTGGCTTCCTCCAGTTCGGGATGAATGGTCGCGAACGCCGCCTGCAATTGCTGATAGGCCGACGGCAGGTTGATGGTCAGGAAGGCAACCAGGAGTATCCAGAGCGTGCCGTAGAGCACGAAAGGCGGCCGGGTGTAGCTCAGGAACAGGCCGACGCCGAGCACGATGCCGGGCACGGCTACAGGCGCGGTGGCAAGGAAGCCGAGCACGCGCGAGCCGGTGATGACGCGGCGCGTGGTGACATAGGCGATGACCAGCGCAAGGATGGTGCCGGCCGTGGCGGTGGCCGTGCCCAAAACCACCGTGTTCCTCAGCGCCAGCTGGGTCGAGGACAGTTCGGTGAAGACGAACACGATGTTGTGCAGGGTAAAGGTGCCCGGCGTCACCAGCGTGGTCGCGTTCGGTGAGAACGCCGCGTTGAACAGCGCGAAATAGGGCAGGAACACCGGGTTCAGCAGCATGACCAGGCAGAACGCCAGCGCCACCCAGCGCCAGGCCTTCATCTCGACCCGCCGCGGCGGGCCGTATTTGCCACCGAGCACGGAATAGCCGCGGCGGCCAAGGATGAACTTCTGGGCCTGCAGCAGCACGATCGTCACCAGCAGCAGCGGCACGGCGGCGGCCGCCGCAAGCTCCGGCTTCGGCGGATACTGAAACAGGCTCCAGATCTTGGTCGTCATGGTGTGGAAACCGGCCGGCAGCGCCAGGATCGCGGGCGAGCCGAACAGCGTCATTGCCTGCAGGAACGCGATCAGCGCACCCGCCACCAGCGCCGGCAGCGCCAAGGGAATGGTAACGCGCCGCGCCGTGGTCCACGCCTTGCCGCCGAGGATGGCGGAGGCGTCCTCCAGCTCGCCCGGCATGTTGTCCAGCGCGTTCGCCACCAGCACGAATACGAAGGGAAAGGTGTAGCAGGAGATGACGAAGATCACTCCGGGCAGGGAATAGATATTGAACAGGAAGACGTCGGACTCGGCCTTGGTAAGGTAGCGGTAGAGCTGGTTGAGCAGACCGCTGTTCGGTGCCGCCAGCAATTCCCAGGCTACTGCCCCGAGAAAGGGTGGCGTGACAAAGGACGCCGTCACCAGCGCCCTGATCATCTGCCGACCCGGCATATCGGTGCGCGACACCAGCCAGCTGATGGGCGCCGCGACCACACAGCAGATCGCTGCCGAGCTCGTGGCGATGATCGCGGTGGTCAGCAGCGGGTCGAGGAAATCGGGATCGCTGAATAGCGTGATGAAATTCTGCAGCGTCGGGTTACGCGCCTTGTCGGTGAAGGCGAACACGGCAAGCCACGAAAGCGGAAGCAGGATCAGGATGACAAGGATCACCGCGAACAGCCATAGCACCGGCTTGCTCCAGTCGATGCGAGCCTTTTGGGGCGCGACGTGGGTGGTGACGGTCATGCAAGCTCTCACTTGTCATTCCGGGATGTGCCACAAGGCGCAGGCCCGGAATGACGATGATGGGAATGGTGGAGCATGCATCACACCCGAAACAGCCGCGCGTAGCGGGTCTTGATCTCTTCGGCCATCGCCTCCACTCCGGCGGCATCCTCCTTCATCAGCTTGATGTCGGTGATCTTCCGTCGCCCGGGCTTCGACTGCACCTGCGCATGCAAGGAGTACTGCGCGGTGAAGTCGATGAAGAATTGCTGGGTCTCGCGCGTGTGCAGCCAGGCCTGGAACAGCCGGGCGGCGTTGGGATGCGGCGCCGAGGCGAAAATCGCGGTCGGCCCGGAAATGGTCGGTGTCCCCTCGCTGGGATAGACCGGCTCGACCGGTCGGCCGGCTTCCTTCAGCAGCACCACGTTATATTCGTTGCCGTCGGCCATGACAGCGCGCTCGCCGAGCGCCAGCTTCTTCGGCGGATCGGTGGATGATTGCACCTGCATCACCCGCTGCTTCGCAAGCTTCTCGTAATAGTCCCAGCCAAGCTCGCGCACGATCTGGAACGTCGTGGTCATGATCGTGCCGCTATAGGCGGGATGGCCCTTCACCATCTTGCCCGCCCATTTGGAATCGAGCAGGTCGGCAAAGCTCTTCGGCGCTTCTTCGGGCTTTACGAGGTTGGTGTTGTAGGCGATCGACGACAGCCAGATGCGCGTCAGCGCGTACATGCCTTCGGGATCGCGATACTGCGCCGGGAAATGCTTTGCCACCTCTTCGGGCACGAAGGCGGCCAGCCAGCCGTTCTTTTTCCAGGGGATGGTGTGTGAGGCATCCGATGTGTTGATGACGTCTGCGGCGCGGATGTTGCTGGCAAATTCCTGGTCGATGCGCTGGAACAGCCGCTCGGAGCCCGAGCGTTCAATCTGCATGGTGATGCCGGGATAGGCTGCCTCGAAGGCCTTGCCGAGCTTCTCGCCGACCGGCAGGTCCATCGACGAGTAGAAGACGATCCTGCCTTCCTTCCTCGCCGCCTCAATGAGGGAAGGTGTGATCGCGGTGGGCTCGGGCGCCGCCGCCTTCACGGACGCGGAAATCGCCGTCAGGCCGAGCGCGGCGGAGCCTTTGAGGATGTCGCGGCGTGAAAGCTTCCGTTTCATGGCGTTCTCCGCTTCTTGCTTCTTATCGGCTGAGCGCCCGGCAGCGGTCGGGCGGCAAGGTCAACCAGACCTCGCGGCCTTTCTCGACGGCGATGTCGGTCGGTGTGACGATGCGCAGCGAGCTTCCGTCGGCGATCTCGACCACATAGTCGCGGCTGGCGCCAAGATAGACTTGCCGTACCACCGTCGCCTTGACGGTGTTCTGCGGCGAAGCGGGGGCTTGCGTCGATAGCTGGATGTCATGCTGGCGGATTGCGACTGCCGCGCTCTGGCCCGCGGTCAGCTTTGTCCCGGTCACCTGCAGGGTGGCGCCGGCAAAGGACACGCAATCCTCGTCGCGCGCGGTGCCCTTCAGCACGTTGCTGGCGCCGATGAAACGCGCAACAAACTCCGACTCGGGGCGCGCGTAGATCTCCTCAGGGGTGCCGAGCTGGTCGATCCGGCCGCCATTCATCACAGCGATCAGGTCGGCTGTGGTCATGGCTTCCGACTGGTCGTGGGTGACGTAGACCGTCGTGTAGCGATACTCGTCGTGCAGCCGGCGGATTTCGAAACGCATCTCTTCGCGCAAATTCGCATCGAGATTGGAGAGCGGTTCGTCGAGCAGCAGCGTCTGCGGCTCCACGATCAGCGCGCGCGCCAGCGCCACGCGCTGCTGCTGTCCGCCGGAGAGCTCGCCGGGATAACGCTGCGCCAGCGGCTCCAGCCGGGTCGTCGCCAGGATCGCCGCGAGCTTTCTGGCGATGGTGTCGCGGTCCACTTTGCGCAGGCGCAAACCGTAAACGATGTTCTCTGCCACCGTCATATGCGGCCACAGCGCGTAGCTCTGGAAGATCATCGACATGTTGCGCTGTTCGGGTGGCAGCGTGCGCGCCTTCGATGACACCAGGCGATTGCCGACGTGGATTTCGCCCTCCGTCGGCTCAAGAAAGCCCGCGATCAGCCGCAACGTCGTGGTCTTGCCGCAGCCGGACGGGCCGAGCAGGCAGACCAATTGCCCATGATCGATCCGCAGGGAGACATCATCGACCGCCGCAAGCGCGCCATAGCGCTTGGTGAGCCTGCGCAAATCAACCGACGCCAATCCATGCCTCCCGGTAACTTTCGCTCGGATCTGCGTCCGTGCTTGGTATACCAGTAAGCCCTAAAAACGTGACGGCGAAAAGGGTCAGGCGCTCACACTTTCGCCCAGCCATTCGATCGCGGCCTCGGTTCCGCCCTTGCCGTGCGGGATTTGCAGCGCATTCAGCGCCACTTCGACGACGGCAAGCGTGCCCAAAATCATCGGCGCGTTGACGTGGCCCATATGAGCGATGCGGAAGGCCTGGCCGTGCAATTCGCCGATGCCGACACCAAGGACGACGCCACATTTTTCCTTGCAGTAACGATGCAGCGGCACCGGGTCATACCCGTTCGTCATGACCGTGGTGACCGTATTGGAGCGCTCGGAAGCTTCGGCAATATTGATGCCGAGCACCTGCCCCTCCGACCAGCGCATCACGGCGCGCCGCACGGCCTCGCCGAGCAGGCGATGGCGTTCAAAGGTGTTTTCCAGGCCCTCGGCGAACAGCATGTCGATCGCCTTGCGCAGCGCGAACAGCAGGTGCACCGGCGCGGTACCGGCATATTTGCGGTAGTGCTCGCTGCCCTCGCGTTCGGTCCAGTCCCAATAGGGGGTGCGCAGGTTCGCCTTCTTGTGCGCCTCGCGGGCGCGGTCGCTGGCCGCGACGAAGCCCAGCCCCGGCGGCGTCATCAGGCCCTTCTGCGAGCCGGACATCGCGACGTCGACGCCCCAGGCGTCCATCTCGAACGGCATGCAGCCGAGCGAGGCCACGGTGTCGACCATGAAAAGAGCGGGGTGGCCGCTCGCCTGGATCGCCTTGGCGATCGCCTCGATGTCGTTCCAGACGCCGGACGCCGTATCGACCTGCGCCACGAGGATCGCCTTGATCGTATGCGCCTTGTCTCGCCGCAGCCGCTCTTCCACTTCGGCGGGCCGCACCGCGCGGCGCCAATCGCCCTTCAGCACCTCGACCTCGACGCCCATCAGCTCCGCAGCGATGCCCCAGCCGACCGCGAACCGTCCGCTCTCGAGCACCAATATCTTGTCGCCGCGGGACAGCACGTTGGAGATCGCCGCTTCCCAGGCGCCGTGGCCGTTGGCGATATGGATGTAGGACCTGTTCTTGGTCGCGAACAACTTCGACAGATCGGCGTGCAGGCCGTCGCTCAGCTCGATCATCTCGCGGGAATAGATGTCCAGCGCCGGACGGTGCATGGCTTGCAGCACCTCGTCGGGCATCGTGGTGGGTCCGGGGATGGCAAGAAATTCGCGGCCCGCGCGAACGGTCATTGGTGAGCTTCCTTGTTTGGATATCCGGCCATGCTGGCATGGCGGCGAGCAATTTCAAAGAGTCCTTGAGCGGTACATCTATGCAGAATTGTAGCGAGTCGACGGCTCAGTTCCTGATGGTTTCGGCGATCTCCCGCCAGATTTGATCCTTGATTTGAATAGCCAGCGGGCTTGGCAGGACATTCACCGGCGCGGTGTTCTTCCGGCAGGCCTCGACCAGGCGCAAGATCCACACCTCCCCGTCGGTGTAATAGAGATCGCCGCCGCCATTGCGGCCGGCCAGCGTCGGCCCGATCCCCGTCACTTGATACTTGGCGGTCACCATGCCGGCGGCTTCGAGGTCGAGAGCCAGCGTCTTGCGCTCGAGGTCGATATCGGCATCGATGTGGTGGGTAACGGCACCGGTGTAATGGCTGACGCCGACGCCGCGGTCCATCGTTGCCGAGCCCAGCCACACCGGGCGCTTTTCCTGTCCTTCATCCAGCACCTTCCAGAAGCGGACATGGTTGCGGCGGTCGGCGCTGGCGCCGATCGGCTTTTCGAAGGCGAGGTCCTCGCGCCGTCTGAGATAATAGAGATTGCTCACCGGCGCGTCCTTGTAGGGACGGTCGAGCAGCACGCTGCCGACGATCTCGATGGAGGATTTCAGCGTGATCGGATCGGCCGGATACCAGCCCGCCGCGTGTATCGCGCACAGGATATCGCTCTTGTCGCCGATCAGCCCGGCATTGATGGGGTCGCCCGGAATGCCTTGCCCGGTGCGCGTCACCATCTCAAGACCCGCAAGGCCCTTCTGGTGCTCGTGATGCGTCCATAGCAGCGGCAGCACGATGTAGGCGAGCAGGAGGTACACTGCCATTGTGAGCAACAGGATGACCGAAGCGCGGCGCAGCCGGCTGAGCCGCTTGCGTTCATTCGTATCGGTAGTGGCTGTGGTCAGCGCCGCGTCTCCCGGCAGCCGGCGGCTTCGGCTTCCTCGACCGAGCAGAACCAGCGTGTGCCCTTGGCTATCTTCATCTGGATCTTCGCATACCAGCGGCTGGTCGGCCGGTGATAGATGCACTCGCCGGAGCTGTTGACATTACCCTTGATGGTGCAGTCCGGCGAAGGCGCAACCGGGCCGGACGCCGAGGCCAGCAGGATGGACCTGGCGTTCTCCGGCGGCTTCACCGCGCCGAGCACAGCGGTCTTCTTGTTGCGCACGCGCCAATCCCACGGTGCGATGAAAGCGCCCTGCCACATGCCGGCCTTGGCCTCGCGCGCGTGCTTCTCGTCGGGCTCATAGTCCTTGGAGAGTCGAAGGAAGGCCAGCGCCCAGCCGTTCGCCACCAGCCATTTCTGGATGTCCTCGCCATCGGCCTGACAGCGCGCCACGGTTCGGCCGCGGCGATCGATTGAACGGGCCTGGCAGGTCCAGACCTTGCCGCCGAAGCGCTTGGTCAACTCATCGCGCGCGGCAACGCCGCAGGTCCAGCGCTCGCCCTTGGTGTTGAGGCAAAGCTGGTCGGTGGAGGGCGCGTCGATGCCGCCCAGCCGGATGCGGGTATTGCCGATCTGGACCTGGTCGGCCTCGCGGATTTTCGGCAAGCCGGCAACCTCTGCCGCGCCGGCCGCGGCAGGCCACAGCAGCAGGAAACAGGCGAACGAAAGCTTTCGTAGCGTCATCGGCATTCCCGGCGAAGCAGCATGGACGTTACCCTGCCGATTGTGCGGACAAAAGGCCCGGCGTGCCAGCGCCGGCAGCGCGCCGCTTTCAACTTAATGCGATAACCACAGACAGGTTCGATCCGCAGTCGCCCGCCGGCAGCAAACGGTGAGGGGAGGGTTGCAGGCGCGGCGGGTTGAGGGGCGTCCGGCGGCTGGCTACATATTGGACGGCTTCTCCTCTCTTCCTTCCGGAAATACGCATGAGCACGCTTTTCTCGCCGATCCAGCTGCGCGACCTGAAACTGGCCAACCGCATCATGGTGGCGCCGATGTGCCAATATTCCGCCCTCGACGGCTCGGCCACCGATTGGCATTTCACCCACATCAATTCGCTGGCGCTGTCGGGCGCTGCGATGTTCTGCATCGAGGCGACCGGGGTTGAGGCGATTGGCCGCATCACTCCCGGGTGCCTCGGTCTCTACAGCGACGCCAATGAAGCGGCCTTGCGGCCGATCATCGCTTCGGCGCGCAAGCATTCGAAGGCCGCGATTGCCATGCAGCTTGCCCATGCCGGCCGCAAGGCGTCGAGCCACACGCCATGGGATGGCGGGCAGTTGATCCCGATTGCGGAAGGCGGCTGGCTGCCGGAGGGACCGTCTGACGTGCCGCACAAGGCGGAAGAGCCGCCGCCGCGCGCACTCGATGCGGCAGGCCTCAAGCGCATCGTCGATGCCTTCGTGGCTGCGGCCAAGCGCGCCGACCGGCTCGGGCTGGATGCGCTCGAGGTGCACAGCGCGCATGGTTATCTCTTGCACCAGTTCCTGTCGCCGATCGCCAACAAGCGGACCGACCGGTACGGCGGCAGCCTCGAGAACCGCATCCGCTTTCCGCTGGAAGTATACGAGGCGGTGCGCGCTACGTTTCCGCAAAGCAAACCAGTCGGCATCCGTGTGTCCTGCACCGACTGGGTCGAGGGCGGCTGGGATATCAACCAGACCATCGAATTCGCCAAGGAATTGAAGAAGCGCAACGTCGACTGGATCGACGCGTCTTCCGGCGGCGTATCGCCGCTGCAGAAGATTCCGCTCGGGCCGGGCTATCAGGTGCCGTTCGCGCAGGCGATCAAGGAAGCGACCGGCGTCACCACCATGGCGGTCGGCCTGATCACGGAAGCGAAGCAGGCGGAAGAGATCGTGGCCTCGGGCAAGGCCGACATGGTCGCGCTCGCCCGCGGCATGCTCTACGACCCGCGCTGGGCCTGGCATGCCGCCGCCGAACTCGGCGGCGAGGTGAGCGCGCCCCCGCAATACTGGCGCTCGCAGCCCTCGACGCAGAAGGCGCTGTTCGGCAAGACGTCGTTCGGGACGCGCTAGTCGCGTCTCCGCCGGCGCGAAGCGCGGGATACCGCTGCGCGGCTTCCCGCTTCCGTCAGCCACGCCAGTCATCATTCCGCCGCAACCGGGGCGGGTACTCTCGCTTGCGCGCACAAGACGCGCCCGAAAGCAACGCGAGAGGAAATCCCCATGGAACTTGGATATTTCGCGATGCCCTCGCATCCGCCGGAGTGCGGATTGAAGGAGGGTCACGACTTCGACCTGCAGGTCCTGCGCTGGCTCGACGAGCTCGGCTATCAGGAAGCCTGGATCGGCGAGCATCACACCGCGCCCTGGGAGCCGCATCCGTCGCCGGACCTGCTCCTGGCGCAGGCATTCTTGCAGACGAAGAACATCCGCCTCGGTCCCGGCGGTTTTCTTTTGCCCTATCACCATCCGGCGGAGCTCGCCAACCGCGTCGCGATGCTCGATCATCTATCCGATGGGCGCCTGAACTTCGGTGTCGCCGCGAGCGGCCTGCCGAGCGACTGGGCGATGTTCAATGTCGACGGCATGTCGGGCCAGAACCGCGACATGACGCGCGAGGCGCTGGAAATCATCCTGAAAATGTGGACCGAGGATGCGCCCTGGACCCACAAGGGCAAGTTCTGGACGGTGACCAAGCCCGAGCCGATGTTCGACTTCCTCCTCCCCCACATCAAGCCGAAGCAGGCGCCGCATCCGCCGATTGGCGTCGCGGGCCTCAGCAAGGGCTCCGATACGCTCAAGCTCGCCGGTGAGCGCGGCTTCATTCCGATGAGCCTCAACCTCAATCCGGCCTATGTCGGCAGCCACTGGGAATCGGTCGAGGCGGGCGCCGCGAAAACCGGACGCAAGCCGAGCCGCGCCGACTGGCGGCTGGTGCGCGAGGTCTTCGTCGCCGATACCGATGAAGAAGCCTGGAAGCTTTCCGCCGGCGACATGATGGGCCGGATGATGGGCGAATACTTCCTGCCGCTGCTCGGCCATTTCGGTTTCAAGGACTACCTCAAGCACACGCCCGACGTTCCCGACAGCGACGTCACGGTGGAGTACTGCGCCCGCCGAAACTGGGTCGTCGGCTCGCCGGCCACGGTGGCCGAAAAGATCGAGACCATCTACCGCGAGGTCGGCGGCTTCGGCGTGCTGCTGGTGTTCGGCTTTGACTACAAGCACAAGCCGGAAGCCTGGAAGCATTCGCTCTCGCTGCTCAAGAACGAAGTGATGCCGCGGCTGAAGCATCTCGACGCGAGCCTGGGCAAGGCCGCGTAGGGCGGCGCAGCAATTGCCGTAGGGTGGGCAAAGCGCAAGCGTGCCCACCCTCAAGAGCACTGCCGGAAGGTGGTGGGCACGGCGCTTACGCGCCTTTGCCCACCCTACGGCGCTTGTCCCATCCACGTTCTTGCCGCGACCAAGGGAGTCGTGGATGCCGGGACATCTGGCGCGAAGACACGCTTTGCGCTTTTGCCCGGGGCATGACGAGCAGAGAGAGCGTGCCCGCCTTCAGTGTCATTCCGGGGCGTGCGAAGCACGAACCCGGAATCTCGAGATTCTCAGGAGCGCAAGTGCGCTCCATAGTTCGATGCTGACGCGTCGTCCCGGAATGACGGTTGCTCTTGCCCGCGTCAATTCTCTAATCTCCTTGCAACCAAAACCAGGAAAGGCCCCGAGGAAATGCCGGCTCCGCTCGATCCCGTCGTTGAAAAGATCATTCCGTTGCTGCCGCTGCGCGATCCCGCGGTCATGACGCCGGTGAGCGCGCGCGAGTCGCTGCGAGCGCTGGCCGCCGCGCGTGCCGCGGTGCCGCCGCCTCCGGTGAAGAGCGCCGAGGACACGCGGGTGAAGGGCGCGGCCGGCTCCCTCGACGCGCGGGTCTATCGCATGGGCAGCGGCAAGGCGCCGACGGTGGTGTTCTTCCACGGCGGCGGCTGGGTCGCGGGCGATCTCGAGACGCATGATCGGCAGGCGCGCTACCTTGCGATCGAGACCGGCGCGGTGGTGATCTCGGTCGATTACCGCCGGCCGCCCGAGGTGCGCTTTCCCGGCGCGTTCGAGGATGCCTTTGCGGCGCTGCGCGATGTCGTCGCGCGCATCGCGGAGTTCGGCGGCGACCCCGGCCGCGTCGGCGTTGCCGGTGACAGCGCCGGCGGCAATCTCGCCGCCACCGTCTCGCTCGCCGCGCGCGATGCCGGCATCAAGCTCGCCGCGCAGCTCCTGGTCTATCCCGTCACCGACGTCGTCGGCAATTTCGCCGACGGAAGCGAGAACGGCCGCTTTCCCTCGCGCAGCGAGAATGCCGAAGGCTATTTCCTGTCGCGCGCGGTGATGGAGTGGTTCTGCGGGCATTATCTTCAGGACAAGGCC
>DASWVJ010000280.1:0-10436 GCA_036406295.1 Bradyrhizobium sp.
AAGCGGCTATAAGGACCTATCGCAGCGCTCTTCCACGGTTCAGCACAGCGCCCGGACACAAAATCGCGAAAACAACCCCATGCAAAGTAGGTCGGGCCTCCGCCGCTCGCTGCATCTCATTCCGCTTTACGTCGCCACCGAGCCTGCGGGCGCAGCCTCGATCCTGAAAGCCGCAGCGAACAGCGCGCGGGTGTAGTCGCTCTTCGGATTCCTGAACAGCTCCGCCGCTGGCCCCTCCTCTACCACCTTGCCGTGGCGCATCACGATCAAATGGCTGGCGAGCGAGGCCACCACGCGCAGATCATGCGAGATGAACATGTAGGTGAGATCGCGCTTGCGCTGCAGCTCGCGCAACAGATCGACCATCTGGGCCTGGAACAGCATGTCAAGCGCGCTGGTCGGCTCGTCCAGCACGACGAAATTCGGCTCCAGCACCACGGCGCGCGCGATCGAGATGCGCTGGCGCTGGCCGCCGGAGAATTCGTGCGGATAGCGGAAACGCCACTCCGGATCGAGGCCGACATCCGTCATCGCCTTGACAACGCGGGCATCGCACTGCTCTTCCGACAGCGAACTCTGATGCACGCTGAGACCTTCGGCGATGATGTCGCCGACCGACAGGCGCGGGCTGAGCGAGCCGAACGGGTCCTGGAACACGATCTGCATGTCGCTGCGCAGGGGGCGCATTTCCTTGAACCGCAGGCCCTGGATGTTTTTCCCCAGGAACACGATCGGCCCGTCGGAGGCGATCAGCCGGAGCAGCGCCAGCCCAAGCGTGGTCTTGCCCGAACCGGACTCGCCGACCACTCCCAGCGTCTCGCCCTTGCGCACGGCGACGCTGACGCCGTCGACCGCCTTGATGTGACCGACGGTGGAGCGGAGCAGCCCGCGCTTGATCGGGAACCAGACCTTTAGATCATCCGCCTTCATCACCACGGGCGCAGTGGGGCGCGGCGGCGCCGGATCGGGCTTCGGTTCAGCGGCCAGGAGATCGCGGGTATAGGGATGCCTCGGCGCGGTGAAGACCTGCTCGACCGGACCCTGCTCGACGATCTTGCCCTTGTTCATCACGCAGACGGTGTCGGCGATGCGGCGGACGATGCCGAGATCGTGGGTGATGAACAAGAGGCTCATGCCGAGCCGCTCGCGGATGTCAGCGAGCAGCGCCAGGATCTGCGCCTGCACGGTGACGTCGAGCGCGGTGGTCGGCTCGTCGGCGATCAGGAGATCCGGCTCGTTCGCCAGCGCCATCGCAATCATCACGCGCTGGCGCTGCCCGCCGGAGAGTTGATGCGGATAGCTGCCCAGCCGCGTCTCGGGATCGGGAATGCCGACTTGCGTCAGCAGCTCCAGCGTGCGGGCCCGCGCCATCGACCCGCCGATGCCCTGATGCAGCGACAGTATCTCGCCGATCTGCGCCTCGATGGTGTGGAGCGGATTGAGCGAGGTCATCGGCTCCTGGAAGATGATCGAGATGTCGTTGCCGCGGACCTCGCGCATCTCGCGCTCGCCGGCGCGCAAGAGCTCGCGGCCCTTGAAATGAATGGTGCCGGAGGGATGCGAGGCGGAGGGATACGGCAGCAGCTTCAGGATCGACAGCGCGCTGACCGATTTGCCAGAACCGGACTCGCCGACCAGCGCCACGCATTGCCCGCGCTTGATCGAGAACGAGACGTGATCGACGGCAAGCGTGTTGCCGAATGCGACCGAGAGGTCGCGGACATCGAGCAGGGGCTGATTGATGGCGTCCATCCCTCTCACCCCTTCTGGAACGTCTTGCGCGGATCAAAGGCGTCGCGCACGGCTTCGCCGATGAAGATGAGCAGCGACAGCATGATCGCCACCGCAAAGAAGCCGGTGAAGCCGAGCCACGGCGCCTGCACATTGGCCTTGCCCTGCGCCAGCAGCTCGCCGAGCGACGGCGAGCCGGGCGGCAGGCCAAAGCCGAGGAAGTCCAGCGCCGTCAGCGTCATCACCGACGACGACACGATGAAGGGCAGGAACGTCATGGTGGCGACCATGGCGTTCGGCAGCAGATGGCGTAACATGATCACACGATTGGAGACGCCAAGCGCGCGTGCCGCCTGGATGTATTCGAAATTGCGTCCGCGCAGGAACTCCGCACGGACCAGGCCAACCAGCGACACCCAGGAGAACAGCAACAGGATGCCGAGCAGGATGAAGAAGCCGGGCGGCAGCACCGCCGAGATGATCAGGAGCAGATAGAGAGAGGGAATCGAGCTCCAGATCTCGATCAGGCGCTGGAAGGTGAGATCGACCCAGCCGCCGAAATAGCCCTGCACGCCGCCGGCAATGACGCCGATGATCGAGGACAGAATGGTCAGCGTCAATCCGAACAACACCGAAATGCGGAAGCCGTAGATCAGGCGCGCCACCACATCGCGGCCCTGATCGTCGGTGCCGAGCCAGTTGTATTCGAGATCGCGGCAGCTATTGAGGCCCTTCTTCTCCACCACCGCCTTGCATTGCGCTTCGGTCAGCATCCAGGTCGGCGGCGATGGCGCGGGCGTCGGCAGATCGAGATTGTGGGTGTCGTAGGAGTAGCGGATCGGCGGCCACACGATCCAGCCACCCTTGTCCGCGATCAGCTTCTGCAAGTAAGGATCGCGATAGTCGGCCGCGGTCTCGAAATCGCCGCCGAACGTCGTCTCGGCATAGCTGACAAAGGCCGGCCAGTAGAGCCTGCCATCGTACTTGATCATGAAGGGACGGTCGTTGGCGATCAGTTCGGCAAACAGCGAGACCACGAACAGTATGAGGAAGATCCACAGCGACCAGTAGCCGCGGCGGTTCGCCTTGAAGCTCTGCCAGCGGCGGCGATTGAGCGGCGACAGCGCAAGGCGCTGCCGCGTGACCGGCACGGCGGTGCCCAGCGGCGTCTGCGTCGAGGTCTCGACCGGCTGTGGCGCGAGCATCGTCATTAGACCTCCCGCGCCTCGAAATCGATCCGGGGATCGATCCACATATAGGTGAGGTCAGAAAGCAGGCCTATCACGAGACCGACAAGGGAGAAGATGAACAGGTTGCCGAACACCACGGGATAGTCGCGGTTCAGCACGCTCTCGAAGCTGAGCAATCCGAGCCCGTCCAGCGAGAAGATGGTTTCGATCAGGAGCGAGCCGGAGAAGAAGGCGTGGATGAAGGCGCCGGGGAAGCCGGCGATCACGATCAGCATGGCATTGCGGAAGATGTGTCCATAGAGCACCTGGCGCTCGGTGCAGCCCTTCGCGCGCGCGGTCATGACGTATTGCTTCCTGATCTCGTCGAGGAACGAGTTCTTGGTCAGCAGCGTCATGGTGGCGAAGGCGCCGAGCCCCATCGCGATCAGGGGCAGGGTGATGTGCCAGAAATAATCGATGATCTTCCAGTACCAGGGGAAACTTGACCATCCGTCGGAGGTGAGGCCGCGCAGCGGGAACCAGTTGAAGAACGAGCCGCCGGCGAACAGGATGATCAGGAGGATCGCGAACAGGAAGCCGGGGATGGCAAAGCCGATGATGATGACCACTGAGGTCCAGGTGTCGAAGCGCGAGCCGTCGGAGACCGCCTTTCGAATGCCGAGCGGGATCGAGATCATGTAGGTCAGCAGCGTCAGCCAGAGGCCGAGCGAGATCGAGACCGGCAGCTTCTCCTTGATGAGCTGGATCACACTGACGTCGCGGAAATAGCTCTTGCCGAAATCGAAGCGGGCGTAGTTCCACACCATCAGGAGGAAGCGTTCGGGCGCCGGCTTGTCGAAGCCGAACTGCTTTTCCAGGTTCTTGATGAATTCGGGATCGAGGCCCTGTGCGCCGCGATACTTGGAATTTACGGCATCAGCCGATGCACCCGCCTGCGGCGCGCGGCCGGCAAAATCGCCGCTGGCAGAGCCCGAGATACGCGAGGAGCCGCCGGTGTCGGCACCGGAAAGCTGCGCGAGCACGCGCTCGACAGGGCCGCCTGGAGCGAACTGCACCACGACGAACGCAACGAAGAGTATCCCGAGCATAGTCGGGAACATCAGGAGGATGCGGCGGGCGATATAGGCTGCCATTAATGCTTCGCCTGTTCGAGTTTCGCGGCCTTGGCGGCGTCATACCACCACAGGATCCGCTCGCCGACACCAGAGGAATAGCCGTCAATGTTGTAGCGCGGCAGCTTTTCGGGGCGCGCAAACAGGTCCCAATACGCCAGCCGGTGGGTCTTGTTATACCATTGCGGCACCCAGTAGCGCCCGGCGCGGAACACGCGGTCGAAGGCGCGGCAGGCGATGGTGAGCTCTTCACGGCTGTCGGCGGCAATGATCTTCTCGATCAGCGCGTCCAGCGCAGGGCTTTCGATGCCGGCAAGATTGTACGAGCCTTTGGTCTTCGCCGCCTGCGAGGAGAAGAACGAGCGCATGGAATCGCCTGGGGTTGCCGACATCGAGAAGCGCTGGATGGTCATGTCGAAATCGAAGTCCTCCACCCGGGCGCGATACTGCACCGCATCGACCAGGCGCGGACTTGCCTCGATGCCGAGCGTGACGAGGTTCTTGATATAGGGCGCGTGGTGCGGATTCAGCGAGGGTTCCTCGTACAGGAACTCGATC
This sequence comes from Bradyrhizobium sp., assembly GCA_036406295.1. GTDB lineage: Bacteria > Pseudomonadota > Alphaproteobacteria > Rhizobiales > Xanthobacteraceae > Bradyrhizobium. Next base: position 4,592 of record DASWVJ010000280.1, read on the forward strand.
TTGAACACCTCGCCGCTCGGCAGGTGCCGCTTGTTGTCCTTGATGACGTAGCCGGCCTCATTGAGCAGTTGCTGAGCCTTGCGCAGCAGCGCGCGGTCCTGTCCGGAACCGTCGCTGACCGGCGGAACGAAAGGCGCGCCGAACACGTCATCGGGGACCTGGCCGCGGAACGGCTCCAGCAATTTCAACTCTTCCGGCGTCGGCGGACCACCGCTCACCATCATGTCGGAGTTCTGGAACGGCGAGTGGGTGCGCGCATAGGCGCCGTACATGATGGTCTTGTTGGTCCACTCGAAATCGAAGGCGTAGATCAGCGCCTCGCGCACGCGCGGATCCTTGAATTGTTGACGGCGCGTGTTGATGAACCAGCCCTGCGCACCCGAGGGCGTTTCGTCCGGCACCTCCTCGCGCTTGACCCGGCCGTCCTTGATGGCGGGGAAGTCGTAGCGCGTCGCCCAGAGACGCGAGGTGAACTCCTCGCGGAACAGATAGTTCTTGCCGGTAAAGCCTTCGAACGCAACGTCGCGATCGCGATAGAATTCGTAGCGGATGACGTCGTAATTGTAGAGACCGCGGCAGGCCGGCAGGTTGGCGCCCCACCAGCCCTTGACGCGCCCGTACTCGATGAAGCGGTTCACCTCGAACTTGCCGACCTTGTAAGGCCCCGAACCGAGCGGCGTATCCAGCGTCGATTCGTCGAAAGGACGCGTCGCATAGTAGTTCTTCGAGAAGATCGGCAGGCCCGCGACATAGAGCGGCACATCGCGCGCGCGCTTCTCGGCGAAGGCAACGGCGACGGTCATGTCGTCGAGCGCCTCTGCGCCCTTGACGTCGCGCATCTGCACCTGGATCAGCGGATGGCCTTTTGCCTTGAGCGTGTTGATGGACCAGGCGACATCGTGCGCCGTGATCTGCGAGCCGTCATGGAATTTCGCCTCGGGCCGAAGCGTGAAGCGATAGGTCAGCTTGTCCGGCGAGATCCGCACGGACTTCGCGACCAACCCGTACATCGCGTCCGGTTCGTCGCCGGCGCGCGCCATCAGCGCAGTGAAGGTGAGGTCCATGCCCTGCGCGCCCTCGCCCCTCAGGATGAAGGCATTGAGCGAATTGAAGGTCTGGTAGGACTGGTTGTAGCTGCGCACCGAGGGGATGGTCGAGAACATCCCGCCCTTGGGCGCGGCGAGATTGACATAGTCGAAGTTCTTGAAGTCGGCGGGATATTTGAGATCGCCGAAAGCCGAGATGCCGTGCACCTCGGCGCCGGCGGCTTCGTCCGCGGCCTGACCAGGCGATAGCCGCAGCGCGGCCAGAGCGCCCGCACTAGCCCCGAGAAAGTGCCGGCGAGAGAAAGCCGCCATGCGCAGAAAATCCTTCACGAGCGCTTGCCGATCCGGGCAGACTTCTCGACATCGTACCACCACAGCGAAGGCAGGCCCGAGCGGGCAAATTTCGGCAGCTCCGCGCGGTTGAACCGGTCCCAGCGGGCATAGCGGGCGAACGGATAGGTAAATTGCGGCACCAGGAAGTGGTTCCACAGCAGCACGCGATCCAGCGCATGCGTCGCCGCCACCAGGTTCTCCCGGTCCGTCGCGAAGATCACCTTCTCGATCAAGGCATCAATCGCCGGATTCTTGATGCCCATGGTGTTGCGCGAGCCGGGCGCGTCGGCCGCCTGCGACCCCCAGAATTCGCGCTGCTCGTTGCCCGGCGAAAGCGATTGACCCCACTGGTCGATGATCATGTCGAAGTCGAAGCTGCGGGTGCGTTGCTCGTATTGCGCGGCGTCGGCGACGCGGATCGAGGCCGTTACGCCGATGCGTTCAAGCGAGGGCTTGTAGAACAGCGCGATGCGCTCGGAGGAAGGACCATCCACCAGGATCTCGACGGTGACCGGCCGGCCCGACGGATCGACAAGCTTGCGGTCCTTGACCTCGAAACCGGCTTCCTTCAACAGCTTCGTTGCCTCACGCAGATTGCTGCGGACATTCTCGGGATTGCCGCCGACCGGATTGGTGTAAGCCGTGGTGAAGACTTCCGGCGGCACCTTGTCGCGCACCGTTTCCAGGATCTGCAATTCCAGTCCCTGCGGCAAGCCCGAACTGGCGAGCTCGGTGCCGTCGAAGTAGCTGTTGATGCGCTTGTACTGGCTGTAGAAGAGCTGCTTGTTCATCTCCTCGAAGTCGTAGGCGTAATTGAACGCCCGGCGCAGGCGCGCATCCTTGAACTGTTCGCGCCGCAAATTGAATATGAACGCCTGCATGCGGCCGGAATCGGTGATCGGGAATTCTTCCTTGACCACGCGCTTGTCGACGACCGCCGGGAATTCGTAGGCCGTCGCCCATTGCTTGGCGGAGTTTTCCGCGATCCAGTCGGCCTGATCGGCCTTGAAGGCTTCCAGCGCAACGTTGTTGTCGCGGTAGTATTCAAAGCGCATCTCGTCGAAATTGTTCTGACCGATGCGAACCGGCAGGTTGGCGCCCCAGTAATCCTTCACTCGCTCGAGGACGACCGACCGGCCCGCGACGAAATCCTTGATGCGGTAGGGGCCGGAGCCAAGCGGCTTCTCGAGCGTGGTCAGGGAGATGTCGCGCTTGCGGCCCTGCTCATCGGAGCCTTCCCACCAATGCTTCGGCAGCACAGGGACTTCGCCGACGATGGTCGGCAGCTCACGATTGCCGGGCCCGTCGAAGGTGAACTTGACGTCGCGCTCGCCGGACTTTTCCGCCTTCACGACGTGGCGATAGTAAGCGGCATAGAACGGGCTCAGCTTCTTCAGCGTTTCCAGCGTGAAGATCACGTCCTCTGGCGTAATGGGCCTGCCGTCATGCCAGCGCGCTTCCTTGCGCAGCCGGTAGACTACCCAGGAGAAATCGTCGGGATGCGCTGCAGCTTCCGCCAGCAGGCCGTATTCGGTGACGACCTCGTCCTGCGACTTGAACATCAGCGTTTCGTAGATCTGGGTCGCCGCGGCCGCGATATTTCCCTTGATGCCGGCGACCGCAATGTTGAAGTTGTCGTACGTGCCGAGCGAGATCAGCCGCGCCATGCCGCCCTTCGGCGCATCGGGATTGACGTAATCAAATTGCTTGAAGCCGGCGGGATATTTGATGTCCCCGAACAGCGACAATGCGTGACGCCAGGCCGGCTCGGCGGCGGACTGCGCATTGGCGGTGTCGATGATGGGAAGGCGCGTCAGCGCCGGGGCCATGGCGGCAACAGCGCCGCTCTGCAGAAGGTGTCGTCGGGTAATTGCCAAAACGAGAATTCCTGTTGTGAGCTGTGGACGAACGGTCTCGACGTCCCCCCGGTTCTCAAGCCCCGATCATTTCATTGAGGACCCATTATACGGCAAGGATTCGGCTGATTATGTTGCTTTTTCCTCATCTTGCCAGCCCACCGGCTGTTCGGCTGCGGCCAAAGGCCCCGGTAACAAGCACGCGATCCCCCGAAACCGAAACGGCCAGGCATTGCCTGGCCGTTTGGAATAGTTCTGTTTGTCGCCGGCCAAGCTACTTCGACGCCGTCGGCAGCGGCACCGGCTTGTCCGCCAGCGTGGCCAGATAAGCGATCACGTCGGCGCGCTCGCTGTCCTTCTGGATACCGGCAAAGCCCATCGCCGTGCCCGGCACAAAGCCCTTCGGATTGGCGATGAACTTGTCGAGGTCCTCGAACGTCCACTCGCCGCCCTTCGACTTCATGGCAGCCGAGAAGTTGAAGCCGCCCTTGCCCTCGCCCTTCTTCTCGTTGACGGTGCCCCATAGGTTCGGGCCGACGCGGTTCGGACCGCCCTTTTCGAAGGTGTGGCAGGCGGCGCACTTCTTGGCGGCGGCAGCGCCCTTCTCGACGGAGGCGGTCTGCAGCAGCTTCTCGATCGGCTCGGACGGTGCGGCCGCAGCGGGCGCGCCGGCCTTCGATTCTTCCTTCACGGCGATCTCGAAGCCCGGCTTCTCCAGCGGCCTGGGCGTGAACACCGCGTTGGCGGCAAAGCTCGTCACCAGAACCAGGATGCAGGTGCCGAGGATGGCGCCGAGGATTTTATTGAGTTCGAAGGAGTCCATAGTGGATCAGGCCCCTAGCCGGAAGATCACGTAAGGCCGGAAGGAAACGGCCCGCGGGAAAGGATTATTGGCCTCAGGAATCAGGCTTTCGCGCCGCCCCCTCGGCAAGGTTCAGATATCGGTTTGCCCCGCCTCTGGCAACCCGGTAAAACGCGCCAGCTTTCGCCCGCTCCCCACTATTCCGGCCGGTTTTCGAACCGCCCGCCAGCCCCGCTTCCCATGTCCGAAAACCGCGTTTTGGTGCTGATTCCGGCCCGCATGGCGGCCACCCGCCTGCCCGGCAAGCCGCTGCTCGACATTGGCGGCCTGCCGATGATCGTCCATGTGCTGCGCCGGGCGGAGGCCGCCAGGATCGGCCGGGTGGCGGTGGCTACCGACACGCCGGAAATCGCCGCCGCCGTGCGCGCCAATGGGGGCGAGGCGGTCATGACCCGGGCCGACCATCCGTCCGGCTCCGACCGCATCCATGAGGCGATGCGGCTGCTCGATCCGCAGGGGGCGGCCGAGATCGTCGTCAATCTGCAAGGCGATTTCCCGACCATATCGCCCGATAATATCCGCGACGTGCTGCCGCCACTCGACGACCCCGCGGTGGACATCGCGACGCTGGCGGCCGAAATCCACACCGAGGAAGAGGCGCTCAACCCGAACGTCGTGAAGGCGGTCGGCTCGCCGATCGGCGGCCGGCGGCTGCGCGCGCTGTATTTCACCCGCGCCACCGCGCCGGCTGGCGAGGGGCCGCGCTACCACCATATCGGGCTTTACGCCTATCGGCGGCCCGCGCTGGAGCGCTTCGTGCAGCTAGCGCCCTCGCCGCTGGAGAAGCAGGAGAAGCTCGAGCAACTCCGTGCGCTGGAGGCGGGGATGCGGATCGACGTCACCATCGTGGACACGGTTCCGCGCGGGGTCGACACGCCCGCCGACCTCGAAACCGCCCGCTCCATACTGGCAAAAAGCTGAGTGCCTGCTAGAAGGCCCGGCAGGAAAATCGACATGACCAAGAAGCAGAAAATCGCATTCCAGGGCGAGCCGGGGGCCAATTCCCACATCGCCATCGTCGAGGCCTATCCGGACGCCGAACCCATGCCCTGCGCGACCTTCGAGGACGCGCTGGGGGCGATCTCCAGCGGCGAGGCCGATCTCGGCATGATCCCGATCGAGAACTCGGTCGCCGGCCGCGTCGCCGACATCCATCATCTGCTGCCGGCCTCCGGCCTCTACATCGTCGGCGAATTCTTCCTGCCGATCCGCCACCAATTGATGGCGCTGAAGGGCACCAGGCTTTCGGACATCAAGACGGTGGAGAGCCACGTCCACGCGCTCGGCCAGTGCCGCCGCATCATCCGCAAGCTCGGCATCAAGCCGATCGTTGCGGCCGACACCGCCGGCAGCGCCCGCGACGTCGCCCAGCGCAAGGACCGCACTGTCGCGGCGATCGCCTCGCGCCTGGCGGCGGAGATCTATGGCCTCGAAATCCTGGCCGAGGACGTCGAGGACGAGTCGCATAACACCACGCGCTTCGTGGTGCTGGCGCGCGAGCCGAACTGGGCCAAGCAGGGCTCCGGCCCGCTGGTTACCACTTTTGTTTTCCGCGTGCGCAACTTGCCGGCCGCGCTCTACAAGGCGCTCGGCGGCTTTGCCACCAACGGCGTCAACATGACCAAGCTGGAAAGCTACATGGTCGACGGCAATTTCTTCGCCACGCAGTTCTATGCCGACGTCGACGGCCATCCCGATGACCGCGGGCTCGCCTTTGCGCTGGAAGAATTGAAATTCTTCTCGCGCGA